>CAZBUP010000005.1:43360-45104 GCA_964495145.1 uncultured Staphylococcaceae bacterium | reverse complement strand
AGGCCGCCGACCAATCCCAGGGCGAGGTATAAAACCGAATCCCACCCGAAACCTGCTAAAACAACCAACATGTGCTACCTCCTCATTAGGCGCGGCCGTCATAGGTACCGTTATCGGTACGCACGACGATCGTTTCGCCTTCGTTTATAAATAAGGGAACGCGGACTTTGAGTCCGGTTTCCAGAAGCGCTTCTTTCATGGCCTTATTGACTGTATCGCCGCGAACCGCCGGTTCGCATTCGACGATCTTGAGGGCGACTTTAGCCGGTAAACTCACCCCGAGGATTTCATTCTCGTAGGACATGATTTCGACCGTCTCATCGCCGCGAAGGAATTGCTTTTCCCATTCGAGACGCTCTTTGTTGATTTCGATCTGCTCATAGGAAGTTTGATCCATGAAGATCAGGCTGGTGCCGTCATCGTATAAATACTGCATTTGCTTTTTGTCGAGGCGGACCGTTTCGATGGCGGTGCCTCCAAGGAAGCTCATTTCGGTAACCGATCCGGTACGCATGTTCTTGACCTTGAGCTTGACGACCATCTTGCGCATGGCGGTTTTGTTCAAGGCGATGTCGAGCACGAGTAAAAGGCTATTCTCATGGACGAAGTAATTGCTCGGTCTTAATTCGGTAACGTTAATCATATCGGTCTCCTTATCTTTTCTTGAAGTAGCGGTTGAATTTGAGTTCCTCGCCGATGGTTGATTTGGGACCATGGCCGGGATAAACCCGTACTTCGGGTGGTAACGACTGTAATTTGGCGAGGCTGGCAGCGATGTGGCGGAACGAGCCCGTCGGCAAATCACTGCGGCCGATGCTGCCTTTGAACAAGGTGTCGCCCGTGAATAGGCATCGGTCTTCCTTCAAATAGTAGCAAACGCTTCCTTGGGTGTGAAATGGGGTATGGATCGTGGCGAAGGCGATATGACCGATGGTCAACGGTTCATCGCTTGATAGGGGAACGGCCTTGATGTCGTACTGGCCGTCGAAATGGAACATGTCGGCGCCATTATGCCGGGGATCGTCGAGCAATGGCAGGTCGGCTTCGTGGATGTAGGCCGGGATTCCATAACGCTTCTGCAAGTATTCGACCCCGTTGATGTGATCGAAGTGACCATGGGTTAACAAGATGGCCAAGGGTTTCCACGAGGCTTTGTCGATGCGGGCGGCCAGGCTGCTGCCGTCGCTGCCCGGGTCGACGATGATGACCTCGGAACCCTGAATCAAAAAATACGTGTTCGCAAACTCGGACGGATACGAAATCGTTTCAATCCGAACCATAGATCAAACGTTATTTCTTTTCCTTGTGCAGCGTCATTTTATTGCAACGAGAACAGAATTTTTTGATTTCCATCCGGTCGGGATGGTTCTTCTTGTTCTTGCTGCCCAAATAATTTTCTTCGCCGCAAACGGTGCATTTCCAGATGAAGTTGTCACGCATACAGTAATCCTCCAATAATTGCTTGCCTATTTTATCATAGATAAAAGCAGTAATCTATATAAAAAACTCGTGCGAATGATATAATGAGCCCGAATAAGACCATGAAACGCACCGAAACCAAACCCGTATTCATCCAAGGACTCCAAATGGGCGGTTTAAACCGCGTTTTGATCCAATCGATGTGCTCGATCAAGACGTCGAAGGTCGACGAGGTCGTGTCCCAAATCAACGAGCTCACCGATCTCGGCGCCGATTTGATGCGCGTCAGCGTGATGGACCAAGCCGACGCCCGCGCCATCAAAGA
>CAZBUP010000005.1:0-43260 GCA_964495145.1 uncultured Staphylococcaceae bacterium | reverse complement strand
GACGATCCCCGAGAAGAAATTATCACCGCCAAGCGCCTGTTGCATGACGTGGGATTATATCCCGATTACCCGACGCTTGTCTCCTGCCCGACTTGTGGTCGGACCGAAGTCGATGTTCAAACCATGGCCAAGCAAGTCATGGATTACCTTGAATATATCAATAAGCCGCTGACGGTGGCCGTTATGGGCTGCATCGTTAATGGCCCAGGCGAATCAAAAAACGCCGATTTAGGTTTGGCCGGCGGCCGGCAACACTGGATTTTATTTAAAAAAGGCCAGGTCGTGAAGACAGTATCCGCGAATGAAGCCTTTGCAGCGCTTAAAGAACAAATCGACTTATTTTAAGAAATCGTCTTTCCAACCGGGAATCCATTTTTGGCTTCGGAGCATGGCGATTTCTTCTTTATAGGGGGCTTTTTCGTTAATCCAAGGCGTTTCCAAAATCTTGGGAACATCAGCAAGACGAGGATGATGGACGTAGCGGTTGATCGTTTCAAAACCGATTTCACCATAACCGAGGTTCTCGTGACGATCCTTTTGGGCCCCTTTGACATTTTTGGAATCATTGATGTGGACGACGAGCAGCCGGTCGAGGCCGACGATGCGGTCGAAAGCATCCAAAATGCCATCGACGTCATGGACGTCGTACCCCGAATCGTTCAAATGGCAGGTGTCCATGCAAACCCCGAGTCGCTCGGGATAAGCGCAATGATCGAACAAATAGCGGATTTGCTCGAAAGAACGTCCCATTTCCGAGCCTTTGCCGGCCATGGTTTCGAGGGCGATCCGAACATGGGTGCCATCTTGGGACAGGACTTGGTTCAAACCCTCGACGATACGTGGGAGACCGACATCATCGCCGGCTCCAACGTGGGCGCCCGGATGTAAGACCAGCATCGTCGCCCCGAAGGCTTCGACGCGACGCAATTCGGTAATCAAGAACTGAATGCCGATGTCAAAGGTATCCTGATTGACGGTATTACCGAGGTTAATAATGTAAGGGGCATGAACGACGATTTTGCTTGGATCGATCGAACTGGCGGCAATCAAGGCCTTCCCTTCGGGAATCTTCATCTCCTCAAGCGGTTTTCGGAAAGAGTTTTGGGGAGCGCCGGTATAGAACATGAAGGTATTGGCCCCGTAGCTGAGCGCTTCCTTGACGGTGCCTAAATAGTAATCCGGACCTCCAAGTCCGACGTGGCTGCCAATCCATAATTGACTCATGGCTATTTCTCCTTGTTCTTGCGGTAATTTTGCTCGAGTTGCTGCCGGATTTTACTCTTGATGGCCAAGCGGCGATGCCTGGATTTGACTTTAGCCACCGCTTCTTTGACTTTCTTCTTATAGCCCGGTTTCACTTCGGTCGATTTATTCATGCGCACGGCTTTTTGAATGTCACGGTTCAAGCTGACGTCGACGGGTTGTCGATTCCGACGCGGTTCGTACTGCTTTTGAGGCTTCAATTCGCCCTCTTTAACGGCCCAATAGTCAAACGTCAATTTATAGTTGGCAAGTTTATCGAGTTCCGAAGTCGGATCGCGATGATAGAAAAGATAAGAATCGCCTTCATCCCGATAGCGGCCCGTTCGTCCGGCCCGATGGAGGTAAAATTCGATCTGTGGGGGCAAATCGACCGATAAAACGTCGCTGACGTCGGGAATATCCAAGCCACGCGCGGCCATGTCCGAGCAAACGACGACGGGAAATTCGTTGGCACGCAGGCGTCGGACCATGCTGGTGCGGGTTCGCATCGGCAGTTCGCCGTGCAGGACGCCGACTTTGTATCCGTTTCGATGCAAGAATTCATAAATTTCTTTGACGAGCTCGACTGTGCTGGCGAAGACCAGCATCAAATATGGGCGCTTGGCATCGATGAAAGCGGCTACCATTTCCGAAATGGGTTTAAAACCAATGTCGACCAAGTGATGGCGGACCCTGGTCGGAGTGACGATGCCGGGATCCTGATCGATGATGAAGTTCGGTAAAATATAAGCTCTAATGAGTGGTTCAAGGGTTTTCGGGAAAGTGGCTGAAAAGGCCATAACCCGCGGTTTTGCTATTTTAGTAAGATATTGGTCAATAGTTGGTATAAATCCGGCATCCACCAACATATCGGCCTCATCGAGGACGACATTGGGGACTTGATAGATATTGATGCGGCTATTTTGCGCCAGTTTGAGCAAACGGCCCGGCGTGGTGATTAAAATATGGGGTATATTCGTTTCTTTGAGTATTTCAATTTCGCGGCCACCCGTGGCTAACGTCACTTTCAATTTGGGGAAATACGTCATGAAGGCCCGCGCGAAGTCGTAGGTTTGCCGCGCTAACTCGCGGGTGGGTGATAAAATAACGACCTGCAGTCCTAGGGACGGGTCGATTTTGTCAATCAGCGGGACCAAATAAGCGTGGGTTTTACCCGAGCCGGTCTCGGCTTTGGCCAGCAGGGCTTCGCCGCGGAGGATTTTCGGGATGACTTCGTCCTGAATCGGGGTTGGCGAAACATAGCCAAGCTTTTTTAAAGCTTGGACGATTGTCTCAGATAGGTTGTAGCTAGCGAATGATCCCATATAGTTACCAGTCCATATTATACACAATGCGGCCGTCTTTTTCTTGTGATACAATTAATTACGTTATGAACGTATACATCACCAACCCCCATGGCTATTGCATGGGCGTCGTCAATGCCATCAAAATCGCCGAACAGACCAAATACGAGAACCCCACGCGGGCCGTCGCCATTTTGGGAATGCTCGTTCACAATGAAGAAGTGATCAAGCGGTTGCAAAAGAAGGGCATCTTCACCATTTACGACACGACCAAGAGCCATAAAGAGCTGTTGCAGGAAATCAATCCTTCGACCATCATCATCTTCTCGGCCCACGGCCATGTCCAGGAACTTGAGGAAATCGCCAAGAGCCGCAGCATCACCTTTATCGACGCCACTTGTTCGCGGGTAACCCGCAACCACGATTTGATCCGAGCCGCCGTTAAGGCGAACCAACAAGTGATCTTCATCGGGAAAAAAGGCCATCCGGAAACGACGGCTGCCCTTTCAATCGACCCCAATATCATCCTGTACGACGTCAAGGACAAGTTCGATTATCACCAAGCCGATTTATTGAAAGACACCTTCGTCTTGAACCAAACGACGTTGTCGTTCTTGGAATTGAAGCCCATCCACAATGACTTAACCCGGCTCTTTGACAAAATCATCATCAACGAGGAAATTTGCTCGGCCACGCGTCTTCGGCAACAGGCGGTCATCGACATACCGGCCCACTGCGACTTGATCTACATCGTCGGCAGTTCCCATTCCAGCAATACCGAAAAACTTGTCGAAGTGGCCAAGAAAACCCACCCACGGGCTTTGGTCTACCGCATCAATGCCCTCGAAGACATCCATCCCGGGGATTTGATCAACAAAAAACTCGTGGCCGTGGCCGCCGGCGCTTCCACGCCACCGGAGTTGACCGACGAGATCATTGCTTATTTGAAAAAACGTTAAATCGGTTGCGCTTCGCTCTGGCGGGGCGCTTTTTTTATGATGAGGGACGGATCGATTTCAATCAGCAACTTTTCCATTTGGTCCATGAAGATCGATTCGATTTCATGGGGGAGGTCCAAGTAATTGAAATGGCGGTTGATGATGCTGCGCCGGACATGGTGCGGGGCATCGCCGGAAATGTACATATCATAGCCTTCGTCCATGGCGATGGCGTGGGATTTTGAACCGCCGCCTCCAACGATGGCGATCCGGCTGACGATCTGCTTACCATATGGCAAAAGCAGTCCATAAGTGGCGTTTAATTGCTTTTTGGCATAGATGGCAGCTTCTTCGACGCTGAGTGGTGTCTTTAGGCGGCCACCGCGAGCCATTGGGTCGTTGACCAGCGGATGGATGTCTTCAAGCCCAAGCGCTTCCGCTAAAGCGTCATTCATGCCGCCGCGGCCGCGATCAAAGTTCGTATGCAGGCTATAAATCCGCAATCCATCATGTTCGACGCGGTGAATCAAGGCGGCTTTGTCCGGATCGGTTTTGGCTATTTTCGCCCGCGAGCCGTAGATGAACGGATGATGGGTGATAATCAAGTCGGGTTTAAACGCCAAGGCATCCTCATACACGGTCTCGTCGAAATCCAAAGCCAGATAGATTGAGGATAAATATGCCGGCAAGGGGCCGACCATCAAGCCGACGTGATCATGGTATTCTTTGGCGAATCGCTTGGGAAAGCGCTTGGCCAGTTTGGCTATTAGACTAGAGGTTTTGATCATATTGGTGCAGCCACTCCTTTTCTTGTTTCAGTTCTTCGATGCGAAAATCGGGTAAATCTTTGTTTAAGAGCCGGTCGATCGTCTCGATCCGAGCCTTCATCTTCTTGATTAAGGTTTGATCGTGACGTTTTAAATTCAGGGGTCCGTAGCGCAATTCCTGAATAGAATAATCAGCTTTTCCTTTGACGAACCGCATTACCTCGTAAAACTGACCATCTTCTTCGACGATAAGCTCGTCATCGATTCGAAAGCCGTCATTCATCATCAGTTGGCGGACTTCGGCCACTTGCTGATGGGGCGAGACTATCAAATCATCGATTTGATCGAGACTTGAACGACCGGCGGTTAGCATGCGGTTAATCAATAATCCGCCCATGCCGGCGATGACGACGGCGTCCACGTCAGCAGGCAGCCCGGTTAATCCGTCGGCCAGGTAAACTTGGACGCGGGGCTCATCGCGGAAATGAACCAAGAGGCGCTTAAAAGGACCGTCTTTGTTATCGGTGGCGTATCCTTTTTCGATTCGGCCTATGTTCAATAGATAATCAAGCAAAAGACCATGGTCGGAGCCGATGTCGGCGACGGTGGCACCAGCCGGCACGAGCGTTGCGATCGCCCGGAGGCGCTCGGCGATCTTCATGTTAGATGTCGCGGTAATCGCCCAGGCGTTTGGCCCGAGTCGGATGCCGCAGTTTGCGGATGGCTTTGGCTTCGATTTGCCGGATGCGTTCACGGGTGACCCCGAATTCGTGTCCGACTTCTTCAAGGGTCCGCGGCCGATTGTCGTCAAGGCCGTAGCGCAAGCGTAAAACCCGCTCCTCGCGATCGGTCAAATCCTGCATGATTTTATATAATTCTTCTTTAAGAAGCACTTGAGTCGTATGTTCCATCGGGCTGGTGGCGTCTTTGTCTTCGATGAAATCGCCGAGATGGGAATCGTCTTCTTCGCCGATTGGCGTTTCGAGGCTGACCGGTTCTAAGGCGATCCGTTGGATTTCGCGAATTCGTTCCGGGCTCATCTCGCCGTTCAGCTTGCTGGAAATCTCCTCGGCCGAAGGTTCGCGCCCCAACTCTTGGACCAATTGGCGTTGGACCCGCGTCATCTTGTTGATGGTTTCCACCATGTGGACCGGGATACGAATCGTCCGGGCTTGGTCGGCGATGGCCCGCGTGATGGCTTGACGGATCCACCAGGTGGCGTAAGTCGAAAACTTGAATCCCTTGGTGTAGTCGAATTTTTCAACCGCTTTGATGAGGCCGAGACTGCCTTCTTGAATCAAATCCAAGAACAGCATGCCGCGCCCGACGTAGTGCTTGGCGATGTTGACGACCAAGCGCAGGTTGGAATTGATCAAGCGTTCCTTGGCTTTTTCATCGCCGTTAAGGATCGCCTTGGCGATTTCGATTTCCTCGCTCGGTTTTAATAAATCGACTTTACCGATGTCTTTTAAGTAGATCTTAACCGAATCGTTGACCTTGATGTCCCCGGTCGAGAAGGCGTCGAAACGATTGATGTCGATGTCTTCGTCCTCGACTTCGTCGTCTTCGTATTCGGATTGAAACAGGTCGCCTTCGACGAAATCGGCGGTTTCCGCTTCTTTGATTTTGGTTTCGTCGACGACGATGTCATCGATATCGTCATCTTCGTCAACCACGACTTCGATGCCTTTGCTTTTGAAGAAAAGGACCAGCTTCTCAGTGTCGTCGTCGCTCAATTCAAGATGCTCGATGGCGTCGAACAGCTCGTCTTGGCTGATCGAGCCTTCGGCTTCGGCTTTCTTTTGAAAGCGTTTTTTGATCGAGTCGAGGGTTTCGATTTCCTCTTCCTCTTCGATAACGACTTCGTCCTCGTTGACTTTCTCA
This sequence comes from uncultured Staphylococcaceae bacterium, assembly GCA_964495145.1. Taxonomy (GTDB): domain Bacteria; phylum Bacillota_I; class Bacilli_A; order RFN20; family CAG-826; genus UBA6120. Next base: position 37,125 of record CAZBUP010000005.1, on the reverse strand, counting down.
AGCAAAGCTTCTTCGCCTGCGATCGGTTTTTTGGTTTTTGCCATATTCAATTCCTCATTTCTCATTCGGTTTATTCTTTTTCATCAAGCGGTTGAACTCAGTCACGATGCGGGCTTTTTCCTTTTCGTCTTTGCCTTCGAGGGCTCGCTGCAACTGCATCTGGTAATGGAAGGCTTCGCGTTCGGAGACAATCACTTGCTGAATTTCCTCAAGCAAGGCCTCGTCGCACTTGGGATAGTCTTTTTCAAGGGCGACCTCGGTCACTTCCTTGACGATGGCCTCTTTCTTGTCGGCCTCCAGTTGGTTGATGTCGCTCAGGAGGCTGTTTAGCGAGGGCAATTCTTCTTCGGCTGACCGTTCGACGATGAAGTTGGCGATCTGACGGTAGATGTCGTCATAGAAGTATTCGATTTTCGTCTTGTAGAACTCGATGGCCCGGGCATCCGTCAGCATGAAGTACAGTAATTGCCGTTCGGCTCGCTGGAAGCGGCGCAGGTGGCGGGCTTCCGGACGGAAGCGCTCGTAGAAGCTTTGGACGTCGATGGGGCCGTTTTTCTCTTTGTAAGCATTGACCATCTTCATAATAGTCGGCCGCGTGAACGAGGTGGCTTCGGACAATTTCTTGACATACTCTTCCAACATCAGGTCGCTGACGGTGGCTGCCAACATCGGAAGCATCAAGTTGACGAGGTGGCTGCGCTGCTCGGTCGTTTTGAGGGGGCGCGCCTTTGAATAGTAATCGAGGGCGAACTCCAGCCGATTGGCGAGATTATTGAGGTATTGCTTCAAGGCATCGGGCCCTTCGGCATTCAGTATTTCGTCGCTATCGCGTTCATCGCCCGAATTCATTACGAAGCGATACGTCAGGCGGCTTTGATCCAGAGGCGGGATCATCTTCATCATGGCGGCTTGCCCGGCGGCGTCGCCGTCAAGGCAAATCCGCAGTTCGACATTGGGAATTCTCAGCATCGCCAGATGGTTTTTGGTAAAGGCCGTACCCATCAGGGCTACGGCGGCGTCGATGCCGGCCCGATACAAGGCGATGACGTCCATGAAACCCTCAAGGACGTAAAGATATTGAGCGTGACGGGCCGCTTCCTTGGCTTGGTGATAGTGATAGAGAATGCTGCTCTTGATGAATATCTTCGATTCGGGCGAATTGATGTATTTGGGGCTATCGCCGGCTTCGATGCGGCGACCCGAGAAACCGACCACGCGTCCATAACGGTCGTGAATCGGGAATATGACGCGTCCGGCCAATCGATCGGTGGCTTCCTGGCTCATGGTGATGATGCCCAGTTGCTCCATGGTCGAACGGGAATGGCCCTTGTTCAACAAATATTGAATGATGCCTTTGCCGTCGGGAAGGCTGTAGCCGATTTCGAACTTCTGGCGAATGGTGTCGCTGATTTGACGCGACTCAAGATAAGCCAAGGCCGGTTCGGCCGCTTCGGTGGTAAAGATGAATTTGTAAAACTCCAAGGCGTCGCGCATGCAGGCATAATAAGGCGTTAACTCCGGATTGGCGGCTTGGACGTCGCCATGCTGTTTCAATCGATCATCGGTGTAGTTGACCAGTTCGGCGACCTTGCGGGCGGCGTTCATGAACGGAATCTTCTCATAAGCGGACACGAACTGGACGGCGTTACCGCCTTGGCCACACACGAAGCATTTGAAAATTTGCTTGTCACGGCTGATCTGCAGCGAGGGATTCTTGTCGTCGTGGAACGGACACAAGGCAACAAAGTTGCGGCCCTTCTTGGTGACGTTGATGTAATTGGAAATGACGTTGACGATATCAGCGTGTTTCAACAAGTCGTCGATGGGGGAACGATCAAAGGCCATTAAGCGCCAATCCTTTACTATATATTTACTATTTTCAAACTAATAAAACACTTTTACGCGTATGTACTTAATTAAGTCGTCAATCGGCATACGAATCTGCTTCATGGTGTCGCGATCACGAATGGTCACCGATTGATCGGTGGCCGTATCAAAATCGACCGTGATGCAGAAGGGAGTCCCGATGGCGTCTTGGCGCCGATATCGCTTGCCGATGCTGCCAGTCTCATCATAAACGACACTGAAGTGCGGATTCAGGATTGACACGATTTCTTGGGCTTTTTCGTTCAATTGTTTGCTGAGCGGCAAGACCGCCACTTGATAAGGCGCGATGGCCGGGTGCAAATGCATGACCACGCGCGTGTCCTTTTCGAGGATCTCTTCTTCATATGAATCACAGATGACCATCAAGGCCAGACGATCAAGTCCCAGTGACGGTTCGACGATGCAGGGAATGAATTTTTCGTTGGTGTCCGGATCGAGGTAATCCAGCGGTTTGCCCGAATACTCTTGGTGTCGTGACAAATCGTAATTGCCGCGATCGGCGATGCCCCAAACCTCACCCCAACCGAATGGGAACAGGTATTCGATGTCGCTGGTGGCCTGGCTATAAAAGGCCAATTCCTTCTGACTGTGGTCGCGGAAGCGCAATTTGACGTCCTTGACGCCCAATCCCCTCAAGAAATGCATGGCGTACTCTTTCCAGTAGGCGAACCATTTAAGATTCGTGCCCGGGGCACAGAAGAATTCCAGCTCTAATTGAGTGAATTCCCGGGTCCGGAAAGTAAATTGCCCCGGGGTGATTTCATTGCGGAAGGCCTTGCCGACGCTGGCGACTCCCAAAGGAAGTTTTCGCCGGGTCGTGCGGGCGATGTTCTTGAAGTTGACGATGACGCCCTGAGCCGTTTCCGGGCGCAGGTAAACGAGCGATTGGCTGTCGTCAGTCACGCCGATATGGGTTTTGAACATCATGTTGAATTGGCGGATGTCCGTGAAGTCGCTTTTCCCACATTGGGGGCAAGGGACATGGTTATCGCGGATGAAAGCCATTAGTTCGGTTTGGCTCATGGCTCCGACGGGGACGTCTGGATATGCTTCTTCGATCAATTTGTCAGCCCGATGCCGCATTTTGCAATATTTGCAGTCGATGAGCGGGTCGTTGAAGGTCGAAACGTGTTTGGTCGCTTCCCAAACCTTGGGATTCATTAAAATGGCGGAATCGATACCGACGTTGGTAGGTGATTCCTGAACGAATTTCTTCCACCAAGCCCGTTTCAGGTTATTGATCAGTTCCACGCCCAAAGGGCCATAATCCCAAGTATTGGACAAGCCTCCGTAAATTTCAGAACCCTGATAAACAAACCCGTAGGTTTGCAAGTGGGTGACAATCGTATCGAATTTGAGATCGGCCATAGGTGACTCCTCCGGCACAGGCGTGCGCGAAAGCAATTATCCTGCGATTAAGATAACTTGTCAACCCACTATAAGAGTATTGTCAGAATAATTTCAAACTATTCAAAGCTCGGCCGGTCGCATTATGGTAATGTTGGCCTAATAATCCGATCAGCGGTAAGATGGCATCGTCAGCAATTAGTCTGTTAACCGGATCCGTATCTAGGTCATGGAGCAGTTTCATGGAAGTAGCCGAAAGGGTGATGGCTTCATTTGGCTGATAATGGCGTCGGCACACGAATCCGCCTAGTGGTAGACTCACCCCGACGATGTCGGTTTTCGCGTCACAAACAACGCATTGCGACAATTGGAGTCCCCAGCCGAGTTCATGCATGAGTCTTATCAAATAGCGGGCGGCCGCCAGAAAAGCATTATCCGATGATGTGGCTAAATCGATCGTTTCGTTCACAAGGTGATAGATCGCCAAGGCTTCGCCGTCGATGGTGATGGTCGCCAAAGTTTCCTTGATCAACTCAAGCACGGCGAGCTGCGGCAAAGTCGAATAATTGAAACCGTGATATTTCTTCAATTGGGCCTGGCTTAGACGAAGGCCGCTTTGTGCGCCTTCGCTTATCCAATAGTGGCCGGAGGCAAATGGTTGTAAGGCGCTGTAGTCGGGGCTTTTTTGATTCATGGCCCGGCGGGCGAAAAACGTCACGATCCCGTCCGAGGTTAAAAGGCGGACCATCGCGTCTTCTTCTTTGATGGGGATCAGTTCGACGACCAGGCCGTCATATTCCATCAGTTGTAGCCGAATTCTTTCAATCGCAAGAGCGAGTCGCGCCAATTGTCTTCGACACGGACGTATAATTCCAAATTCACGTGGCGACCATAGTCGTTTTCAAGTTCTCGTCGGGCCAAGGTTCCGATGCGTTTGATCATCTGACCGCCTTGGCCGATCAAGATGCCTTTTTGGGAATCCTTTTCGACAATGATGGTCGCCCCGATATGACGCGTGTGACCCTTGTCCTCGATCCGGTCGATTTGGACGGCAATCGAATGGGGGATTTCCTGTTTCGTCAAGAGCATGACTTTTTCGCGGATGATTTCCGACATCGAGAAAGCTTCCGGGTAATTGGTATAGACATCCTCCGGGAAATAGGCCGGCCCTTCCGGCAGTTGTTCTTCTAAGACGGAAACGATTTCTTCAAGATTGGCCAATCGGATGGCCGATATCTCGATTTGTCGCGCCTTGGGCAGCCATTTGGCGTAAGTTTCTTTCAAAGAGGTAATCAAAGGATAGGTCGTCGTGTCAATCTTATTGAAGACGACAATGACGTTTTCGTGCTGTTTGATTTTTTCGAGCATATAGACGTCGCCGGGGCCGAAGGGAATGCCGCTGTCGACCACCAACAAAATGGCGTCGATGTCGAACAATGATCCGTAGGCCATGCGATTCATGGCTTCGCCGAGCCGTTGGTGCGGTTTATGGATTCCCGGCGTATCGACAAAGATGATCTGCAGTCCTTCTTTGTGCAAAATACCTTGAACCGTGTTGCGGGTGGTTTGGGGTTTCGGGGTGATGATGGACACTTTGTGCCCGATTAAGGCGTTGATGAGGGTCGATTTGCCGACGTTGGGTCGGCCGATGATGGAAACGAATCCGGATTTCATTGATTACAGATCCTGGTCATCAAAGGCTTCGGGCAACAAGGTATCGATCGTTCGTTCGACGACGTCGCCTTTGAGGTTGGCCAACAGGATGACCCCGTCGCGCGGGAATAACTCGCTGATGACTTGGCGGCAGGCTCCGCAGGGTGTAATCGGTTTCTTGGTATCGCCGATGACGGCCAGTCCCACCAAGTCGTTTTTGGTATATCCGTTCATCATGGCATGATACAAAGCGTTTCTTTCAGCGCACATGCACAAGCCATAACTGGCGTTTTCGACGTTGGCGCCGTGGAATACCTTGCCGTCTTTGGTGAAAACGGCCGCGCCAACCTTGAATTTTGAATAAGGGGCATAAGCCCGGTCGCGGGCCAAGCCCGCCTCAACAATCAAATCACCTTTTTTCATAGAATCTCCCTTTTGCCGATGATGGCGTCTTGTAAAGCCAACATGACTTCTTCTTTCTTTGGATCTTGATGGTCGTAGCCGCATAGATGCAGTAAGCCATGCACGAATAGGAAGGCCATTTCCCGGTCGAGGGAATGACCATAGGTTTGGGCTTGGTCTTCGGCTTTGGGCGTACTGATGACGATGGCCCCCAAATCGATGAAAGGGGCTTGCTTGATGGCCGTTTCCCCCGGGACCTCGTCTTGAAAGGCGAAGCTGATGACGTCGGTTTCCCGATCCAGGCCTCGATAATCGCGATTCAGTTGCCGGATGGCCTCGTTGTCGACCAGCGACACTTCCAGAATGACCTCGTCATTCATCTCTAGATGGCGCAAGGTTTTCTTCAATAACTTAAGGAACTCCGACCGATAGCGGTCATAGGCGGCTCCCATGTGGTTGATGAATTCGAATTCCATATCTCGTCGCTTTATATTTTATCATATCCAGCCATCGGTTCAGCGTACGAAAAAATGGTAATACAACTGAAAATACAGTTGTTCTCGATCCTGATAATTGATCAAGGCTCGACCATTGTCGACGATGAGGTAGTAACTCGCGCTTTGGAAGAGGAAATAGTTGAGGTAGACATGCCCTCGCAGGGCCATGAACAAGAGGCTGCTCATGAAAACGAGTGCTACGATAAGTAAGCGAACGAGCATCGTTTTGTCAGCGACGCGGTAACTCAAGGACGTGATTTGCTCGAATCGGCTGATGGAACCTTCGTTTTTAGAAAAGCATTCGTCTTCCATGAAGGCCAGCCGTTCGGTGTCTTGCCGGATGGATGGGACGAACAATCGGTTGATTAATACGGCTATCGCCGACATGAGGACTAATGGTATAGCGCTGAACGGATCGTTAGCCAGTTGCGTCAGCGACCCAATAATGACGATCAACACGTGATTGAGCCAATTCATGTCTTTGGAAAACAGCAAGTGCTTGAATTGGTGCCAAGCGACGAACTCCTCACGGTTATTGACCCGGTTCAGCCGACATTTAGTCGTCTCATCGAATCGTTTCATCGCCGCTCGCATGATTCGTGATTGGACGATCATCAAGATAAAGGCCGCGCTCAAACAAACGAGCGGAATCGTGAAGGACACGCTGACGTCAATCGCATATAAGCCAAATAGCAGCGCCAGCAAAGACAATACGTACAAACTCGTATTCAAGAAGCGGCCCTCGAGGTGAAAAGCCAAGCGCGGTTTTTGAAAGTGTTTCTTTTTAGCGGCGTTTACTTTGATGAGGGCATATCCCACCGCCATATGGCGAAAATCGTCGCCAGAAATCCAGCGCGGAGGCCCGCTACCATCGACGATCAACCACTGGTCGCCGCGTCGGCAAACGATGAGGACGTAATGCGACCGGGATCCTTTTCCAGTCAAGCCGATGAATGGACCCTTGATGGAACGACAGGCGGATGGATCAACGACCCGGTATCCACGCAAGGTTAGACCATAAAGAGCCGCAGCGCTTTGCAAGTCGGCCAAAGAGGCGTCATCGGGGAGTTCGATTTTGGTCACCAAATAACGACGATCATGAAAAACGACACTTAATAAGTGGCGCAAGGCGATATCGCCGCATCGCCGTTCGTTTTCTTGTCGCAAATAAATCATGGTTCGCTTATAAATAGCGTCACCAATGAAAAAACGACCCCGGAGGGTCGTTCTATTAGTAGGTCTTGCGACGGGCTTCTTTGATCTTCATCTTGCGTTTGACACCCGGTTTGAGATAAAACTCACGTTTCCGAGCTTCCTTGAGAATGCCGGACTTGTTGACTTGCCGTTTGAAACGACGTAAAGCTTCGTCAAGCGATTCATTTTCGCGGACTTGGGTTTTGGCCATGAGATTCACCTCCTTTGCGGTACGAACGCGCTATATGAATTATATTCATCGAGCGGTTAAATAGCAATGATTTAGTATTTGCCGGCGGCCACTTCTTGGCCAAGGACGATTTTGACTCCGGAACTGGTCCCGATTCGGGTGGCCCCGGCGGCGACCATCTTCTCGACGTCTTCGATCGAACGAACGCCCCCGCTGGCTTTGACGCCGATGTGGGGACCGACGGTGCGGCGCATCAAGGCCACGTCGGCCACGGTGGCACCCCCGGTTGAAAACCCGGTAGAGGTTTTGACGTAATCGGCTCCGGCGGCTACCGCGATGCGGCAAGCCCGTTCCTTTTCTTCGTCGGTCAAGAGGCAAGTTTCGATGATCACTTTGAGCAAGCGGCCGTCACAGGCGCGCTTGATGGCGGCGATTTCGCTTTTGATCAAATCATCGCGGTCGGCCTTGAGATTCGAAACGTTGATGACCATGTCGATTTCCTCGGCTCCGGCTTTGACCGCGGCTTCGGTTTCATAGACTTTGACCTCGGTCAGCGTTTGTCCAAGCGGGAATCCGATGACGGTGCACACTTTGACCCCGGTGCCCGATAGTTCCTTATGGCACAGGGGAACGAAGTGCGGGTTGACGCACACGCTCGCGAAATCGTAAGTCTTGGCTTCGAGACACAGTTTTTTGACGTCCTCGTAAGAAGCGTCGGGCTTGAGCAACGTATGGTCGATCAATTTGTTGTAGGTCATGATACGATCCTTCCGTTAAGGTTATTTTTCGCCTGTTTTGCCTTTTTCGATCGCCAGCTTGGATTTTTCCTTGGTGGCTTTGGTCGGCTTCACGTCCTTGGGGGCGGTGGCCACTTCTTTGGTTTTCTTTGGTTTGCTTTTCTTGGTTTCGGCCTTGGCGGCTTCTTCCTTCTTCTTTTCGATGACGATGACCGGTTTCCCGTCGTAATACCCGCATTCGGGGCAGACGATATGCGAACGGATCATCGCGCCGCAATGGGAACAAGTCACCAATCCGGTCACTTCGAGTTTAAAATGCGTCCGCCGCATTCTTTTTTTAGTTTTGCCAGTTCTCCTGAAAGGTACAGCCATAATGTTATTCTCCTTTGTTACCTGTTAGATTTTATCGATTCTATCGCGTTTTGTCAATGTTTTTTTTACATCATCTAAATGTTTTCAATCAAGGATGAAAACCCTGGTTCCGGTACGTAGGCCACGGTGACGATTTGACCTTTTTGAAAATTGTGACCCGGGACTAATACCTTTAAATAATTAGAACTATGACCCTCGAAGGCATGCGCCAAGGGATTGTATTCCTCGATGATGATGTCAAGGGACTGGCCGATCCATTTTTCGGCATAGGCGCGCTCAAGTTCGCTCGAAATGGCCAGTAAGCGCAAGACGCGCTTCTTCTTGGTCTCGTCGTGGACTGGATTGGTCATCTTGGCGGCCACCGTGCCACTGCGGGGTGAGAAGGGGAAAACATGGATTTTGCTAAAGCCTAGGTTACGGACCATCTGGCAGGTGACTTCGAAGTCGGCTTCGGTCTCGCCGGGGAACCCGACGATGACGTCGGTGGTCAAGGCGATGTCGGGCACGATACTTTGGATACGACGCACCGTTTCGGCAAATGCGGCCATGCGGTAGGGACGATTCATTTTGGCCAATACCGGATCGCTGCCGCTTTGAAGGGGAATGTGCAGGTGGCGGGCGAGACGCGGTTCGTTAGCAAGCAGTGCCAAAAAGCGATCGCTGATCTCGCTGGCTTCGATGCTCGATAGACGCAAGCGGTAAAGGTTGGGACAACTGGCGAATATGTCTTGTAGCAAATCATCGAAAGTATAACCGCTAAGGTCGCGGCCATATCCCGCCGTGTGAATGCCGGTCAAGACGATTTCCCGAAAACCGGCTTCGGTGAAATGCCGGATTTCGGCGATGACGTCACCTTGGTGGCGGGACCGTAAGCGTCCTCGGGCATAAGGGATGATGCAATAGGCGCAAAAATTGTCGCAACCGTCTTGGATTTTCACGTAAGCCCGCGTCCGTTCGGTGTACGTGGTGACTTTCATCTCTTCGTAGGCGAAAGAAGGCGGTTCCGGTTCTAGGGCCGTCTGCAACGTTTTGGTATGTAAGTAAGCGTCAATCAACGCGGGAATCAAGTGGCGGTTGCTGGTCCCGACCATGACCCCGACGTTGGGTAAATCCTTCAAAACCGATGCCGCCATCTGGGCGTAACACCCCATCAAGGCGATCATGATGTTTGGATGTTGCTTGACTAGATGTCGCATCAATTGGCGCGACTTCTTCTCGCTCATCGAGGTCACGCTGCACGTGTTTATAATGGCCACGTCGGGATGTTTTTCATCATAAGCATGGCCTCGATCAATCATCAATAGTTTGACGGCTTCCGATTCATAGCTGTTGACTTTGCATCCGAGGGTATATACGGCGAAGGTCATAGCCGGTATTTGCGCCGTTCGAGGGCAGCTTGGCTTTGAGCCCATCGTCGGATCAAGGTTTCGCTGACGAGTTGCCCGCGCAGCAGCTGTTTGACCAACAAATCGCGATCATTGGCGAAATAGGCGGCGATGACCGGCAAGAGGCGATCGACGACGCCTTCGTAGTTCGGATGGGCGAGATTCTTGTCGAACAAGGCGATACTGACATCGAGTCCCCCCTGGCGGTTGATGATCAATATTTCACGGTAGTCGATATGGTAAAACGCCGTCGAGGTGGCGTCGTTCCCGAGTTTGATGAGACAAGTGAAATTGGAATCGAATAAGGCGAAATTGTACATCTCGAAAGGATTGACCAAGGAACTGGTGAATTCGTGGGTCAGACCCTCATAGGGATAGTCAAACAAGCGATCAGGCTCGAGACTATAAATGAAATTCATGGCCCGGTTGAAAATCGGCACGTACATTTTGACGTCTTTATCGAGAAAATACGGCAAATCGTATCCTTCCGCGACCATACGCGACCGGATGTCGTGATGTTTGACCCGGCCTTGATCGATGACCGAAGCTTGTCCCAAATCCTGCAGTTTGTCCTCGATCGCGCTTTTGTTGACGAGGCTGCGCAGGACGATGTTGGCCTTGACCAAAGCAAAACTATCCTCGGGGTTATACAAATCCAAAAAGCAGTTTTTCTCTATTAAAAGATGACGGTTGGCCAGAAAGAATTGGTGCTCTTCGCTATCGGTCAAGCGCGGACCTTTTTGCTCGCTTTTCAATAAATCAAACAGACGCATGTTCCAATAGATATCTCAAAACGGCCACCGCCGAGATGGCGGCGGTTTCGCTTCGAAGTATGTTCCTTCCTAAACTGATCGGATGATAACCGGCTTGGGTGGCCCATTCGATTTCCTGCGGGTCAAAGCCTCCCTCGGGCCCGACCATCACGGCGACGTCGGTTTTTCCTTGGAGCGATAAGCCAAACGGCGGGGTGCCGGCCAGGTATTCAGATGCAATCAATTTGACTTCGAACGGCCGATCGAGAATGTCTTCGATTTTATCGAGGTATTCGATGGTCGGCACTTCTAGGCGCCGGCTTTGGCTGCTGGCTTCTTTCGCGATGGCGCGCAGTCGGGCCAATTTGCGCGGGCGGTCGGCGCTCGCCCATCGGGCGACGCTTCGCTTGGTGGCCGTGATCAAGATGGCGGTCACCCCGAGCTCGGTGGCTTTTTGGACAACTAAATCCAACTTGTCACCTTTGGGTAAAGCGTAAATGAGCGTCAGCAAATGACGCGGAAGAAAACTCGGCAACGGTTCTAAAACTTGGATGTCCAAGGGATCGACTCTTTTGATGGCGGCCCGGTAAAGCTGCCCTTCCTGGACCACTTCGATTTCGGTCCCGGCTCGAGCGCGCAACACCACTTTCAGATGATGCGCATCGACTGGGGTCAAAAAAACGCGGCCTTGTTGGATCGAAGCGAAAAAGCGCGTCATCTTACCGAAGCAATTCGCCGCGCCCGTCTTTGAGGTTGCTATGAGTCAAGATGACGAGTCCGAGGCCGATTTGGGCTAGCAGGAGCCCGCCGAGCAAATAAAACAATGCCGGAATGCCAGCAAGAATCGCGATGGCCACGACCACGATGGCGATGAAAAGCCACCATAGGCCGATGCGCTTATAGCCGAGATAGAAAAGCGGAACGCCGAGAAAACCGAGCCCAAACGCCAATACGGCGGCCAATTTTCGGCTTTTTTGGCGAATCAATTGGTATTCGGGCGCGACCGGATCGTACGTTTCGGTCAAATCTTTGCCGACCATGCTTTCAGGTTCGCCGGCCGGATTCTTGGTATGACAAATCGGACATTCGCTCAATTGCTTTTCAAGCGGGGTCCCGCATTTTTTGCACGTATACATGAAATCACCTACTTCTTTATTATTATTGATGATTTTGGCAATCAAGTAAATTAAAAGTGCTCGGTGAGCACTCGTAATATTAATCGGCTTTGAAGAAACGCTTGAAGCGGTCGAACATCGATTCGGCTTTGCCGCTTTCTTTTTGGAATTCCTCGAGGAGTTCTTTTTGCCGGCGCGACAAGTTGGTCGGCGTGCCCACTTTCAAATGGACGTATTGGTCGCCTGGGTTGCCGCCCCGGAGGTCGTTGACGCCTTTGCCCTTGAGTTTCAAGACTTTGTCGGGCTGGGTGCCAGCCGGTATTTTCAAGACGACGTTGCCGTAGACGGTCGGGACTTCGATATCGAGACCCAAAGATGCATCGACGAAAGAGATGGGGACTTCCAGGTGGATGTCGTTGCCGTCGCGTTGGAAATGTTCATGGGCTTGGACCGCCACTTCGATGAAGAGGTCGCCGTTGGTGCCCCCGTCATGGCCCCGTTCACCCTTGCCGGAAATGCGGATTTGCTGGCCCGAGGCGATCCCAGCCGGGATATTGACGTCGAGGTCGGTCTTTACATGGTTATAGCCGCGTCCGGAGCACGATGGGCAGGGTCGGGAAATGGTTTTGCCCTTACCCCCGCAACTCGGACAGGTGTTTTGGCTTTCCATGGTGCCAAGGATGGTCTGCTGCCGCGTCTTGACGTAACCGGTACCGTGGCAAGTCGAACAGGTTTCGACGTCGCCGCTTGAATAAGCGCCGGAACCGCCGCAGCGGGTGCACGGTTCGTCGTAAGTAACCGGGATGGTCACACGTTTGCCCTTGATGGCGTCCATGAACCCGATCTTGATGCGCATGAAGGAATCAGCCCCACGTCGGGGACCGGTTTGCGGCCGACTGCGGCGACCGCCGAAGAACGAGCCGAACAAATCGCCGAGGTCGACGTCTTGGAATGAGCCGCCGCCAAAACCTTGGAACGGATTTTGTCCCATGTTCTGGTCGAAGGCGGCATGGCCGAATTGATCGTAGGTCGATCGCTTCTGGTCGTCGTAAAGGACGTCGTAGGCTTCCTGGACTTCCTTGAATTTCGCCTCGGCGTCGGGGGCTTTGTTGACGTCGGGGTGATATTTCTTGGCCAGTTTCCGATAGGCGGCCTTGATCTCGTCTTTGCTAGCGCCTTTGGCTATTCCTAATGTTTCGTAATAATCGCGTTTGTTGGCCATCTAGGTACCTAATCGTTTATTTCTTTTCAGTGAAATCGGCGTCGATGACGTCATCGTCGGATTTGGTTTCGCCTTCCGGCTGCGGAGCGGCCCCATTGGATGCTTTGGGTTGGGCTTGGGCCTGGGCCATGTATTCGGCGGCTTTTTCAAGATCGCCGATCTTGCGACGCAAGGTTTCGACGTCGTTTTTCTCCAACGCGGCTTTCAGTTCGTCGCGGAGTTTTTCCGTTTCTTCTTTTTGCTTTGGATCGAGGCTCGCGCCTTTTTCTTGGAGGGCGGTGTCGATGCTGTTCAAATATTGCTCGGCCTTGTTCTTCAATTCGACTTCTTCTTTGCGCTTTTCGTCGGCGTCGCGGTTTTCTTCGGCTTCGCGGACCATGCGGTCGATTTCCGATTTGCTGAGGCCGGTCGAGCCGGTGATCGTGATTTGTTGTTCTTTTTGGGAATCAAGGTCTTTGGCCGTCACTTTGACGATGCCGTTGACGTCGATCGAGAAGGTGACCTCGATCCGCGGTTCGCCCCGGCGGGCCGGCTTGATGCCGTCCAGCTTGAAGTGGCCTAACAGTTTATTATCGCGGGCCATCGGGCGTTCGCCTTGGTAGACCATGATGTCGACGGCCGGCTGGTTATCGGCCGCGGTTGAGAAAATTTGGCTCTTGGTGGTCGGAATCGTGGTGTTGCGGGTGATGAGCGGGGTCATCATCTCGCCCAGGGTTTCGATGCCGAGGGTCAGCGGGGTGACGTCGAGCAAGACCACGTCTTTGACGTCGCCGGACAGGACCGCGCCTTGAATGGCGGCGCCGATGGAGACGGCTTCGTCGGGGTTGACCGAAAGATTGGGTTTCTTGCCCATGATTTGACCGACCAACTCTTGGACGGCCGGCATGCGGATCGAACCGCCGATGAGCAGGATCTCATCGATGTCGTTGGCAGTCAGATTAGCGTCTTTAAGCGCTTTGCGCATCGGTTCTTCGGTCCGTTTGAGCAAATGCTTGGTCATGTCTTGGAATTTAGCCCGGGTGATCTTGGTTTCGAAGTTGATCGGTCCGGCCGCGGTTTGGCCGATGAACGGGAGTGAAATGACGGTCTCTAATTGACCCGAGAGTTCGATCTTGGCTTTTTCAGCCGCTTCTTTAAAGCGTTGAAGGGCCATCTTGTCGGTCAACGTGACCCCGTGTTGGGCCCGGATTTGCTCTTGGACCCATTTGGCTAGGACATCGTCCCAGTCGTCGCCGCCCAAGCGGTTGTCACCCGAGGTGGCGATGACTTCGAAGGTGCCGTCCCCGATTTCGAGGATGCTGACGTCAAACGTGCCCCCGCCCAGGTCGTAGACGAGAATCTTGCCGCTCTTCTTGGATTCGAGTCCGTAAGCGAGCGCGCTGGCGGTCGGTTCGTTGATGATGCGCAGGACTTCCAGCCCGGCGATTTGCCCGGCGTCCTTGGTGGCTTGCCGTTGCGCGTCGTTAAAATAGGCCGGAACGGTGATGACGGCTTTCTTCAGGGTTTGGCCCAACGAGGCTTCGGCGTATTTCTTCATGTAAGTCAAGATCTTAGCCGAAATTTCCTGCGGGGTGAAATCCTTGTTCAAAATCGAAATGTGGATTTTCTTGTCGGTGCCCATCAGTCGCTTGACCGATAAGACGGTGTCCGGGTTGATGACGGCTTGCCGCTTGGCGGCGTCGCCGATGATTTCCTCGCCGCTGGCCTTAAAGGCGACGACCGACGGAGTGGTGTTGTGTCCTTCAGGATTGGGAATGACCTTGACTTTGCCATCCGGTTGCAAATACGAGACGACGGAATTCGTAGTCCCCAAGTCAATGCCGATGATTACTTCTTTTGCCATATGTGTGTTTCTCCTTTAATATCCTTTATGCATCAAACTCTTTTGAGTTTGTATCTGCCTTGGTTTCGTTTGTCGGTTGCTCCGGGCTTGGTTCGGGCGCGGGTTCCGGCGGTTTCTTCTTGCTGACGACGACCATGCTCGGGCGGATGATGCGCTCCTTGAGCTGATAGCCGCGGGCGACGATGCGGACGACGGTGTTTTCCTCGCCCTCGCCATATTCGGCTTCGAGGGCATGCATCGTCTTGTAATCGAATTTGGCCCCGATCGCCGGGGTGATGTCTTTGACGCCTTCGTTGTCGAGGACGTATTGCAGTTGCCGGTAAATGTGTTCGAAACCGACTAGGAACCGCTTCAGCATTTCGTCGTCGGTCTTCATGTCGAGGGCGATCTTGAACGAATCGAGGATCGGGAACAGGTTTTCGATGAATCCCTCGGCCCGGTATTTCAGCGACTCGGACAACGTCTTTTCATTTTGCTTGCGGGCGTTTTCCATGTCGGCATAAACCATGTAATATTTGTTCTTCCAGGCTTCGACTTCTTTTAGGGCTGCTTCGAGCTTTTCCTCGAGCTGGGTTTCTTTCTTGCCCTTCTTCTCTTCTATGGGCGGATTATCGGCGATGGGTTTATCTTTGTTGGGTACCATTGACGCGGTTACCTCTCTTTCTTGAAATGTTCTTCGAGCATCCCGGCGATGTATTCGAGGGCGCTGACGACGCGGTCGTAATCCATGCGGGTGGGGCCAACCACGGCGATGGTGCCGTCGGAACGGCCAGGAATGGCCAAGCGGCTGGTGACGATGGCCACGTCGCCGTATTCTTCATTGACGTCGCCGATCTTGATGGTGATGTTCTCGCCGTCCTTCGAGACTTCCCGGAATACTTCCGGCGAGTCGAGTAGCGAGATCAGGTGCCGGAGCTTCTGGGCGTCGTTCGTGAATTCCGGCTGACTGAACAGTTCGTCTTGGCCATAAGTCCGCAGGCGGTCGCTCGCGAAATGAAGGAAGGCTTGCGCGAAGGCTTGGTAGATGACGTCATGCTCGGCGATATAGTCTTGAAGGATCGGCCGGATGGCTTCCATCTTGCTGACGAGGTCGGCTATCGGAGTCCCCTGGAGCCGTTCGTTCAAGAGGGTGACGCTTTTCTGCAAGTCGCGCATCGACATCGTCTCCGGGATGACAAAGGTTTTATTTTCGACATAACCTTGGTCAGTGACGAATACGGCCGTGGCCGAATTCCCCGCGATGGGAACGATCGAGAGGCTGACGAGACGTTCTTCCTTGGCGTTGGGACCGAGTACGATCGAGGCCAAATTGGTCATATGGGCCAAGATTTCGCAACTTTGCTTGATGGTCTCTTCAATCGATTGGGTCTTCTTGTCGAGGATCAACTGCAATTGTTGCTTGATTTGCTCGTCGACGCGGCGGTTGCGCAGGTTGTCGATGTAATAACGATAACCCTTGCTGGAAGGGACGCGACCTGAGGAAGTGTGGGTCTTTTCCAAAAGGCCGTCGCCTTCGAGATCGGCCATTTCGGCCCGGATCGTTGCACTGGAGTAGGGTAACTCGTAGCTTTCGATCAAGGTGTGGCTCCCGACGGGAACGGCGGTTTTTATGAAGTGTTCGACGATCAATTTCAGGATTTGGTCGCGACGTGATAAGGTCATGTGACACCCCGTTAGCACACGAAATATCCGAGTGCTACAAGCATTCTATACCAGTCCTCTGGCACTGTCAATAAATAAGTGCTAATATAGCACGATAATTCTTAAAGATTTAGTAACATTTCTTGTCGATGACGATGGTATCCGACATCCGGTCGAACATGGTCCGTTCGGTATGGACCGAAAGCATGTACACGGCATTGATGAGCGACCATACGAAGATGGCAAGACCGACCGAGCGAATCAACACTTCGCGCCAGCCTAAACGTCGGTCGTCAAGGCGCACCACCCGGACCCGGACAAACAACGATCCAAACGTGAATCCGTTGGTGATCATCAGCATGATCGAGGTCGAGGCCACGTAAATGAGCGCGGCGGCCACTTGGGAGAGCAAGATCTTCTCGATGAAGGCGATCGGCATCGGAATCAAAAAGAAAATGGCCATGCCGCCCAATAGCGACACGAGTGAATCAAATAAATAGGCGAAGAGACGTTTTTCGTAACGGGCAATGTGCATCAGTCGAACTCCTTTATCAAAGTGAGGACTACGTGATCGAGAAGCATCAACCCCTCATCAGTAGCATACCATCGTTTCCCATCGGTTTGTAATAACCCAGCCTCGGATAAATGCAAAATCGCGTTTTGATAGCGCTGGCCGAAAGCGAAGGAAAACATTTTTTCATACGTTTGAGTCTCGAACCCTTGCGCGAGCCGTAAACCCAGCATCAGAAAATCAATTTCCTGGGTTCGTATATCGATGGCGTCGATATCCTCGACGGTGGTTCCCTCCAGGTATTTAGACAAGTTCAAGGTGTTTTTGTAACGCCGCCCGGGCAGGTAGCCGCTGGCGCCGAGCCCGATGCCGACGAAATAGCCGTTAGTCCAATAATTGAGATTGTGGCGGCCTTGGTAACCCGGTTTAGCAAAATTGGATACTTCGTATCGTTCATAGCCGGCAGCCCTTAGTTTCTCGAGGATGATGTCGTAATGGCGGCGGCTCGTTTCATCGTCGGCGGGAACGATTTTTTGAATCCCGAAGACGGTTTGGGGATGAATGGTCAGCGAATACGTGGCGATATGGGGAACGTCAAGAAGCACCATTTGATCGACATCACGACGCAGTTCGTCGTCGGTTTGCCCCGGAAGGTCGTAGATCAAGTCGAGGTTGACGTTTAAAAAACCAAGCGATCGCGCCAAGGTGACCACGCGGGCCACATCATCGGGTTGGTGAAACCGGTTCATGCGCTTGAGATGGTCGCGGTTCATGGTTTGGACCCCGAGGCTCAGCCGGTTGACTCCGCATCGCCGCATCAAAGCTAGTTTCTCTTCGGTGGCATTTTCGACGTTGGCCTCGACCGTGAATTCGGCATGTGGACCCAGTAGCGGGTTCAGTTTTTTCAATAATCGCTCCAACTGGGGGGCCGTTAAGGCAGTCGGGGTCCCGCCGCCAACGTAAAGCGTGTCCAGCGTGTCCATTCGGTATTGGTCCAATTCGAAAAAAAGCCGCTCTAGATAGCGGTCGGCTCGGTCGGGTTCATACAGCATTTTGGCAAAGTCGCAGTAGTGGCACAGATGCGTACAAAACGGAATATGGACGTAGAGCGACTTAATCGGGTTTTTTGTCGTGATCGGGACCAAATTGTTCCATTTGCTCCTTGGTCTTCTCATCTTGGACTTTGACGATGACCCGTTCAATTTCTTGGCGGGCGGCTTCTTCTTCGTCGATGACCTCGTCTTTGCCACGAAGGCTCGGGATGTATTTACGTAACAAATAAGCGCCTAGGGAAATCACTCCGAAAAGCGCCAGGATAACGATGACGGCCAGAACCGGATTGTCGAGAAGACCACTGAATACGATGACCATGAGCAACCTACTTTCGTCCTACGGGTGTGTAGATGAATTTATTTTTGTAATTCTCTTTGCGGTAATAGCCGAGTCCGGCCAAATGATCCATGGAAGTCCGAGCCGTCTCATAGGCGCACCCGAGCGTTTTTTTGAATTGGGAGATGGTATAGAATTTGCCGATGGTGCAGTGGCGGGCGTAGAAATAGGCTTCGCCCCGCTTCAGGGCCGGGTTCGTTTCCATCAAATGTTCTTCGATCCGGGCGGCGTCGACTTCGTCGAGGGCGATGGGGACGCTAGGAAGCGCCATCCGGTCGTCGATCGTTAAGGGTCGGCTTCCAGCAGGTTCAGCGACCACTGATTCAACTTCTGCGGTTTTCTCTGGCGGAAGGATTTCATTTACGGGAGCCGCTTCTTCTTTGATTTCCTCTTTTTCGTAATCGATGGCTCGATCCAGTAAGGCGTCGACGGCCGTTTCCACGATCGGAAGGAAAGTGACCAACAGGTAGGTGACGTCGCCGGTCTTTTGGATTTCGTTCATGACCCGGGTCAGCTCGTCGTTGCCGTCGAGCAAGATCGGTTCGAGGGCTAGCAGCAGCGGTACTTCGTCAAAATCGGCATGGACCAAGATATTTTTCATGGTCAAGAGCGCCATTTCCTCGGAATAGGTTTCGAATGGCTTGACCAGCATGATGTAGTAGAAAACGACGATGGCTTTGACCAAGGGGGCATAGTCGGCGTGGACGATGAATTCCTGAAGCTCCTTCATCATTTCTTCGATGCGGGCCAGCGGAGCGGCGGGGTAAGTCTTCCCGATCAAAGCTTTCTGCTCGTAAGACGCCACTTCGTGTTCTCGGTACAAAGAGGTCAATTCTTCCTGTCCGCTCAGGAGCGAATAGATGGCGGCAAAAAAGGCCTCGTCGATCGGATCGACTGGATTCTGTTTGATGTATTTATGAGCCGTGAAATAATTGACGAGGATCATCCGATCGGGGAACACGGTCGACAAAGTGTCGTTGGTGACGCTTTTTATGAACGATTCGTTGACGGTGAGCCGATACTTCTTGGCGATATGGTTTAATTGTTCGAAATGGAAATCCTGTTCGAATTGGGCATAGGCGCTCGATGTCTTCGGCACCTTGTTCAAGCGCAGCCACGCCTTCATCAATTTCCGTTCGATGGCATTGACGCAGTCGGCGATATGTGGTGTCAAGACGAGGGTCAATTGCCCATGGTCGATGGCATGGAGCGAAAGGTAGCGGGTAAACTGGCCGCGATACTTGATGATGTTGGTCCAAATCGAGTCGATCAAAGAGGTATGCAAGGCTTTGGCTACTTCCGACCGAGTCGCGTATGTTTCGTTGCTAAACCGGATTGCTAGATCATCATTACCCATGTTTTTCTCTCACTATAAATCAACGATAGCAAACAATCGACTAATTTTCTACTAGATTATTTGCCAATTTCAAAAATTCGCCTACTCGTCTTCGTCCAGCGAGAGCACGGTCATGAAAGCTTCCTGGGGGACTTCGACCGAACCGATGGCTTTCATGCGTTTTTTGCCTTCTTTTTGCTTCTCGAGCAGTTTGCGCTTACGCGAAATATCGCCGCCGTAACATTTGGCCAAAACGTCTTTACGAACGGCCTTGATGTTGCTTCTGGCGATGACTTTACCGTTAATGGCGGCTTGAACCGGGATTTCGAATTGCTGGCGCGGGATGATTTCCTTCAAGCGCCGGACGATTAAACTGCCGCGGTCAAAGGCGTTGCCTTTGTAAACGATGGTCGACAAGGCGTCGATTGGTTCGCCATTAAGAAGAATGTCCATCCGGGTCAAGTTGCTAGCTTTGTATTCGGATAAGGCATAGTCGAGCGAGGCATAGCCTTTGGTGGTGCTTTTAAGGCGATCGAAAAAGTTATAGATGATTTCCGATAACGGCAATTCGTATTTGACGATCATCCGCGTTTCGTCGAAGAACTCCAAATCGACGTGGAGGCCGCGCCGAGCTTGGCATAGTTCCATGACCGGTCCAACGTAATCCTTTGGGGTCATGATCGAGGCCAGCACGTAGGGTTCTTGGATTTCCTTGATCAAGACCGGGTTCGGCAGCCGGCTCGGATTGTCGAGCTCCAGCACCTCGCCATTGGTCAAATGGACTTTGTAGATGACGCTCGGGGCCGTCAAAATCAAATTGAGGTTGTATTCGCGTTCGAGCCTCTCTTGGATCACGTTCATGTGGAGCAATCCTAAAAAGCCGCAGCGGAACCCAAATCCCAAAGCTTGGGAATTCTCAGCCTCGAATCTTAAAGCGGCGTCATTGAGCGTTAATTTCTCGAGAGCGTCTTTCAAGTCGGCGTATTTTTTCGAATCGACCGGGTAGAGCCCGCAGTAAACCATCGGGTTGATATGGCGATAGCCCGGCAAAGCGACCGAAGCGGGGCGCTGGGCCAAAGTGACCGTTTCGCCGGAATGGACGTCTTTGATGTCTTTGATCTGGGCGGCCAGGTACCCGACTTCGCCGCTGGACAAAACGTCCTTCTTCTCTTCTTTCGGCGTTCGGATCCCGACTTCGGTCACCAGGTATTTTTTTCCGACGGCCATCAACATGATGGTGTCGCCGACGCGCACGCTTCCCTGTTTGACCCGAATCAGGATGATGACCCCGCGGTAAGAATCGTAAAAAGAGTCAAAAATCAAGGCCTGCAACGGCGCTTCGACGCTGCCTTTGGGAGCCGGAATGTATTTGACGACGGCTTCAAGCACGGCTTTGACGTTGATGCCGGTCTTGGCCGAGATGGCGATGGCGTGTTCGATCGGGAGCCCGATCCGATCGCGAATTTCGATTTTAGTCCGTTCGACGTTGGCGACCGGGAGGTCTATCTTATTGATGACCGGGATGATTTCCAAATCGTTGTCGATGGCTAAGTAGACGTTGGCCAACGTTTGGGCTTCGACGCCTTGGGAGGCGTCTACCACCAACAAGGCCCCTTCGCAGGCGGCCAATGACCGCGACACTTCATAGGTGAAATCGACGTGCCCGGGGGTGTCGATCAAATTAAACACGTAATCTTGACCGTCATCGGCATGGTAGGGCAAAGTGACCGACGTCAATTTGATGGTGATGCCTCGTTCGCGCTCCAAATCGAGCGAGTCGAGCATTTGATCGCGCATGTCGCGGAGGCTGACCGCTCCCGTCAATTCCAAAATACGGTCGGCCAAGGTCGATTTGCCATGGTCGATGTGAGCGATGATGGAGAAATTGCGGATGCGCGTTTGGTCAAAGGTTTTCATGATGCTCGTATATTCTATCTTATCGCCGGGCGGAACGCTAGTTCCGATTGGTGTTCCAAAAATCGTTCACCAGGGCTTGAAGATCGTCGGGCGTGATGACCGCCTCGTAATGGGCCCATTCGCTTTTGAACATATTTCGGTAGCGGGATTCCAAGTAGCGATCGTCGATCAAGAGGGCGAGACCGCGGTCTTTCTCGGAGCGGATCACCCTTCCGACCGCCTGCATGACGCGGTTCATGCCCGGATAGGTATAACTGAACGAATAGCCGTCGCTTTGGCGTCGAGAGAAAAAATCCTTGATCAAATCGCGTTCAAACGAAAGCTGGGGCAATCCCACCCCGACGATAATCGATCCGATCAGCCGATCCTCGATCAAATCGATGCCTTCGGAAAAAGGACCGCCCAGGACCACGAAACCGACCGTGGTATGCTCGGGGGCCGGGACGAATTGGCTGAGGAACCGCTCTTGATCGGCCAAGGTCATTTCTTGTTCTTGGACCAAAATCTCGACGGTGGCGTCCGTCTTCATGTGCGACCGAACGTCGTTCATGTATTTATAACTGGGAAAAAACACCAGGTAATTGCCGATTTTGCCTTGGATTGCCAATTCAACGTAAAGGGCGATTTCATCGAGGGTCTCCGCCCGGCTCTTGAAGCGGGTCGATACCTTGGGCGCCACCATCAATAGGAGGTTTTCCCGAGGGAAAGGCGATGGAAGTCGCAAGATCGGATCTTCCGGTCGGCCGCCCAACATCGGGACGTAATAATCAAGCGGTGCCAAAGTGGCGCTGAAAAGGACGCGACCCTTGACTTGTTTCATCGTCTTGGCGATCAGTTCGCTCGAGTCGAGGCAAAATAACGTCAGGCTGACGTCGTCACGTTTCATCCGATCTTTGTAATAAACGAAATGGTCGTCATAGAAATCCGATAGTTTGAAAAAGCGGTTGGCGTCGAAATAGAAATCCTTGAACGGCTCGTCGACGGCGGAGGGAAATTTCCGCATCACGTCTTGGGCCTGGACCAAGAACGCATCGAGGGCGGTCAGCCATTTACGGTCGAGCGAAATCGTTTCGGGAAAAGGTCCTTCTTTTTGGGATTCGTCTTTGAACAATTTGGCCAAACGGGTCAGGGTCCGCTTGAATTTCACGTGTTGAATAGACCGGACGCTTCGGCGCAGTTGCTTGAGTCCAATCGAAGTGATCGTCGCCGAATACATCGAACGCGACCGTTCCACCAAATTGTGGGCTTCGTCCACCAAGAGGAAATGACCCGAGGCGTCGGTGTCAAAGAAACGTCGGAGGTAGACCATCGGATCAAATACGTAGTTATAATCGCCGATGATCACGTCAACGAACAACGATAAATCCAGCTGTAGTTCAAACGGGCAAATCTCATGGGTCCTGGCGTAAGTTAGCACCAATTCGCGGTCAAAGGAATCATGTTGGTTCAACGCTTCGGACAAGACACCCCGAATCTTATCATAATAGCCCTTGGCGAATGGACATTCGTCAGGATTGCAGGCGGCTCCCGGAGTTAAGCAAATTTTGTCTTTGGCCGTCAACACGATGTCGCTGACGGCAGCCCCTTTTTTGCGGAGCTGTTTCACGGCGATGACCGCGGCTTCATGACCGGAGTTCTTTGCGGTCACGTAGAAAATTTTTCCCGGAATGCCCCGACCCAACGCCAAGATGCTGGGATAGAGGGCCGAAATCGTCTTGCCGATGCCGGTGGGGGCTTCTACGAGCAAAGTTCCGCCGTTTTGGGCTAACGAATAAACATATTTTGCCATTTCCCGTTGGCCTGGACGGAACGATTTAAACGGAAACGATAACGCTTCGACGCTATGGAGGCGGGCTTCCAAATGGCGGTCCACCATTCGATAAAAAGATAGATATTCTCTAATTAAAGCGACGATGGCATTTCCAACTTCAACCCGTGATCCTTCGTAGGAACGAATCATGGTCGTCTCGTCAGCCTGATTGATGTAGATGAGCCGAATCCGGATCGTCTCCAAACCATGTTCTTCGGCATACATGTGCCCATAGAGCAAGGCTTGCATCCGGTGCCAGTCTTGATGCTGATCGGCAAACGAATCCAATTCGGCCACAGTCGTCTTGACTTCCTCGATGTAGACTTTATTCAATAGTTCGCGAATCCCATCGGCGTAGCCTTCGATGGTGACCGCGTATTCGTCGACTTCATAGGTATGCCGTAAAAATTGCTCGGCGATGAAAGCTTCGGTCTGCGCCGATTGATACAGCTTATGGAGTTTGGTTCCCATCTGCATCGAAGCTTTGTTGAAAATGCGATTGTCGATGTCGCCGCGCCGCAACATGAAATCCACGAGGGCGTGAACCGACAAACGCAACGATTTAGTTATTTCCATAGCCGGCCGACAACGTCATGGTGGCCGTTAGCGAATTCGCGGCCCGACAACGGTCGGCCGCCCGGCCATTGGATCGTCTCGATCATGATGCGACCGTCATGCAACTGCAGGACCAGACTTTGGTTTTCTATCGAGACGTGCCCGACGGGGTGATTAATCAAACGATCATGCTGACGGGCTTTCAGGATTTTGACGCGCTGGTCTCCGTCTAGTAGATATCCGCCAGGATTTGGCGCCAATGCCCGAACGAAATCAATGAATGATGGCGTCGGCAAAGCGACATTAAGATGTTCTTGCTCTTTTTTTATGCTCGGGGCGAAGGTGACCGCGTCTGGCGCTTGCGCCACCGGGGTCAAACGCCCGGCGAGAAAATCAAGCAACAATCCCGGTACTTCTTGGTCGATCAAGCGGCTGATCCGGGTTCTGAGCGAACCATAATCCTCATCGGGATTGATAACCAGTTCGCGTTGGGCGTACATGGGGCCGGCGTCCATCGCGGCAACCATTTCCATCAAAGTGATGCCGGTTCGTTGCAGGCCTTGGATTAAAGCGTATTGAATCGGGGCGGCTCCCCGCAATTTCGGCAAGAGGCTTCCATGGACGTTCAAGGCTTTGATGGTCGGCCAGGCCAAGACCGGATCGGGGATGATTTGGCCATAGGCCAGCGTCACGATGAGATCACAGGAAAAATCGTGGATGAAACCATAGTCCTGACGAATGGATGCCGGCTGCAAAACCTTGACGCCGTATTGATTCGCCACCCGTTTGGTCGGAACCGGCACGAACGTTCCCTGGCGCCCGACCGGGGCGTCGGGTTGGGCAATCACGGCCACGACGTTGAAACCGCCTTTCAATAAGGTTTCCAGTAGCGAGGCGGCGATTTCGGGGGTGCCCATGAAGACAATCCGGCATTGATGATGATCCATGTGTATATCTCGTTTCGTAGATGTCGCTATTATCTTACCGCGAATGCCCGATTCACTCAATCGCCAAGGCGATTTCCGTTTCAAATGGGTAGTAATTGGACCCAACCGTGAAAATATCGCCTTCGTTGCACAATCGATATTGCACCAAAGGGGGAATTATGATAAAATTCATCGAGTTTAAAAGAGGTTATCAACATGGCAAACATCAAATCGCAAATCAAACGCATCCAAACCAACGAATTGGCCCGCAGCCGGAACTCGGCCATCAAGTCCGAAGTCCGCACCGCCATTAAGAAAGTCGACAAGGCCATCGTCGCCAAGGACGTCGAAAACGCCGCTAAGCTATTCGTCGAAGCCGTGGCCCTGATTGACAAATCAGTTTCGGCTAAAGTCACCAACCCTTCGGCCGGCGCCCGCCAAAAAAGCAGTTTGCAACGCCGTTTAAACAACCTCAAATAACCATCAAAAACCGAAATGGCTCCGCAAGAGCCATTTTTTGTTGCCTAAAAAATATGGTATCATTTCATATATGAAAACACTCAGCACCACCCCTCGAAACGACGGCTTTCGGATGCCGGCCGAATTCGAGCCGCACCGCGGCACGTTGATCACGTATCCCTACCGGACCGACGTTTGGCGCCAAAATGGGATCCCGGCCCAAGACAATTACTTGGAAGTGGCGGCCGCCATCGCCAAGCACGAACCGGTTTTCATCGTGATTCCCCCGGCCATGCTTTTGGAAGCCCAAGCCCGTTATGACGTGCCTAATGTCACCTTCATCCCACTGGAAAGCGACGATGCTTGGATTCGCGACAACGGCCCGACTTTCGTGGTTAACCAAGACCGCGAACTGCGCGGGGTCGACTGGGTTTTCAATGCCTGGGGCGGCGATTACGATGGGCTATATAAACCTTGGGATACCGACGATGCCATGGCCGAAGCCTTGCTCAAAATATTCAACGTCGACCGTTATCGGACCGATGGTTTCGTGCTTGAAGGCGGATCCATTCACGTCGACGGACAAGGGTTAGCCATGGTGACCGAGTCGTGCCTGCTTTCCCCCGGCCGCAATCCCCACCTCAACCAAGACCAAATCACCGCCATGCTTAAAAAATACCTGAACGTTCAAAAGGTCATTTGGCTCCCCTACGGCGTCTATAACGACAATACCAACGGCCATGTCGACAACATCGCCTGTTTCGTGGCCCCAGGCCATGTCCTGATTGCCGTCCATCACGATAAAGACGATCCCCAATACCCTATGTCGCAAGCCTCTTTGGCCGTCTTGAGGAAAACGACCGGACTCGACGGAAAACCCCTCAAGATTACCGAAATGGTCTTTCCGAGCGAAATCATCTATTCGACCACCGACGACAGTTTGACGGTCGACGCCCACCCGAACGCCACTCCGCGACCAAGCGGCAAGCGCCTCGTCGCCAGTTACATCAACTTCTACATTTGTAACGGTGCCGTCGTGATGCCGGCCTTTGGCCTACCGTCCGACCAGAAAGCCGCCGCCATCCTGGGCGATTTATTCCCGGACCGGGAAATCATCCCCGTTTATTCCAAGGAAATCCTCCTTGGCGGGGGCAACATCCACTGCATTACCCAGCAAATACCCAAAGGAACCACCAACGATGAACGTTAAAGTAGCCGCCATCCAAATGGCCATGAGTTGGAATCAAGACGAAAATTTGGCCAAAGCCGAACGCTTGGTGCGCCAAGCCGCCGCCCATGGGGCCCAAGTGATATTGCTCCCCGAGTTGTTCATGACCCCGTATTTCCCGCAAATCGAAAAATACGATTACTTCGATTTGGCACAGCCGCTTGAAAAAAGCCGACCGGTGCTTCATTTCCAAAAGATCGCCCAAGAATTGGGCGTCGTGCTGCCTATTTCCTATTTCGAAGCCAGCCGCAACGTCTTTTACAATTCCCTGGCCATGATCGACGCCGATGGGACGATTCTTGGCAATTATCGGAAAACCCATATTCCGACCGGAACCAATTACGAGGAGAAATTCTATTTCACGCCCGGGGATACCGGTTTCAAAGTCTTTGCTACGCAATTCGGTCACATCGGCATCGGCATTTGCTGGGACCAATGGTTCCCCGAAACGGCTCGGGCCTTAGCCTTGTTAGGGGCTGAACTCATCTTCTACCCGACCGCCATCGGCAGCGAACCGACCCTTCCGATCGATAGCGCCGCCCATTGGCAAAACGTCATGGTCGGCCATGCCGCCGCCAATTTGATCCCAGTCATCGCCGCCAATCGGGTCGGTACCGAAACCGAAGGATCAAGCGCCATGACTTTCTACGGCTCATCGTTCATGGCTGACGAGACCGGACATGTCGTTATCCAAAGCGACCGCGTCCATGAAGGCGTGATCACCGCCACTTTCGATTTAAGCCGGATTAAAAAATACCGGTACAGCTGGGGCGTATTCCGCGACCGGCGTCCCGGCATGTATCATGACCTCTTGAAAAAATAATCAAGCGGCAAAGTTCAGCAAGAAAAGTTCAAACCCATAGAAGCGGTCGATTTGACCGCTTTTTATGTTGTAATCGAGTTCATAAAGCCGTTCAAGGATACCGATTAGTCGCGACTCATTTATACTTTTTCGCGCCGTTAAGGCCAGTTTGACGCGATACTCGTGGATGTCCAGCTTCTTGGCGATGTCTAGTTGGGCATAGCCTTCCTCAGCCAGATAATGGACTTTGAGCATTAAACGGAATTGGCGCGCCAATAAAGAAATCAAAGTGACCGGTTCTTCGTTATAAGTCTTTAAATCCCGATAAATCAGCAGTGCCTCGTCGACGCGGCCTTTAGTCAAGGCGTTCGATAAGGCAAAAGAATTTTCTTCTAGCGGACGGGTGACCAGTGTTTTGACGGTATCGAGCGAGATGTGCTTGGAGAAAAGCATAAGCTTTTGGGCTTCGGAAACGAATTGGGTGGCATCGTTTTGGCAACGGGCCACCAGTTCGGCGATGGCACTCTGATCGATGGTGACTTCGTATTTGGCAAAATACCGTCTCACGTACTCAGGCCATGACTGGCTGTCGATGTCGGTCAGTTCGTAGATCATGGCTTGTTGCTTCAGCAATTGGCCGATTTCGCTTTTAAGGTTGAAATTGGGGGCGGCGAGCGTGAACACGAGGTCGGTGGCCGGATTCGGGTCTTTCAGATATTGGACCAATACGGCATAATCTTGGTCTTTTTCGATCTTCTCCTTGGTCCTGGCGTTGATTAAGAAATAGGCGTCTTCGATGACGACCATTTTCAAATCATAGCCCAACGGCAAGGAGCGGCAATCGGCCATGATGTCTTGGACCGGGGTTTGGCGGCCGTTGTACTTGACTAGCGAAAACTCATCGACAAGCGGAATCCGCTCTTTGATAAGCTTGGAAAGGCGCGTCTTGATCATCAAATCTTGTTTGCCGAATAGTAGATATATCATACTAGCGATATTTTACCTTATTTTGCTCTCCTAGACATAGGCAATCGTGCCTTCGAGATCGGTACGGCGGATGGTAATGCCGGCTTGAGTCAATCGCTCCAACACTTTGGGTGAAGGATGACCGTAATAATTGCGTCCGACCGAGATGATCGCTTCTTGGGGCTTAATATGACTCAAGAAAGCGCTGGACGTCGATCCCTCGGCGCCATGATGCCCAACTTTGAGATAATCGGCGGCCAGGTCAGGATATTGACGCATGATTTGCTTTTCAACTTCACTCGGGGCGTCGCCCATCAGCAACCAATCATGGCCGTCAAAATTAAAGTAAAGCACGAGCGATTGTTCATTATCCTCGCTTGCATGGGCGGCATGGTTTAAATTCCAGAAGGCGATGCCAGCCCGCGTAAGGGGAAATTGATCAGGCTCGGTCAGCGTTTCCCTGACCCGGAAGTTGGTCCGCAGGGAAGTCAATGCCCCGTTATGGTCATAATCGTCATGGGTGATGATGACCGTGTCGAGATGATGAATCCGGTGACGTTCAAAAAATGGAATCAAAGCCACTTCGGCCACGTCAAGATACAAAGAACCACCGGTATCGATCAGCACCGTTTCCTTCCGATTGCGTATCAAAATGGCGTCGCCCTGGCCCACATTGATGAAATATACCGCCGTTTCATATAAATTGACGACCGGAAGGGCTTGGAAAATCATGAAGACGGCTAAAACGGTGACGGCGTTATGAAACAAACGCCGATGCGACCAACCATAGATGAGGACAATGACGATGATTAAACCTAAGTACATACTTGTTTCAATCCAGGACCAATACCCGAAATTAACCACCACCGAGAGGCGACCGGCCGCCAGGAGCATGAGTTGGCTCAATCGTGCGAGTGGTTGAATGATAATAGGCATCGGAAAGGTGAAAACTTGAATCAAGCCCAAAATGAGGATCGCCCCATGGACATACATGATCGGCAATACCATGACCAGTCCCAGTAAGTTGATTGCCCCATAATGATGGATGAGATACGGCAATAGAAAAATCGTCGGTAGATATCGATAGCCCAGCCTTCGCCACCAAGGGGCGGTAGCTTGGGGACGCTTGACGAGATACAGTCCACTCCCGATTAACCATGAAAGATAAAAACTTGGATTATATACTAGATATTTACTAACTAATAACATGATAATGCCTAATAAGCCCTTTCTATTCCAATACGTTAACTTATCACCCGCAATCAAGGTAATGATTCCGCCGCCGATGATTCGCCACAATACGACCGAATTCGGGACGAGCAATAACCACGGAAGCAAGATCTTGAAACTATTTCGGCGCGCCTTTTCTTCGGAGACGAACCAACCCATGATGGCTCTGATTGATTGCAATGTCAGATAGACTAACAAACCTGATATATTCATTAAATGGATGAGGTTCAAAGCATCAAGTTGTTTGATGACATCGGCTTGGTAGTCGCGCTCTGCGAATATCAAGGCTCTAAGATAAACGGCAGTCGTTTCCTCATATTTGGCCAGCAGCTTTTCTTTGAAAAGCGACATACGCCACGGCGCTTGGAAGATTGGCCTAATCGAAGCGTTTTCGACGCCGTAGTTCACGCCGCGTTCCCATAAATACCGCTTAAAATCAAATTGCCCCTCGATATGGGTAAAATGTAAGGGTTCAATCGCTCCGGACAACTCAAGCACGTCACCGAATTGATATGCGTGATCGGGACTATAGACATAAAGGCGAAAAAGACCGCGCTGGGCGATGAAATAATTGCGTTCAACGTCAATCACGAGATAAGAACCCGTCGCGATGCCGGGCGGTGGCGATTTAATGAACATCGTCATGAAACCGAGAAAGTAAGCCCCAGCGTATATCGTGGCCGATTTCCATCCAAATCGATAGATGATGAAGACTAGGATGATGCTTGCCAGGATGATTCCGGGCCAGGTTAAATCCATACTGGCTAGGAAGCCAAAAAATAAGCCTAGGAAAACACCGTAGAGATTATTCCAAGGTAAGGTAATTCTTGATTTTTTCGAAGGTGGCATTGCCGATGCCGGATACTTCCTTGACTTGCTCGAGATAACCATAATCGCCATTTTCCTCGCGGTAACCGATAATCGCCGAGGCGATGGTCGTCCCGATTCCGCTGATGAGAAGCAAATCTTCCTTGGCGCCGCTATTGAGTCCAACCTTGGCATAAGGATAATCCCCACAAATATCATCTTCGGCGAATAGCGGGGCAATGTAATAAGACATCGACTGCAGCAGTGGACAATCGTGGTTGAACGCCCGTTCGTCGGCATTATCGCTCGTGCCTCCGGCCGTATCGATTAAGTCTCCCAACGTATCTTCGGGATCCATCACATAAGTACCCGGCCTCAGGATCTGCCCGGATATGGTGACCGAGAAAGTCGCGTCAGCCGACAACATCGATAACGTATTGGCGCTGACGTTGGGATCCAAGCTTAACAGAATCATTATCGTGGCGATGGTAAAGACCAAAACGGCAATCATCACTTTGAACATAAAAAATCACCTCACTTTTTAATAGCGAGGTGATCGTTAGTTTGACCAGACGTTGGTTCAGTCGATTTTCAAGACTTCGACAGAATAGGGTTTCGGGGCTTTGACGGTGACGACGTCGCCGACATGGCATCCAAGAATCGCTAAACCTAGGGGCGAAACGTTAGAAATGGTGTTGTCCGAAGGATTGGTTTCGTGGGTTCCGACGATCTTAAACGACATTTCTTTTTGGGTGCCGCGGTGTTTGATGGTGACCGAGCGTCCGAAGGTGACTACTTTGCTGGCGGTGACGTGATTGTCGACGATGGTGGCTCCGGACAAGATGTCTTCGAGCTGCCGGATGCGCAGTTCCACGTCGGATTGGCGGGCTTTGGCGGCGTCATAGTCGGCGTTTTCCGACAAATCGCCCAATGAGCGGGCGAATGATAATTGTTCGATGACCTCGGGACGCACGACATCGATCAGGTGCCGGAGTTCCGCATTCAGTTTTTCGGCGCCTTCACGCGTCAGAACGACTTTTTCGATTTCCATAGGTTGTTCCTCTTTTAATTCGCTAGTATTCTATCAATAACCCGGGCCAATTGCCACATATTTAATGAAATTAAAAGAGTAATTTCCAATCTTGGCCCGATTGTGGTATATTCTTAAAACATCATGAAAGCACGCGTGTCGTTATTCAAACTATTCTGGGTTTTCCTTCAAATCGGCCTATTCACGTTCGGTGGTGGTTATGCCATGATCCCGCTCATCCAGCGAATCGTCGTCGATGAGAAGCACTGGCTGACCCATGAGGAAATGCTCGAAATCATCATCGTGGCCGAGTCAACCCCCGGTCCGGTCGCTTTGAACGTGGCCACGTTCGTCGGCTATCGGCAGCGGCGCCTATTAGGCGCCATTTCGGCCTCAGTCGGGGTTGTCGTTCCCTCGTTTGTCATCATCGGCTTAATCGCCTTGTTCTTTGATGAGATCAAAGGCAACACCATCATCGCCGGCGCCTTGTCTGGCATCAAAACGGCCGTCGTCGTCTTGGTGTCCAGCGCATTATTCAAACTTTATAAGCTATTACCGCAAGATCGAATCACTTTATGGATCATCGCCCTTTTAACGGCTGGCATGGTGTCGCTCGACATGTTAAACGTCGCCGTCAGCGGCATCTTCTTCATCATCGGCGGGGGCCTGGTCGGCTTCAGTCTTTACGCTTTGAATCACTATTTGAAAAAGCGAGACTCAACATCATGATTTTCCTCGAATTGTTCATGGTTTTCTTCGGCGTCGGCCTTTTCACCTTCGGAGGCGGCTACGCCATGGTGCCGATTCTTAAAACCGAAGTGTTGGCCCGCGGTTGGATGAGCGAAGCCTTGTTCATCGACTTCATCAGCATTTCGGAATCGACCCCGGGGCCGCTTGCCATCAACATGGCCACCTTCGTCGGGACCGAGATGGGCGGCATCCTTGGCGCCGTCGTGGCGACGACGGCCATGATTCTCCCGTCGCTGATCATCATCACCCTGATCGCCGCGATTTTCACCAAAATCGTCAATCATCCGATCACCCAATCGATACTAGCCGGCATTAAGCCGGTCATCATCGCCTTGATCGCCACGACATTGATTTTCCTATTGCGTAGCCTGATATTCCCGACGGCCGGAGATTATCGATTAACTACCATCGACTGGCGCCATTTGACGCTTCTATTCGATTTGGGAACGTACTATTTCGGCATTCGTTTCATCAAGAAAAAAGCCCCGAACCCGATGCTTTTAATCGGTATTTCGGCGGCTTTAGGCATATTAATCTTCGCTTTCTAGTCGGCTTCGTCTTGCTCTGCAAGGAATTGTTCGAGGATGGCGCTGATTTTCTCGTATTCGTCACCTTCGAGATCAAATAATTCGCCGCTACTTTCATAACGGGAAGCCAAAACGTCGTCTGGCTGGGCTGGGTCGAAATATAAGACGTAGTTCTTCTCCGACTCGGGATCTTCATAGGTGAAGAGAATCTCCATCATGATCTCGGTTCCATCGTCCTTCGTAATCAGAATTTGGTTTTCTTTGGTGAATGTCATATCAAGGGTTCCTCCGTAAATAGGATTCGAGAATCAAGACGGCGCTGGCCGAGTCGATTACTTCTTGGCGGTGGCCGGCTTTCATGTCGGCGTTTTTCATCATTTTTGAGGCCATGACCGTGGTCAAGCGTTCATCAATCAGCGTCAAGGCGACGTCAGGATGTTCGGCTTCGAATTCGGCTTTGAAGCGAAGAACCGATTCTGAACGTTCCGACGGGGCGCCCGACATATGGATCGGATAGCCGATGGCCACCATCTTGACCTCTTCTTTGAGGCATAGCGCGTAGAGATGGGCTTTCGCGCTTCGATAATCGCCCCGCGGAAAGCGGAACGTCACGAGGGGATGCGCGGCCAACCCCAATCGGTCGGAGAGGGCCAGTCCCATCGTCTTGGTACCTAAATCGACGCCCAAGACCCGCGGTTTCACTTGACCGAAGCCTCGAAGGCTTGTAGCGCCTCTTGAACTTTGCCGGGGTCTTTCCCAGCGCCGAAGGCCACGTCAGGACGTCCACCGCCGGAACCGCCCAAGATGGCGGAAACCTGCTTGACTAACAGCCCGGCCTTGAGGCCCCGTTTTTGGCCCGAAGACCCGACGTAGACGACAATCGGCAGCTCATGGCGGTGATCGCCTACGAGCATGAAGACGGATTCGGGGGCGGCCTCTTTCAACCCGTCGCTGATTTTAACGAGCAATTCGCGCGAGAAATCATCGATTTGGACGGCCAGGTATTGGCCTTGCCCGTCATTTTTAAACGATGCCAACATCGACTTAGCCATGGTGTTGGCCGTTTTTTGGCCAATGGCGGCGATTCGCGTTTCCAATTCTTTCTTTTCGTTTAACAAGGCTTTGAGACGATCAGCCACTTCATGGATGGAACCGGCTCCCAAAAGATCGCGCGTTTTCAAGAACAGTTTTTCGCGTTGTTTCAATAGTTCATAGGCATGGTAACCGGTCCGGGTCACCACCCGGCGGATGCCGGCGGCGATGCTTTCCTCGCTTTCGATGGCAAAGACCCCGATGTCGCCCAATTGGTTGACGTGGGTGCCGCCGCAGAATTCCTTGCTGACGGTGCCGAAAGTGACGATGCGGACCACTTCGCCGTATTTTTCGTCAAATGGGGAAATGGCGCCGGTTTTTTTGGCGTCTTCTATTTTCATGACCTCGGTTGTGCGAGGGGCGTTCGTTTCGACGTAGCGATTGACTAAAGCTTCGATGCGGAGGAGCTGTTCCTCGGACACTTTAGCTGGATTGGTGAAATCAAACCGCCCGTATTCGTCGGTCACGTAGGACCCTTGTTGGCTGATGTGGGGCCCGAGCACTTCGATCAGGGCGCGTTGCAGCAAGTGCAGCGACGAGTGGTTGCGCATCGTCAGATAGCGCTTATGCCGGTCGATTTCCAAGGTGAGCTTTTGTCCGGCCTTGACTTGGCCGTATTCGACTTTGACGAAGTGCATCGGCTGCCCGTTCGGGGCCTTTTGCACGTCGAGGACTTGCATCCTAGTATCGTCGTTATAAATGAACCCTGTGTCGGCCACCTGGCCGCCGCTTTCGGCATAAAATGGGGTTTGGTCAAACATGAGGACCCCTTCGTCTTCGATGGTGGCAACCGATGATCCATCGACAAATAGGCCGATGACTTGGCCCTGTAACGACACCGATTCGTAATCAAACCGTGAGGGAGTAACGAAAGCCAATAGATCCTTGGACTGCATCCGCATGGAACTGGTGGCCGCTCGGGCGTCGCGAGCCCGGTTGCGCTGTTCTTCCATCAATTGATTGAAAGCGGCCATGTCTAAGCTGACGCCGGCTTCCTCGCAAATTTCCTTGCTGAGTTCCACCGGGAATCCGTAGGTGTCATAAAGCTTGAATAAATCACTTCCGGATACGGGATGGCCTTTATCAAGCAAAGCCCGAAGCATTGTCTCGCCATTGGCGAGCGTTTTCATGAATTTGACTTCTTCGGCATAAATGTTTTTGGCGATGCGGTCGCTTTCAAGGGCGACATAGGGATAAAAATCACCCATCATCTTGGCGACGGTCGGGACCAATTTGTATAAGAATGGCTCGTTGATGCCGATGCGCCGCCCATAGCGGAGGGCACGCCGAAGCAAGCGCCGCAAGACGTAACCTCGTCCTTCGTTTGAAAAGCTGGCCTTGTCGGCCAAGGCGAACGTTAACGTGCGGATATGGTCGGCAATGACCCGATATGGCCGATAACCTGAATCCGCATAACCGACCGAAGCCATTTTTTCGGTGGCTTGAATGACTGGGAAGAACAAATCGGTTTCGAAATTGGTCGGTGTCCCCTGCAAGACGCAGGCGATCCGCTCCAAGCCGGCACCGGTATCGATGTTTTTGCTCGGCAGTTCTTTATAGGCAGCGCGTGGTTGCCCCTCGACGCCGTTATATTGGGAAAAAACGATCCCCCAAATTTCGATGTAGCGATCGTTTTCGATTTCCTCGCGCAACAGGCGATCGCCCAATCGTTGGGGATCGTAATCGGGTCCGCGATCGAAAAACACTTCGGTATTGGGTCCGCATGGCCCGTCGCCGATTTGCCAATAATTGCCTTCAAGCGGAATCAAATGATCAGGGGCCAAGCCTTCCTTGATCCACAAATCGCGGGTTTCGAGATCACTGGGATTGTAAGTGACGTAGATTTTATCCTTTGGCATGGCGAAATATTCGCCGCTCGTCAATATTTCATAAGCCCAAGTCACGATTTCTTTGCGGAAATAATCACCGATCGAAAAGTTGCCGAGCATTTCAAAAAAGGTATGGTGGCGGGCCGTATAACCCACGTTTTCGATGTCGTTGGTGCGAATGCTCTTCTGCACGTTGGTCAACCGCTTATGGTCGGGTATTTCGCTGCCGTCGAAATAACTCTTGATGGCGGCGACCCCCGAGTTGATCCAAAGCAGGGTCGGGTCGTGACGGGGGACAAGGCTAGCCCCTTCGACGACCAAATGGCCCTTTTTCTTGAAAAAGTCGAGCCACATCATACGGATTTGCTGACCGGTTAACGGTTTCATAAAACGGCCTCCTATAAATGAAAAAAAGTGCCATTAAGGAACGAGACGATCGCGGTACCATCCTTATTCATTATCGCTAATGCACTTAATTGTTCCTTAACGCGGAATGACGGCAAGTGTTAATTGCGTCTCGGAAGGGGCTATTTCGCCTGTTTGCAACTATTTCCACCGGCTAGTTGTCGCTATACAAACGGGGCGAACTTGTCTTCGTCTTCGACTTGCTTATTATAGCATACACATGGAGAAATTCGACTACTTGTTGATAAGACGCCCTTGGCAATAGACTTCTTTGATCAATCCGCCGCCGAGGCATACTTCGTCTTGATACAAGACGGCGCCTTGCCCAGGTGTCAAGGCTTTGGCTGGTTGTGCCAAGGTGATGACCATGCGCCCCGCTTCAATCGCCTTGATCCGTATGGGTTGCTTGGCCTGCCGATAGCGGAACTTTGCTTGGCAGGCGGTACCAACCGATGGGATGTCGTTGATAAAGTTCAACGTGTCAATGACCACTTCATCGCCATAAAGATAATGTTGTTCGCTTTCGGAAGTGACGTATAAAACGTTCTTTTTCACGTCTTTGGAAACGACGAACCAACTGCCGGACGGCTTGTCGGAGATTCCGCCGATGCCAAGGCCGCGCCGTTGTCCGATCGTATAATAGAAAACGCCTTCGTGGGCGCCGATTTGGTCACCGCTGACCACGTCGACGATCGGTCCGGGCTGGGCCGGCAGGTAATTCTTCAAGAACAGTTTGAAATGCCTCTCCCCGATGAAGCAGACCCCGGTCGAATCTTTCTTGGCGGCGACCGATAGACCTAATTTCTTGGCGATGGCCCGCACGTCGGTTTTTTCAATGTCGCCGAGCGGGAAAAGCGTGAACGCCAATTGGTCTTGGCTGATCTGTGAAAGGAAATAGGTTTGGTCTTTGCTCGAATCGGCGCTTTCGACGAGATAAGATTTGCCGTCGACGTCGCGTCGTTTGGCGTAGTGGCCCATGGCGATGGCTTGGCAGCCTTGACTGACGGCGAAACGCCTGAATGCGGCGAATTTGATGAATTTATTACAAAATATATCTGGGTTCGGCGTCCGGCCCAATTCATATTCTTTAAGGAAATATGCAAAAACGTCATTCCAGTACTCTTTGACGAAATCGATCCTGAAAAGCGGAATGCCGAGGCTGGCGGCCACGGCTTTAGCGTCATTATAATCTTGCTCTTGAGGGCAAATGTCTTGATTTAGGGTCGGGTTGCCCAAGACGTCGTTATTGGCAAAGGCATCCCAGTTGCGCATGAAACCGGCCACGACTTCATGGCCTTGTTCTTTCAGTAAATAAGCGG
>CAZBUP010000004.1:18608-50393 GCA_964495145.1 uncultured Staphylococcaceae bacterium | reverse complement strand
GATTTGGCTTAAGGAAGACGGCCGCTTATACGCCATCAACCCCGAATACGGTTTCTTCGGCGTCGTCAAGAACACTTCCTATGAGTCCAATCGCAACGCGATGATGGCCATCCGCAAAAACACCCTTTTCACCAACGTGGCTTTGACCGATGACGGTGACGTCTATTGGGAAGGCATCGACGGCGAGGTTCCGCCCCATCTCATCGATTGGAAACGGCAAGATTGGAACCCGGGCCTCAAAACGCCCCCGTCCCACCCTAACGCCCGCTTCACGGTCCGGACGAGCCAAAGCCCGGTCTTGGCCCCGGAATGGGAAGATCCCGCCGGCGTCCCTATTTCCGCCATTTTGCTGGGCGGGCGCCGGGCGACCACGATTCCGCTCGTGCACGAAAGCCTCGGCTGGAAGCATGGCGTCTTTATGGGTTCGATCATGGGCTCGGAAATCACCTCGGCCACCATCAGCGACAAGATTGGTCAAGTCCGCCGCGATCCTTTCGCGATGCTGCCTTTCATCGGCTATCACGTTGGCGACTATCTCCGGCATTGGATCGAAGTTGGAAACCAATCGAATTATCCCTACTTGCCGAACATCTATTACGTCAACTGGTTCTTGAAAGACGAGCATGACGAATTCTTATGGCCCGGTTTTGGCCATAACGCCCGGGTTTTAAAATGGATTTTCGAACGCTGCGACCATGCGGTGGGGGCTGATTTAACGCCAATCGGCTACGTTCCACGTCCCCAAGACATCGACGTTTCCGGTTTGGATTTAAAACCGGGAACTCTCGAAAAATTGACGGCCGTGGATATCGACGCTTGGCTGGGCGAGGTGGCTTCGATCCGTTCGTTCTATGATTCAATCGGTGAAAAATTGCCTCAGGAATTGACTCACGAATTGGCCAAGCTTGAGAAACGTCTAAACTATCACAAACAGCAAGCCGAACTATCCGAATTCTAATAGGTTCCCTCATCGTTGGATTGATGATAATATGATGATATAAGTCTCATTATCGTCTCATGTTATCATTAAAACCACGACCGACACCGATGATGATTTTAGCCGCGTTTTTTGGCCTGTCATTCACTTTGCCATCTCCAGTGACGGTCGCGGCCGAAACGAACACCTATACCACGGATATCGCCCTAGCCCCATGGCGCGACCGAACCGGCTCCTACGATCAGCGAGCCGATTATGCCAAAGCGCCCTTTTATATTGAAGACGGCGACCATATCGTGCTTCTTTCGGCCGGTTGTCATCCAACGGATTCATCGCCGCGAATCGGTTCCCACAATGCCGCTTCTTACGCCTACCATGATTTCGACGATGTGGCTTTGGCTTCTTTTAGAAGCCTGACCGCCAATAGAAACGCCGCGGTGATGGTTTTGGATACGCCACTCATATCGGTGGCGGTGACCGCAATGACGTTCTCCTGGACGGGAACCACCGGCGGCGCCCAAGACGTGCACTACATTTATTCTTATGATGACGGCGTCCATTGGCATATCGCTGATTCGAGTACCACTCAAAGTCAAACCTCGATCCAATTCACGAATCTCCTCAAGGGCAATCATGCCCAAGTCGGCGTCATGTTGACTTATGGCACCATTTCTTATCGCTATCTGACGAATCCCCAGTTGTCGATTGCATACCGCAACCTGACACCAACGGAGCAAGCCGACGCCTTGATGGCGTTGGTGACGGCTTATTCGCCGTGTCTGACCGATGACCAAGACTTGTTGCATGCCGATGCCGCGGTGGCCGCTAGCTTCATGGATCAATACGAATTACTCGCTCCAGAAGCGCAAGCCCATTTCAATCAAGGGATGATCGATGCGACGACCAGCCATCGGGAACGTCTCGACTTTATATTGAGCTATCATCAACGCGAGCCTTTGGCCCTTCATGCCGAATCAGCCGTCACCGGCCCGGCGCACGAGTCGCTGCTCGCTTTGATGGCCATCGTCGGAGTATTGGGTTATGCCGCGGGAAAACGAAAAGGACAAACGTAATAATAGCTGGGTTTTGACAGTGCTTTTGCCGGCATTGTTGGTCCTATTGACCCTGCTTCTATGGTTTTTGCCTAGGCTCCAAACCCCATCTTATGATGACACCCAGCCTATATTTACCTATGATTTCAGACTGGGGGCATATCCCTCGGGAACCGCGGGAGACGCCGTCATCGTGGAAGAAGACGGCCATTTCAACCTGGGCTTTGAGGAACCGGGCCAAT
This sequence comes from uncultured Staphylococcaceae bacterium, assembly GCA_964495145.1. Taxonomy (GTDB): domain Bacteria; phylum Bacillota_I; class Bacilli_A; order RFN20; family CAG-826; genus UBA6120. The sequence continues at coordinate 48,162 of CAZBUP010000004.1, read as the reverse complement.
CATTTGTTTCTTCCCCGATCGAAGTATGGCACACCTTGACCATCGACATTCATGTCTCGGGATTGAATCTTGTCGGAGCGGTTGACGTGCTGGACGATGAACCCATTTTCACGATTGACGGTTATGACGCTAACGACGCCCTGGTTCGTTCATCAACCGTGTCAACGGTCGACCCGGGCACCCCGGCCCGCGTCGTCATGGACGGCCGCGGCATCCATTACTTCCAGTTGACTTTCACTCATTTCGCCTACGATGAAATGAATCCCGAACTGCCTTTGGGCGTCTTGGTCAGCCACATCGTCGGCTATGATGCCCAATAAAAAAACGGACCGTCTCACGATCCGTTTTTAGCATTTGTCTACAGATTGGCTTTCGCGCGGCCTTGCTTCAAGGCTTCGGCATTAATCGGGAGGAGATGTTCCTTTTTGGTCCCGAAGAATTTCGCCAATGTCTTCATGATCGATGTGTCGGAGAAGAGGCCGGTCGCCTGGAGGTAGGCCCCGAGAACGACCATGTTCATGACTTTCGGTTCTCCGATCGTGGCGGCGATGTCGTTGGCGTCGACGCCGATTTGGCTGACGCCGTCGAGTTTGACCGGGGTTTTGATCAGCGACGCGTTATAAAGGATCATGCCACCGTCCTTGATGATGGGACCGTATTTGACGTAAGAAGGTTCGTTCAAGGCGATGACGTGGTCAGCTTTGGTGAAAATCGGCGAATAAATCGGTTTGTCGGAGATGGTCACCATGCAGTTGGCGGTGCCGCCCCGGGTTTCCGGGCCGTAGGTCGGGACCCAGATGCTGTTGAGGTTTTCGTCGGAAGCGGTCGCTGCCAGGAGTTGTCCCATCAGCATGACGCCTTGGCCGCCGAATCCGGCAATGCGAATCGTTTTAATCATTTTGCCACGTCCTTAAATACCCCAAGCGGGTAATATTTCGTCATTTCGCTATCGGCCCAGCGCATGGCTTCGATCGGTTCCATGCCCCAGTTGACGGGACAGGTCGACAGCACTTCGACCATGGTGAAACCGCGCTTTTCCATTTGGTAGGTGAAGGCTTTCTTGATGGCGGCTTTGACTTTGCGATAATTTTGGGGGCTTGTCATGGCGACGCGTTCGACATAGGCGACCCCGCGGATTTGCCCGAAGATTTCCGAAACGAGGATCGGGTTTCCCTGCAAAATCGGATTGCGTCCGGTTTGCGAGGTGGTCGTCTTCTGTCCCGGCAAGGTCGTCGGGGCCATTTGACCGCCGGTCATGCCATAGATGGCGTTGTTGATGAAGATGACGGTGATGTTTTCACCCCGGTTGGCGGCGTGGATCGTTTCGGCGATGCCGATTGAGGCTAAGTCGCCGTCGCCTTGGTAGGTGAAGACCGGGTTATCGGGCATCACCCGCTTGACGCCGGTGGCCACGGCGCAAGCCCGGCCATGCGGGGCTTGTTGCATGTCGCAGTTGAAATATTGATAGCTGAAGACGCTGCAGCCGACGCTGGCGATGCCGATGGCGGTGTCGAGCAGATTCAACTCCTCGAGCACTTCGGCCAGGGCTTTATGAATGATGCCGTGGGTGCAGCCGGGGCAATAATGGAATGGTTTGTCGGTCAAACCCTTGGTTTTTTGGTATTTGATCATCGAACGATCCACCTTTCGTAGTTCTTAATGGCTTCGGTCAGCTCTTCCGGGTCCATGACCATGCCGCCGGTCCGCCCGTAAAAGGCGATCGGCCACCGGCCCTTGACGCCGATTTTGACGTCGTCTAGCATTTGGCCCAGGCTCATTTCGCTGACGAATATCTTTTTGACGGTCTTTGGCAGTTCGTCAAAGGCTTTGTAAGGATACGGCCAAACCGAAATCGGGCGTATCATACCGATTTTAACGCCTTGGTTCCGCAAGGTTTCGATTGAACTCCGGGCGATGCGGGCGACCGACCCGTAAGCGACGATGACGATTTCGGCGTCGTCGGTGTGGATCATTTCGTATTGGGTCTCTTTTTCGATTACTTGTAGGTATTTCCGTTCGAGATCGCGGTTGTGCTTTTCAAGTTCCGAGGCTTCCAAATACAAACTGTTGATGTTATTGCGGTCGGGATGGTTCTTCATGCCGTTGGTTCCGTAGTTTTTGACGGGGACTTCGCGGTGCTTATAGGGAGCGTCGATGTCGACGGCTTCCATCATTTGGCCAATCAACCCGTCGACCAGGATCATGACCGGGTTCCGGTAGATGTCGGCGATGTCAAACCCTTCCTTGATCAGGTTGATCATTTCCTGAATCGATTCCGGGGCCATGGTGATGACATGGTAGTCGCCGTTGCCGCCGCCGCGGGTGGCTTGGTAATAGTCGGCTTGCGAGGGTTGGATGCCGCCGAGGCCAGGTCCGGCCCGCATGACCGAGACGATCAGCATCGGGAGTTCCGAGCCGCATAGGTAACTGATGCCTTCTTGCATCAAGGCGACGCCGACCGAAGACGACGAAGTCATGGCGCGCTTGCCGCATCCGGCCGCGCCGTACACCATGTTGATGGCGGCGACTTCCGATTCGGCTTGGACGAAGGCGCGCCCGAGTTCGGGCATGTATTTGCTTAGGTATTCCGGTACTTCGTTTTGAGGGGTGATCGGATAGCCGAAATAGGCGTCGACCCCGGCTTTGATCGCCGCCATGGCGATGGCTTGGTTGCCCTTTAAAAGTTGCTTACTCATCGATTTGTTCCACCTTGATGACGGAATCGGGGCAAATCATGGCGCAAAAGGCGCAGCCGATGCATTTGTTAATGTCGGTGACGCTGACGAGGCGATAGCCGGATTTGTTCATCCGGGTGGCATCCATGGTCAGGATGTGGACCGGACACACGTGGTTGCATAGTTCGCAGCCCTTGCATGCGGCGTTGTTGAAGGTGAGGCGGTGTTGTTTCAAAATTGAGCTCCTTTCACCGTTTGATGTAATTGGCCCGGACTTCTTGGATCGTGGCGATCCGTTTCTGGGCGTATAGTTTCGCGGCCAACTGGGTATGGACTTTTTGTTCGTCGGCGATGGCGAAGATTTCCAGTAGGCGGTTGTAGATCAACTTGACTTCGGCCATGACGATATCGCGGTTATAACCAAGCAGTTCATGGTAGACGTTGATGACGCCGCCGGCGTTGATGACGAAATCGGGGGCGTATAAAATCCCGGCCGCGGTCAGCATCGGCCCGTGGACGTCTTCGTCGAGGAGGACGTTATTGGCGGTGCCGGCGATTACCTTGGCTTTGATTTTTGGAATGGTGTTTTGGTCGAGGACGCCGCCGAGGGCGCACGGGCTGAAGACGTCGACGTCAAGGCCGTAAATGTCTTCAGGCGGCACGATGACGACTTCCGGGTGTTCTTTGGTCATCCGTTCGATGTGCTTGGGATTGATTTCGGCCAAATAGATCTTCTTGGCCCCGGCTTCCAGTAAGTAATTGATCAAGAAATAACCGGTTTGACCGGCTCCTTGGACGGCGAAACTATATTTAGCGATGTCGTCATCGCCGAACTTATACTTCAAAGCGGCTTTGATTCCGTAGAAAGCCCCCAAGGCCGTGATCGGGGAGGGGTTTCCGGATTTGCCTTCCAAGCCCACGACGTAGTCGGTCTCCATGTTGACGTAACTCATGTCTTGGGTCGAGGTGTTGACGTCTTCGGCCGTGATGTAGCGGCCGTTGAGGCTTTGGACGTAGCGTCCCAAGGCTCGGAAATAGGCTTCGGATTTGACTTTCGAGGCATCGCCGATCAAAACGGTCTTGCCCCCGCCGAGATTAAGCCCGGCGGCTGCCGATTTATAGGTCATACCCCGCGCCAAGCGCAAGGCATCCATCACGGCGGCTTCTTCAGATTCGTAATTCCAGATGCGGGTTCCGCCCAAGGCGGGTCCCAACTTCGTGTTGTGGATGGCGGTGATGCCGCGCAATCCGGTGGTCTTGTCGAAAAAATAGACGACCTGCTCATAATTGTGTTTGGCCATGTACTCAAACACTTTAAAATCGCTCATTTATTTCTCCTTTTTTCGAAATATCGTATCCATTATACAACAAGGCAAACGCCCTTTTCCAATGAAAATGGTAGCGGTTACAAGCGATTGGGTCAGCCGATTGACGGTTCTAGGCCATTTCTCATCAATAACGAGCAAAAACGTAAAAAAACCATCACTTTTATATAATGATTTTTATGCCCCTATGATAATATTTAATTAATGCTAAACCATTAGGGAGAGAGCTATGAATAAAACTGATTTCAGTCTTGAAGCCATTAAAAGGAATTTTAAGGCATTGTTCGCTGACAAAAAGCAATTCGTGTTTGAGTGCGTGCGCCTCGGATTGCTTTTCTTTTTCTTCATTTGGCTGTGGCTGCCGTATTTCACCTTTAGGGAAACCATCACCAGCACGGTCGCGCACTTCAACGTCGGTGATCACGCCGGATTCTTCGGTTTCGTATGCACTTTACTGATCATCGTTTGGTTCCTAGGATTGATTTTCATCCATCCGCTGTCCTTGCTGACCTCTTACAAGAAATACAACATGTTCATCGTTTTGGGACTAGGTGCGATTGAACTGCTCTATTGGTTCATCACGTTGATCGTCTATTGGGTGAATTTATCCGATGTCAACGATTTGAACATGCCGACCGCGAGCTTGCCTTTGAGCATTGGTTTCTGGTTCATCCTGTTGCACATTATATTAGTTGCCTTGCTAGCCTTCTTCCCGAAACCATTCAAAGCCCTGACCGACAAGATCGTCGTCGCGGCGATGAAACCCAAAGCCGCTAAACCGGAACCATCCGTCGTCCCGGCCGAGGAAACCAAGCCGGAACCCAAGGTCGAGGAACCGAAACCCGCCGAAGAGCCAAAACCGGAACCGGTCGAAGAAGTAAAAGCCGAACCAGTCGAAGAAGCCAAACCGGAGCCTTCGGCCGAACCCAAGCCCGAAGATAAGCCGGCTCCCAAGAAAACCACCAAGCCCAAACCCAAACCTACCGAAGAACCGAAAGCCGAATAATATCGAATAGATAATAGAGAAAACCACATCGAATCCGATGTGGTTTTTTTATTGATCTGCCTTTTTGATGCCGCAGGAAGCTTTTTTCAAGCGCGTGACAATCCAAAGGAACCCGACGGCGAGCAAGGCAAGTGAAATCAGTTTGTAGGGGTAGCCTGCCCATGGAAGAGATATGACCCCAAAGGCGATGCCGATCGCGGCAAAAAAGGAGATGACGCATGGGGTGCAACCATAGGTTAGTATGCCGAACAAGACGCTGACGAAGGTCAAATTGCCGGCTCGGCTTTCCTTGCCGGTAAAATCGAATTGGGCGCTTGTGAAGGTCAGCATCATCGTCGATAGCCCGGCCATGACGACGTTGGTGAACACGTTCAAGACAACGAGCCATACCGAATAACGCGCCATCATCTCGGCGTAGCTCATGTTAAAAGAATCGATGACGGTATACATGCCAAGAAAAAACACCATGAAAACGATGTTCATGATGATGAATTTCTTTTCTTTTTGTTTTCGATAGACGAGCGCCAACATAATGTAAACATTATATCTAATGGGAACCCGACAATCCTTCCCAACGCTTGGACCACTAAAAAAATGTATAAATCGGGCGTCCGATACCATAGAATATAGAAGTCTGGCCCAAAAGGGCCCGGAGGGCCTATGGATATCTTCAAGAAATGCCGCGAATTTGTCACTGTCGACGAAATCAAAAAATTGGGGATTTACCCTTACTTCCACGCGCTGGAAACGCGCCAAGACATCGAAGTCCAGATGGAAGGCGGTCATAAAATCATGATCGGCTCCAACAACTATTTGGGTTTGACGAGCGATCCCCGGGTCACCGAAGCCGGTATCGCCGCCCTGCGCGAATTTGGGTCGGGCGTGTCCGGGTCCCGGTTCTTAAACGGGACTACGACTTTGCATTTGACCCTTGAAAAGGAATTGGCCGAATTCCTGCATAAAGAAGCCTGCGTCACCTTCTCGACCGGATTTCAAACCAACCTCGGCATCATCTCGGCCATCGCCACCCACGGCGACTTGATCATCGGCGACCGGGAAAACCACGCTTCGATTTACGACGGAGCCAAACTGAGTTATGCCCAGTTTGTCCGCTATGAACATAACGATATGGCCGAATTGGAAGAAATCTTAGCCAAATCTGACCCCAAGAAAGGCAAACTGATCGTGACCGACGGCGTCTTTTCGATGAGCGGCGACATCTGCAATTTGCCGGAAATCGTGCGTTTGGCTCGAAAATACGATGCCCGGGTCATGGTCGACGACGCCCATGGTTTCGGCGTCTTGGGAGCCGCCGGGCGCGGCACTGCCGAATATTATGGCCTCGAAGACCAAGTTGACATCATCATGGGCACCTTTTCGAAATCATTGGCTAGTTTGGGTGGATACATGGTCGCCGACGCGGCCGTGGTCGATTATGTCCGCCACAAGTCTCGGCCCTTCATTTTTTGCGCCGCCATCACCCCGTCGAACGTCGCTTGCGCCCTCGAAGCCCTGCGCATCCTCATCGCCGAGCCGGAACGGCCTCGCGCCTTATTGGAAATCGCCGCCTACACGCGTAAGCGCCTATTGGCAAAAGGACTGAAGATATTGGATCATTCCATTGCCCCCATCATTCCGATTTACACGTATTCGCAACTGCGGACCCTCGTCGCCAGCAAGATGTTGTTCGACCGGGGCGTCTACGTCAATCCGGTCTTGCCCCCGGCGGCCCCCGAAGGCCAATGTTTGATCCGGACGAGCTACACCGCCACCCATACCAAGCAATTGATGGACCAGGCCGTCGACATCATCGCCGAAGTGCTGCACTCGCTGCCGGAATCCGACGACGAACTATTAGGTTTGCTGCATCGTGAACAATAAACTCGTCATTTTGATAACCGGGGCTTCGTCGGGCATCGGACGGGCAACCGCCGATTATTTGGCCGACCAAGGCCATCAAGTCATCGGTTTGTCGCGCAAGGAGCCCAAAAGCCCTTATCGTTTCAAGCATTATCCTTTGGATATTGCTATCGAAGACGCCGTGAAGAAAACCATCGAAGCCATCCACGATGAGTTCCATCAAATTGATGGTTTGATCAATTGCGCCGGCATCGGATTGAGCGGAGCCATCGAGCAAACGAGCCTCGAGCAAGCCAAACGCCTTTTAGATGTCAATCTCTTGGGAGCGTTTGCCCTAAGCAAGTATTGCCTGCCCTACCTGCGGCAAAGCCGGGGTTTCATATTTAACATTGGCTCGGTCGCCGGCCCGATCACCATCCCATTCCAAACCTTTTATTCATTGAGCAAGAGCGCCCTTCAGACATTCTCGGAAGGCCTGCGGATGGAAGTGCGACCTTGGGGCATTCGGGTGACGACGATTCTACCCGGGGACACCAAAACCGAATTCACCGATCGACGCGAGAAAATATCCGAAGATGCATTATACGGAGATCGTTTGGCCCGCTCCATCGCCGTGATGGAAAAAGACGAGCGCCACGGGAAAAGCCCGATGACGGTCGCCCGCGTCGTTGCCAAACTGATCAAACGGAAGCATCCTCCGGTGGCGGTTACCATCGGTGGGTCTTATAAGCTCCTGGTATGGCTCAGCCATCGGCTCCCGCGCCGCTGGACGTTGGCCCTCATCCATCTGATTTACGGAAAATAAACGAAGCACCCTCGCGGTGCTTTTTGCTTGTAATCATATGCCCAGTGCGCTTAATATATACCCGTGGGGGTATAATATGGAACACACATCGGCTGTCAAACACGTCAAACATCTGGCCACGCCGCGCATCCATCGGATCGTCGGCCAAGTCCAAGGCATCGAACGCATGATCGAGGAAGAAAAGAGCTGTCCCGACATTCTGACGCAAATCAGCGCCATCCGGGCATCGCTATTGTCTTTATCGACTTTGCTTTTGGAAAACCACATCAATCACTGCGTCCGCGAGGATATCGGAAACGGCCACTTTGAAAAGATCGAGGAATTGAACACCCTGTTGTCCCGTTTACTTAAATAAATCATGAAAATCGCCAAAATCAAAATCACCGATATGGACTGCGCCATGTGCGCCAAATCGATTGAAAACGCCTTTGTCGACCAAAAAGGCATCATTTCCGCCAATGTCAATTTGTCAGAAGGATTCGCTCGCATCAAATACGACGAAGAGTCGTGGGATGAAGCCAAGTTGAGCGAACGGATTCGCCAAAGCGGCTACACGCCGGTCACTTTTAAAGAACGGAAAGCCGTCAATTGGTATTTGATCCGCATTATCTCCAGCATCGTCTTGTCGCTGCCGCTTTTGTGGACGATGTTCGCCCACATGGGCCTCGGGGTCCTCGTGCCGGCTTGGCTCATGAATCCCTTCGTCCAGTGGGCGCTTGCCACCCCGGTGCAGTTTTGGATTGGGGCTACCTTCTACAAACGGGCTTTCTTCAATATAAAAAACAAAACGATCGGCATGGACGTCCTCGTCGCTTTGGCGACGACGATTGCCTATTTTTATTCGGTTTACGTCATCTTGATGCATTTCGACCACATCGTGACCATGGGTCACTATGATGGGCTATTGTATTTTGAAGCTTCGTCGATCATCATCACCATCATCCTTTTGGGTCATTATCTTGAGCATAAGGTCAAGCAACGGACCAGCAAATCGCTTCAAGAATTGATGGAACTGGCTTCGAAAGAAGCGCTGGTGCTCGTCGACGGGCGCGAAGTCCTTCGTCCCATCGACATGATCGAACCGGGCGATATCCTATTGGTACGCAAAGGCGAGAAAATCCCGGTCGACGGCGTGATCGAAACCGGCCGGACCGTCATTGACGAATCGATGATTACCGGCGAAAGCGTCCCGGTCACGCGTGACCTCGGCCAAGCTGTCATCGGGGCCACCCTCAACTTGGGAGCGACAATCACCGTCAAGGCGACACACGGCCTTGGCACTTCCTTATTGCAGAAAATCGTCGAAGCGGTCGAAGAAGCCCAGAGCCGCAAACCCAAAATCCAACGCATCGCCGATCTGATCGCTTCAATCTTTGTCCCAGTCGTGGTCTTAATCGCCGCCATTTCGTTTATTCTCCACATCACCTGGCTGAATCCAGGCGATTTTAACCAAGCCTTTAGCGCCGCCATTGCCGTCATGGTCATTTCGTGCCCGTGCGCCCTCGGTTTAGCCACCCCGATGAGCATCATGGTCGGTTCGTCTTTATCGGCCCGGCAGGGCATCCTTTTTAAAAACGGCGCCGTATTTGAAAAGACGCCGCAAATCACCGCCGTCGCTTTTGACAAAACCGGGACCCTGACCAAGGGCCAGCCGGAAGTCACCGATGTCATCGGACCGGACTTGGGCATGCTGGCTAAAATGGAAGAAGCATCCACCCACCCGTTGGCAAACGCCATTCGGGCGGCGGCCGAATCCCGCGATATGGCGACCGATCGGCAACTCAGCGTCAAGGAACTGCCCGGAGCCGGGCTTGAAACCGCGTTCGAGGGTCGCCTTTATCGCGCCGGATCGGAGGCTTATGTCGGCGGTTACGCCACCATCAGCCCAATGGCTCGTTCGGCTATCGATCATTTCCATTCGGAAGGCAAAACCACGGTCTTACTGGCCGTCGACGATCAAGTGTCCACCATCGTCGCTATCAAAGACGTGGTCAAAGAATCGGCGGCGGCCGCCATCACGCGTCTGCACCAAGAGGGCATCGCCACCTATCTCATCAGCGGCGATCATCCGGACGTCGCGTTGTCATTGGCCCGCGAAGTCGGGATCCGTCCCGAGCACGTCAAAGCCGGGATGACCCCATTTGACAAAGCCGAATTCATCCGCTCGTTGCAAGCCCAAAACCAAAAAGTGGCCTTCATCGGCGATGGCATCAACGACGCCATCGCGCTGCAGGAGGCTGATTTGTCGATGGCCATCGGCAATGGATCGAGCATCGCCCTCGAAAGCAGCGACGTCGCCTTGTTGCATAGCGATTTAATGGCCATCGTCCACACGTTGACCATTTCGAAAGCGGTCCTGAAAAACATCAAACTTGGATTCTTCTGGGCCTTCAGCTACAACTTATTCGCGATTCCAATCGCTTTCATGGGATTGCTATCACCAGTCGTCGCCGCTTTAGCGATGGTCGTCAGCGACGTGACCGTTATCTTAAACGCGTTGAGGCTTTACCGCCTCAAACTCAAATAGGAGAGATTTTATGGTATACAAAGTCAAAAACATGATGTGCTCGCACTGTGTCAATCGGATTCAAACGACCTTAAAAAACCATAACGTGGCGGCAACCGTCGATTTGGCCACCAAGACGGTCGTATCCGACGACGCCCGGGTCCCAGGCATCTTGAAAACCATCGGCTACGAAGCCGAATAGGCTATTTTCGTTCAAGCACGAACTGGATGAAATCATTGACTTCCCCAAGGGAAGCAAATTTACCCATATAGTAATAATTGCCCATCCCGACGCTGATGATCGGGGGATAGGGGCCATGCCTCAATAAGAAAGGTTCATAAGCCTTCAGCACCTCTTCATGAAGACGGGCGTAGGCAATGCTGTTGCGACGGGCCGGGGCCGCCACGTAATCGTGGGATCCCGAGCCCTTTTCTTTCACTTCGCCATAGGCGATCACGTCGGCCCAGGCCTGATATAACGACTGACCACGCGCGGCCGAGATCATCTCCGGGGTGAACCCGCCGGCCGGGCGCATGTTGACTTCCAATCCGAGCAGCGCCCCGGCTTGACCCAAATGGGGATAATCTTTGCCTAAACGGAAAAATTCCAGATGGAACATGCGGTTTTGGACCCCAAATGCCTTGATGACGCGGCGGCCAATGTCGGATAAATCCGAGGGGACTTCTTTGTCGGTGTAGTAAAAATCGTCGCTCAACTGGTTGACGACCACGTAATTAGGCATCGGAAAGACGTTGCTGGCTTCATAAACGACGTTACTTTCGCCATCGGCGATGCCGTCGTAAGAAACAATCGTGCCTTCGATGAATTCCTCCATGATGTAGGGTTCTTCGTGGCGGGTGGCCATGAATCTGATCAAATCGTCTTCGTGGTCGATCCGATGGGAATTGGAGGAACCGACGCCGACGTTTGGTTTGACGAACACCGGATAACCGACTTGTTCAATGAAGGCTCGGCACCCGGCCAGATCGTCCACCAGCTGATAGCGGGCAAAAGGGACCTCGGCCAAGCGATAATATTCTTTCATGATCGATTTGGCTTTATATCGCATTACCTCGGGATAATGAATCCCGGTCTTGACGTTGAAATCGGTTCGCAGTTTCGCGTCGGAGAGAAGCCACCACTCGTTATGGGACTCAATCCAGTCGATCTTGCCATATTTGAACGAGAAAAAAGCCACCGCTTTGAACATGGCCGCGTAATCGTTCATGTTCGGGCAATAGTAGTATTCCTTAAGGCTGGTCTTGACCTCGGGCGCCAATTGGTCATAGGGCGTGTCGCCGATGCCTAAAACCGTCAGTCCGTTTTGGGCCAACGCTTGGGCGAATTTGTAGTAGGTGCTCGGGAATTGGGGCGAGACGAGGATGAAGTTCATAGCAGTAATATTATGATTACATTGTAGCAATTTTCCATAAGAAAGCGGTTTGACGCGCCTTAACGTCGGTTAGGGGGATGATAAAAACCCTCCTTATGTTAAAATGTCTAGGTTAAAGAAAAGAGAATGCATTGATGAAAGAAGTCGCCCTAATCCTATTCCTTATCACCTACGTTGCCTTATTGGCATTTCCGAAAATCCGGTCCTACATCGCCGGAGGGATGGCCGTCGTCTTCGTGATTCTCGGCCTCGTCGATTTCTTGGACGTGTGGACTTTGGCCATCAACTGGAACGTCATCTTGATGATCGCCGGCACGATGATCGTCGTGTCGCTGTTCATCGAATCGAAAATGCCGGCCTTATTGGCCGACATCATCATCGAGAAAGCCCCCAATGTTAAATGGGCCATCATCATGCTGGCGGTTTTCGCCGGATTGATTTCGGCGTTCGTCGATAACGTGGCCACGGTATTGATCGTCGCCCCGATCGCCCTGACGATTGCTAAGCGCATCAACGTCTCGCCGGTAGCCCCCATCATCGCCATCGCCGTCAGCGCCAACCTGCAAGGGTTCGCCACGTTGGTCGGGGACACCACTTCGATCATGCTCGGCGGCATCGCCGGGATGAATTTCACCGATTTCTTTTGGCTTCAAGGCAAACCGGGGCCCTTCTTCGTGGTGCAACTCGGCGCGTTGATGTCGGTGGGTGTCATGATGGTGCTGTTCCGCAAGATGAAGCAGCCGATTACCATCGCCGAACGGGCCAAAGTCAACGATTATGCCCCGACGATCATGCTTTTGGGCATCATCGCTTTATTGGTCGCCGCCTCGTTCATTCCCAATAAACCCGACGTCACCAACGGATTGATCACCATGGGCATGGGGCTGGTGGCTATCGTTTATAAAGCCATCAAAACCAAATCGCTTAAAGCGACGGTTTCCGTCATTAAGGAAATCGATTTCCATACCTTAGGTTTGTTAGCCGGGTTGTTCGTATTGATTTACGGCATCACCCAGGTCGGCATTATCGACGACATCGCCGCTTTCTTCCTCAGCGTTTCCGGCAATAACGTTTTTCTCATCTATACCTTAGTCGTCTTCGTCTCGGTGGCTTTGTCGGCCTTCATTGACAACATTCCTTACGTGGCCACGATGCTCCCGGTCATGCTGACCATTTCCACGGCGATGGGCATCAACCCCTTATTGCTGTATTTTGGGTTATTGTGCGGGGCCACTCTCGGTGGCAATTTGACGCCGATCGGGGCCAGCGCCAACATCGCCGGCATCGGTATCTTGCGCAAAAACGGCCACGAGGTGAAAGTGACCGATTTCCTGAAAATCGGGGTCCCGATGACCATGGCGGCGGTGTTGACCGGCTATGGCCTCTTGTGGCTACTATGGTCTTGAAGCGGAATAAGCCGGCAAAAACCGGCTTGTTTTAATCGTTTGCGATATTGATGGGGCGGGTTATTTAATAGAGGGTTTCAGGTTTCGATGATGGATACGACCATCTTATCTATCTTGGTTTTATTATCAAAAAAAAGATGGGGCGCCATCCTGACCATCTTGGCGCAATCAATGACCTTATTTAACAAATCATCGATTTGTGGTTAAATGATTAAAGAGTCAATATCGAATCGGAAAAGGAGATATTCCCATGATCGTCAAACTAATGTCGGAAATGACGCTGGCTTTTTGTTACGCCGAAGGCGATAACGCCCGGCAGGACAACGAAAGCAAATTGCAACCGTTTTTAACTGCCTGCGGTCTGGACCCGGCGGCCACCAAACGTTATTTTTTCCGCATCAGCGTGTCCCACGGTGATCATAAGCACGTCACCCATATCCTATACGCTTTGGTCCCGGAAGGTACTAAAGGCAATCGCGAAGTGGCAGTGGTCCACTTGCCGGCGGGCGAATACTTGACCTTGTCGATTTCCAAGCAGGAATTCGAAGACGAAGTCAATAACGCCGATGACAAGATCAGCCAAGCGGCCAAAGTCTGGCTTAAGGAAAACAACAAACGCTTCGACATGAAAAACGTCATTGGTTTGATTGAGGAGGACTTCGTGGACGGATACGAGATGTACAACTTGTATTTCCCGATTAAATAGCAATCTATGTTAAAAATCACCCATTTTTCCAAATCCTATCAAAAAGGGGTCAAGGCCTGCGACGACTTGAACCTTGAAATCGAAAAGGGCGACATCTTCGGTTTCGTCGGCCACAACGGGGCCGGGAAGACTACCCTTTTGAAATCGATTGCCGGAATCCTCGATTTCGAGGAAGGCGAGATTACCTTCGATCGGTATTCGATCAAACGCGATCCGATGGCATTCAAGAAGCGGTTGGCTTACATTCCCGACAATCCCGACGTCTACGAATCGTTGACCGGGATCCAATATTTGAATTTTGTCGGCGACGTATTCCAAGTCCCGCTTGAGAAGCGGCGGGCCCTAATCGAAGAATACGCCAAGATGTTCGAAATCGAAGGCGTCTTAGCCAACCCGATGTCGAGCTATTCCCACGGCATGAAGCAAAAACTCGTCTTAACGAGCGCCTTGATCCATGAACCCGAATTGTTGATTCTCGACGAACCGTTCGTCGGCTTGGACCCTAAAGCCAGTTTCCTTCTTAAAAACGTTTTAAAGCGAATGTGCGACCGCGGCATGGCGATTTTCTTTTCCACCCACGTCTTGGAAGTGGTCGAGAAACTGTGCAATAAGATCGCCATCATCAAAAAAGGCCGCCTGGTCGCCCAAGGGGCCACCAACGATTTATTGAAAGACCAAAGTCTTGAAAGCATCTTCATGGAGATCAATCAAAACTGATGAAAGTCGCCGCATTATTACGGGTTTTGATCAAAGAAAACCTGTCGGTTAAGCGCTTGTTCGGTTTTGACCCACGTGAGAACAAAGGCAAGACCATCGGCATCAGCATCGCCATCGTCTATGGACTCGGCGCCATTTTGTTCAGCACCGGCTTCATGTTTTTCGATTTGGCAACGAGTTTGTCCGCCGTTGGCCAAACGTCGATTTTGTTGAATTTCATTTATGTGTACGTCTTTGCCTTGACCTCCTTATTTACGTTAATACGGGCCAATGCCTATTTGTTCCAATACAAGGATTATTCGATCTTGGGCCCGTTACCAATCAAAGCCAGGACCATCATGGTGACCAAGCTCTTGTTGATGATGATCTTCATCGAAATCCCCAACTTCATCATCATCTTGCCGATTGCCTTCAGTTATTTCTGGTTTGCCGGCGTCACTTTCGCCGGAATCGTGTTTTTCCTCCTTGGTTTCCTGCTGGTGTCGCTTTTGCCAATCGTCTTGATGTCGTTTGTATCGTTGCTGATTGCGCGGGTAACCGCGAGGATGCCCCATAAGAACATCGTCTCCCTGGTATTCATGGTTGCGATTCTTGCCGGTTATCTCGTCTATTCGTTCACCTCGCTTGACCAAACGAGCGCCAATCCGCTTTTGGCCCAAACCGGACTGATGGGGCAGCTTTCGGCCATTCTTTGGCCTTTGGCTTGGTTCGTCAACAGCGTTCACGATCAAGCCTGGCTCGATTTTCTCTTCTTAGCCCTCAGCCATGTCGGCATCTTTGCCCTGTTTTGGGTGCTGGTGTCCAAATTGGCGGTCAAGACCAACCAACTCGGTCAGGTCGTGGTCACCAAAAAGAAAAGGGGCAATGGGACCAAACCCGACTATCAAGTCGTCAGGCAACACGTGTTCAAAACCTTGGTCATCAAGGAATGGCGGAAATTCATCACCTCCCCGATGTACGCCATGAACAGCGGCATCGGTCTCGTGATGATGCTCATCTTTGCCGTCATCAGCCTGTTTTATCGCGGCGCCATCTCCGATTTCATGCCGATGCTGGCCACTGAAGGCTTTTCTAGCGCCTTGTTGATCATCGTTTTCGTCGGGTTTTGCGCCGTGATGGTGTATACCCCGGCCGTCAGCCTGTCGCTCGAAGGAAAGAATTTTTGGATCGTCAAGAGTTTGCCCCTGAAGGCCGAAACCATTATGAGCGCCAAAATCGGATTCAATCTGCTCATCAGCCTCCCGATTACCTTGGTGGCTTCGACCATCTTTGGGATTGCTTTCGGCATCCCTTGGTATGAAGTTATCGGTTTACTGTTTTGGGGCGTCTCGATCGTCGTTTTATCGTCGAATCTCGATGCCGCCATCAATCTGTGGTTTCCCAAACTGACGTTTACCAACGAAATGGAAGTCGTCAAGCAAAGCTTGGCCGCTTTGGTCGCCGTCTTCGGCGGCTTTGCCTTAGTCGCCATCAATGGTTTTGGCTATTATTTCTTGGATATGGCGCTCGATCCGCTCCTGGCCGTCGGCATCTTGATTCTTGTCAATGGCGCGATTGGCGTCGCCATCTACTGGTGGATCAAAAAGAAAAGCGCTTATTACTTCAATCGCATGTAAGAACAATAGAAAACGCACTTCAATCGAAGTGCGTTTTTTTCATGCCGTTTGGACTTGCTCGGTGTCCGGGTAGACGAAGGGATTGACGTCGTAGGGAACCGTTTTCCCGTACTTTCGGTTCAAATCGTAGACGTAGCGGTGGTTTTCTTCAAAAGCCGAATCGCCGATGAAGGGATAGCGGACGCTGCGGATGCGGTTATACCCTTTGTCATAGGCGACCGCGAATTCCAAAGCGTCGAGCAGGGTGTCGAACAAGGTCAGATTGGTGACCGGGATGCCCATCGTCAATTCAATCAGGTCAAAGTCGTCTTCGTTTAAAAGGTGATAGGGCAGTTTCATGTCGAGGTGGTAACCGTCGACCAAGCCTTCGAAGAAAAGCGCCTTCATCTTGGCCAACTCGATGCCGGTCGTATAGACGATGATCGGTTTTCTCGTGGCGGCTTTGACGACTCGCAGGTCGTGGCGCAGTTCTTCGATGGTGGCCCGGAGAAACTCGCCGCCGCTGAAAACGATGTAGTCGATCAGATGTTCCTGCTTCTTGATGGTGTCGACGACGTCATCGATAGAATATGGATCTTTTGGTGCGGTTTTGATCAGCGTGTCGTAATTGAAGCATTTGAAGCAATGGAAAGCGCATCCGGTCAATCCATGGATCAACAAAACCGGATGGGCGGTGATTTCCGCGAGGGACAACATGATTTTATTGTAGTATTTGATCATCTTGGACGAAGGTGACCGCGTCTTCAATCGGGGAAAGGGCGTCTTGTTCTTTAAAACGGCGCCGGGCCGCCCAGTCGTGGCGGCGGGCTTTGCTCCAGAAATTGTAATCGCCTTTGTAATAACCTTTTTCGTCAATGCGGATGTTCTTGCGGGCAATCATCCGGACATAGCCGATCACGCGGCTGTAAGTGGCGATGTCGTCGCTTTGGCAGACCGGGCAGATTTCGATCGTCCGGGCGTCTTTGGCCACGAGTTTGGTCCCGCAGGAGAGACAGCTGGTGATGGTCGGGGTCAAGGTCAGGTAGTTAATCGGTTTCTTGAAGACGTTTTGAAGGTAATTGGATAAAATTTCCGGTTCGATTTCCGATTCGATAAAATGGTGGAGGATCGATCCCGACGTGGCGTAGCCTTGGAATTCGGCGGCATTTTCGATTTGCTTGGTGAAATCCTCTTCCGAGAAGGGAAGCATGCATCCGGAGGTCAAGAAGACGTTGTCATCGGCTCCTTGGACGAAAATGTCGCGGCCGTGGGCTTTGGCCCACTTGGCGTCGGCGCGGGCCAGTTTGATGCCGGCGTTTTCGGCCGGGGCGTATTCGATGCCGCAGGCGACCTTGTCGCGAACGATGAATTCGTTGATGACGCCGGTCATGAACTGCATCAGCTCATGGGCGTAAAGTTTGCCGACCGGGTCGGACATGCCGCCGCGATAGCCGACGTTGATCAGTCCTTCGTGCATGCCGGTGACCGCGAAGACGTTGAAATAATTCTTGAGGTTCTCGTTCAAGGCGAAGAAAGTCGGGTAAAGTTCCCGGTGATGTTCGACCCAGTTTCGTTTGGCCATGTGGCCTTCTTGCATCAATTCCAGGTATTCGCGGATTTTATTGCGCAGCAATTCTTCGTCATGACCGAATTCGATCAGCATCCGATTCATGTTCAAATTAAGGACTTGGATGGCTCCGACGTTTCCGACCGAGGATCCGAAGATGCCCCCGCCGGCTCGCGAGAGGATGCTTAAGTCGATGTTCAACCGGCAGCATAGACTGCGGGAAACGCTCGGGTCTTTGCTCTTGATATAAGGATTGAGATGGGTGTAATACTTGTCGCGGAACGGGGCCGTGCGGAAGTTTTCGAAATAGACGCCGCCCCATTGGTACATCTTTTTAAGCAGATACAGGAACACGTCGTTATGGAAATTGAACTCGTCGTCGATTTGGACGGTGATCAAAGGGAAAGTCAAGGGAATGCCGTTTTTGGTGCCTTTGGCCATGGCGTCGATGAAGGCGTAATTGATACGGTCGAAATAGACGGCCGGGATGTCGCTGTATTTGTAGGGCATGCCTTCGCCGCCGATGACGACGTATTCGTTTTTGATTTCTTCGGAAGGTTTGCCGAATTCGAGGGTGCAGTTGGAGAAAGCCGATTCGCTCCCGGAGCGCAGCGGCAGATTCAACTCATAAATGAGTTGGTACATCAATTTGGTCAAGGTCTTGTCGGTATAGAATTGACCGTTGCGTTCCTCTTCGTATAAGAATGAGGCCAAGACGGTCGTCATCTGCGAAAGCATGACCGCTCCCGACACTTGCTGGCTCATCAAGGTGACCATGTTCGAAAAATGACGAATCAGGGTCGGGATTGAGCTGGCGGCGTCCGATTCGAGCATATTCTTGGCGATGCTCGGGAGACCCCGGGTGGCGATGTCCTTGCAGGAAACCGATTGGCAATATGAAGAAAGCTGTTTGTCGTGGATGTAAATGACCCCTTCCTCATAGAGCTCGACCAGGCGTTTCGGCAAGATATGGGTCATCAAATATTCTTCCTCGGCCTTGTTGGAAATGTTCTTGCGCAGCAAAGGCAGCGAATAGACGAAATTGGAATTTTCCCGCTTCAGGTAATCGGCCCGTTTATCGTCGTCGTTGCCAATGAATTTGTCGATCAATTCATCGGTGGTCTTGAACATGGACATAGTGGCATCTCCTATTGATACGGCTTACTAAACGAGCCCGAGGGTAAATTTGGGGTGGAAAAAATATCAAGGATTCAAAGTACCGCGTCGCAATATGTGACCGCAGGGATGAGGCCAGCGGGTAGCTTTTCCACATTATCCACAATAAAAAATGTGAATTCAAGCAAAAACCATTTGTAAATGTTTACAAGAAAAAAACCAGAAATGAACATTGAATTTTCATAGTCCTTTTTTAGTAGCAAATTAACTCGTTGAGGTCGGTCTTTTACTTTTGTAAAGTAAATAATTAGTAATGTAAAAATACCCAAAAAACGTCGACCAATTTCTTGAACCTCATTTTTCGGCCCGACGCAGTATAATTAAGTCATCAAACCAGATAGCGAGGTCATCATGATGAATAATTTGTCCACCGTCACCCCGGAAACCCTTAAGCAGCTCTTGATCATGCAACGGGACGAAGAGACCGCCCATATGATTTACCATTTCATCGCCACGCGCATCAAAGATGAGACTAACCGCGCGATCGTCGAAGAGATTTCCAAAGACGAACTCGGCCATGCGCGCACGATTGAAAAGTTCACTAAGCAAAGGGTAAAACCGAAACTTCTCCAAGTGCGTTTCTACCGCTTTTTGGCCCGCGTGTTCGGGTTTACTTTTGCCATCAAGATCATGGAGAAATCCGAAGATAAAGCCCAAATCGATTATGGGCGCATCATCCAGGACATCCCCGAGATGGCCAAAATCCAAAAGGACGAGGAAGAGCACGAACAAAAGCTCATCGGCATGCTCAACGAGGAACGGTTGAACTTCGTCGGGTCGATCGTCTTGGGCATGAACGACGCCCTCGTGGAATTGACCGGGGCATTGGCCGGATTGACCTTGGCCTTCAACGACATGAAAATCATGATTCTTTCGGGATTGGTGACCGGGCTCTCGGCTTCTTTCTCGATGGCGGCTTCCGATTATTTGTCGGCGCGGGCGGAAAACGATCCCAAAGCCGGGCGCGGGGCGCTTTATACCGGCGGGACGTATTTGGTCACCGTGTTATTGCTGGTGCTCCCCTATCTATTATTCTTGAACAGCACCAATCCCCAAGTCGACAAATGGATCGCGCTTGGCATCATGCTGACGACGGTCATCATTATCATCGCCGGTTTCAATTACTACTTGTCGGTCGTTAAAAACTATTCCTTTAAGAAACGGTTCCTCGAAATGGCTTTGATCAGTATCGGGGTGGCCGGTTTTGCCTTCTTAGTCAGTTTCCTGCTTTCGCTGGCCCTCGGCATTTAGCTTCTGACAGTCGCGGCAATAACCGTAGATGGTCATGTCGTGATGGGTGATTTGAAAATGGTGGCGGGCCGCCACTTGATCGGCCATCGATTCAAGCCGACAGTCGACCGGCACCATTTTTTGGCATCCCAGGCAAATCATGAAATGCTGATGGGGCGTTTTGTTTCGGTAGTAGTAGCTGCGTCCTTCCATAACGCTTTTGCCGAGCAGGCCGGCTTGATGAAAATGGTCAAGGTTCCGATAGATGGTCGACAAGTTCATGAAACCATCCGGCAGCCGCTGCATCAGCGTTTCGGCGCTCAAGGGTTTATCGCCTTGATCGAATAAGTCCAATAGTCTTTTTCTTTGTCGCGTCAAACGCATGGTCTCATCTCCTTAATATATATTTCAACAAGGAACTGACGAGCAACGTCAATGCATAAATGACCACGATGGTGGCTCCGACCGGCAGACCGAGGGGATGGGCCGTGAAAATGCCGATGACCACGATGACGATCGAGGAAAGCAGTCCGATCACCAAGGTATTTTTGAAACTGCGGCTCCATTGACTGGCGAGCACCGACGGGAAAATGGTCAAGGCCGAGATGAGCAAGACCCCGATGGTGCGTACCCCGATGACGATGAATAGGGCGGTGAGAGCCGCCAAGGCATAATTGAGCCAGGCGACTTTAATCCGGCTGAAGCGGGCGTAATCCTGGTCGTAGGTGATCAATAGAAGCGACCGGTAATGCCACAAGATGAAAACGGCGCTCAGGGCCATGACCACCAGCGAAACGACCAGTTCGGTCGTCGAAGCGGTGAAGATGTTTCCGACCAGCATGCTTTCGATCGAAATGTTGAAGCCTTGGCCTTTCTTGACCAAAATAAGGCCGATGGCGAAAGCCGTCGCCGAGACGAGGCCGATGGCGGCGTCGCCGTTGATATTTTTCTGGTTGGCCAGGTATTTGATGATGACGCTGGCCAGGATCACAAAGGGGATGGCGATGAACAAGGGTTCGCTTTGGAGCAAAATGCCAAGGACGATCCCGGCGAAACTGATATGGGCCAATCCGTCCCCGATCATCGCTTGGTGATTCAAAACCAAAAAGGGGCTCAGCAAACTAGCGGTGATGCCCAAGGCCAAGCCGATGATGAAGGCTTGTTGGATGAAACCGTATTGCAGGAGGTCAAGCATGGTGGTGGCCCTCGTGTTCGAATTTGGCGTAATGTTCAAACAGCCCGCAGTAGCGGATTTCCTGATCGATGTAGATGGTCCGATCGCTCGCCCGGGCGACGCCGGTCAAGTCGTGGGTGACGTTGATGACGGTGGCCTGCCGCTCGCGGTGGATGTCTTTCAATAGGTCATAGAACTTTTCCCGAAACGAGGGATCGAGGGCCGAGGTCGGTTCATCGAGGATAATCAGGCATGGTTCCGAAATCAAGGCCCGGATGATATACACCCGTTGTTGCTGGCCTCCGGAAAGCACATGAAGGCTTTCTTGGAACAAATGGCCGATTTCAAATTTTTCCAGCCAGGTTTTGATCAGTTTAATCTCGTCGGGGGTCGGTTTCAGTTTCGGATGGGGAAACCCGCTATAAATGACTTCGGCCACCGTCAAGGGCAGCTTTTGGTTGACCACGGCCTTTTGGGGCAAGTAACCCATGGTGCAGGGCGTGCGCGAAATCGTGCCGGAACTCGGCGACAATAAATCGACCAACAATTTGATCAACGTCGTCTTTCCGGATCCATTCGGGCCGACGATATGCATGAAATCGCCCTTTTTGATCTGAAAACTGATGTTTTTCAAAGCATAGAATGAGCCAAACCGCACCGATACGTTTTCAAAACTGATCATACGTCATCCTTCCAAGGCTTGCTTGATATGCGCGATGTTTCGTTCATACAAATCGAGGTACGTCAAATTGGCCGCGGCGTCGGCCGATGACCGGTTGTGATAGCCGTGCAGTTCCAGCAAAGTCAGCCCATAATCGGTTTTGGCCAGTTCGTTTTTAACGGTGGTGGCCGCTCTGGGATAAATCATTTCCTCGACAAACAGATAATGGCTGCCGGTTTCCCGGACCGCGTTCGTGAAGGCAATCAACTGGGCGCTCGAAAGATCTTCATCCGGTTTGAAATCTTCAAAAAGGGAATGAATGTCGAGTTGGTGGCGCGTCGCGAACAATCCCAAAGCGTTATGACCGGCGTAGTAAAGGGTGGATTCAAAATAGGAACCATCCGTCAAATAACCGATGAAATCATCGTATGCCGCCTCAATTGAGGTGATGTAGGCGGCAGCGTTAGCCTCGTAAAAGAAGGCGTTGTCCGGATCGATGGCAACGATTTTTTCGAGGATGGCTTCGGTCAAATCGACGATGACCAAGGGGTCGACCCAGTAGTGAATCTCATCGTGGTCATGGTCATCTTCATGGGCTAGAGGTTCATCAATGGATGTTTCGACCTGGTCGTCATGGACATATTCGGACAAATTCATGACCTGGGTATCCTCGTCGGTCAAGGTGGCCTCGTTCATCCAGGTGTCGATGATCGGACTGGTGTAGATGACCAACCGCGCCTTTTCCATGGTCACCATGTCGCGGCTTGATGCTTCAAAGTCATGCACCTCGGCACCCGGGGGCAAAATCGAATAGACCGTCAATTGGTCTTGAACGATGTGCTGGGCGATGTCGTATTGCGGAAACATCGTCACCACGATGTCGGCGGTCACCGGCTGGTCGCACGAGGACAGGCCGAGAAGAAATGGGGCCATGAGGAGGGGGAGAATCTTGTATTTCATTTAAAACGCCTTTCTAGATGCGAATGATTGGCATATAAAATATACACCCAACCCTTGCTTCGCGCAAATGGTTTGCAAAAGAAAAACGACCGGTCAAGGTCGTTTCGCTCGTGTTGATGGTTGGTTATTGATTGAGGAAGAGTTTTTCGACGTATGCCCAATTGACGACGTTCCAGAAGGCGTTCACGTAATCGGGGCGCCGATTTTGGTAATTGAGATAGTAGGCGTGTTCCCACACATCGAGAAGCAGGATTGGACGTCCTTCCGCAAAGGGGATGTCTTGGTTGGCCGATGAGGTCACTTTGAGTTTCCCGTCTTTGGTGACGACAAGCCAGGCCCAACCGCTGCCGAAACGGGTCTTGGCCGCGTTCGAGAACAGTTCTTTGAAGGCGTCGAAGGAACCGAAGTTGGCGTCGATGGCTTTCGCTAAAGCCGGCAGGGGTTTTTGGGTGCCGTTTGGTCCCATCACGAGCCAGAACAGGTTGTGGTTGTAAACGCCGCCGCCGTTATTGCGGACCGCCATCCGGATGTCTTCGGGAACGATGTCCAGATTCGACATGAGTTTTTCAAGCGAATGAGCGAATAATTCCGGGTGTTTTTCCAAGGCGGCGTTCAGGTTATTGACATAGGCTTGATGGTGTTTGGTGTGGTGGATGTTCATCGTCCGTTCGTCAATGTACGGTTCCAGCGCGTTGTAGGCATAAGGCAAGGTTGGTAAGGTGTGAGCCATGATATTGATCTCCTTTTAATGGTTTTTACACGATTATTGTCCCATTATCGGGACCAAGATACAAATATTATGCTTGATGACGCTCTCTCGTCGCCAAGCTTATTTGTTCAACCCGACCGTGCCGCAAACGTCCTGGACGAAGATGATGCCATTGCCCGGTTTTTCAATCTCCAGTTTGTCTTTGACGGCATTGACGATCGTTTCGGTCTGATTCCGAGAGGAAACGATCAACAGGATTTCCTTTTCGGGTTCGATGGCCATGTGCAGGAAGGTCATCGTCTCGTGGATGCCCGATCCCCGGGCGTTGATGATGGTGCCGCCTTGGGCTCCGGCTTCGGTGGCCACTTTCATGGCCAAGGCTCCTTTTCCTTTGTCGACGATGATGAAGATGGCTTGATGGTTCATGGATTGATCCTCGCTTTCGTGCGTGCTGACGTAATCATAGTGTTGGGCACCCAAAAATTGGGCGACGTCCAAATAGAAGGCAATGCCGTGATTCGGCCGGAGCAAGTGCAGTTCGTGGGTCAGACGAACCAACGCCCGATCGACGTTTTCCTGGGATTCGACGACCATGAAGACGATCTCCTTGCGGAAATCGGCCAATTCGAGAAATTGCAATAGCGGGGCGCGTTTCGTCCCGTGACCCAAAACGATCGTGCCACCCTTGATCCCGACTTGACGGCCGATGCGGATGACGCGGCTCGATACCCCGGGATTGACGATGACGACCAACAATTTCCATTGCGGTTTTTTGAAGTCAGTCATGCTAGATGCCTCCTTTGACGGATTTGACTTTGTAGATGATGCCGAGTATTTCCAAAGTGATGATCGGAAGGACGGCCACGAGGGCTACCATGCCGAAACTGTCGGCGGTTGTCGCCAAGGATTCGCCGCTGCTGGCCATGCCTTGAACGAAAGCGGCGATGAAGCTGACGATGATTGGGCCGGTGGCCACGCCTCCGGCGTCAAACGCGATTGCCACGAATATTTTCGGGGTGAAAAACATCAAGGCTAAGGCGATCATGAAACTAGGCAGCAAAAGATGCCACACCGCGATGGCGGGCCAAGTAATCCGAATGGCAATTAACAAAATGGCGAGCCCAACGCCCAATGCCAACGCGGCATAGACGGCCTTCGGTTTGATGTAACCGGCGGTCACTTCTTCGATTTGAAGCGTCAAGACGCGCACGGCCGGCTCGGCCACGATGGTCAAGGCACCCAATAAAAAGGCGATGATGAACAAAAGCGATAGATGGCCGGAATCGCTTAAATTACGACCGAACTCCCAACCGATGTCGACAAAACCGCCGCGGACGCCAACTAAGAAAACGAATAACCCAAGATACACATAGATGAAACCTTTGATTATGCGTGTAAACGCCGACGCCGGCAATTTGAAGCTAACCAGTTGGGCTAAAATGAAGACGACCAATAATGGCAAAACGACCAACAACGACTCTAAAGCGACCGGCCCGGCAGTTTGAAGAAACGGTCCCCAAACCCGATTATCGGTGATGACTGGCTCAAAGCTGCCGGAAAAAGCCACGTCACGGTTGAATAAACCTAATAGCAACATCGTGAAAACCGGACCGGTCGAAGCCACGGCCACCAGTCCGAAACTGTCTTTTTCCGATGCCTTGCTGTCACGGCGCATCGACGATATGCCAAAGGCCAACGAAAGCAAAAAGGGGACCGCCAAAATGCCGGTCGTGGCCCCGGAAGCGTCAAAAGCCAAGGCGACGAAGACCGGGTCGGAAAAGCAGGCCAATCCCAAAATCAATCCGTATAGTATCAATAGCACGATGAATAGCGGCCAACCATAAATAATGCGCAGGAGTCCGAAAGCCACCATGATCGCCAAGCCAATCGACACCATGACCACAATGAAAAGATCGTTCAAAGCGCCGACCGTGGCTTGATCGATTTGACCGGCCAAGACCAATAATCCCGGTTCGGCCAACGAGATGAAAAAGCCAAGTAGAAGACCGCCGATGATGACCATCCATAACCGATTGGTTTTAATCAGGTGCAAGCCGGTGAGATTGCCAAGCGGGGCGATCGCCAAATCGACGCCGATTAAGAAAAAGGATAAACCGACAATCAATAAGAAAGTTCCGATTCCGAATCGAAAGACGAGCCCGGGGCCAAAATCGGCAATGAAAAAATTGCCGACGAGGACGATGACGATAATAGGAAAAACCGCTAAAAAGTTCTTCCCCAATTGCTTGGTCAGCACGTTCATAAATACATTATAATCGAATAAATTTCCAAGCTTCAGCAAAGTCGATGCAAGCCGATTGTTTTTGACTAAAATGCAAAAATTCCATTCAATGAAATGGCCCGCCAATGCTTAGAAAGCATTTTTTTACCAAGATGGCTCGGGACACGATATGATTAATTTGAGGTGATAACATGTTTTTGGATATGATTATTTTATACGGATTGACGTTAGTGGTCTTCCTTGGCATCGATTTGGTGTGGCTCTTGAAAATCGCCCCCAAATTCTATCGTCGGCACTTGGGCCATTTGATGGCCGACAAGCCAAACGGGCCGGCCGCCCTGATTTTTTACTTGCTGTTCATCGTCGGTTTGGTCGTTTTCGCCATTTATCCGAGCTATGACCAGGGCATTTGGTGGCAAGCGCTTCTTTACGGAGCCCTATTTGGCCTATTTACCTACGCGACTTATGATTTGACCAACATGGCGACCTTGAAAGGTTGGCCGCTTAAAGTCACCGTCATCGATTTGATTTGGGGGACTTCGCTATCGGCGGTCACCGCGACGATTGTCTTCTTCCTAGCGACACTATTTGGGGTATAAACTATGAACATTTGGCAATTCATCATTCCGCTTGCCGTCATCCTGGCCTATTTCACCATCTTGTATTTTATCGGTGAAACCAAACGCAATTACGGCATCGTCGACATCGGCTGGGGAGCCGGCTTCGTCATCGTGGCCATCGTCTCGGCCATATTGCAATTTGTTTTTCATGGATTCCTATCGGTCACGGCCATCGCCGTTCTGGCGGTAACCACCTTCTGGGGTTTGCGTCTGTCTTGGCACATTCTAAAACGCAACCGCGGTCGGAGCGAAGACTTCCGTTACGTTGCCATGCGGGAACGCTACGCCAAACTGAAAAATCCAAGGTTGGCTGCCTATGCCCGCATTTTCCTGACCCAGGCTTTCTTCATGTCGGTCATCGGTTTGGTGGTCATGCTCGGCATTGGCCAACCGCGGCTGGCCAATGATTTCTGGCACTATTCATTGATCGGGCTCGGCTTGTTGATTTGGATTTTCGGATTTGTGTTCGAGTCGGTCGGCGACGCGCAACTGGCCCGCTTCCTGAAGGATCCCTCCAGCAAAGGAAAGATCATGGATCGCGGCTTGTGGCGCTACACCCGGCATCCCAATTATTTCGGCGAGGCGACCATGTGGGTCGGCGTCGGCATGATGGCCTTATCGGTCTCATGGGGGTTCTTTGGACTGATCAGCCCCTTGACGATCACCTGGTTGTTGGTGTTCGTTTCGGGTATACCATTACTGGAAAAAGCCATGATGAAGCGGCCGGAGTTTGTCGAATACGCCCGCAAAACCTCCATATTTTTCCCCTGGTTTCCCAAAAAGTAGTATATTGTTGCATGAAAGACGGTAAGCCAACATGAAAATGAAAATCATCACCGACAGCACTTCGGAGATATCGCAACAAGAAGCCGCCGAACTCGGCATCATCGTCGTCCCGCTTCACGTCGAAATCGAGGGACGGGACTTCATTGACGGGGTAACCATCACCAACAAAGAATTTTTCAGTTATCTCCGGGTGGCCAAAAAACTGCCACGGACGTCAGCCATCAATCCGGCTGCGTTTGTCGAGGCGTTCTCTTCGGTACCGGTGGATGAACCGATTTTGGCGATTATCCTTTCAAGCGATTTATCGGCCACCTATCAGTCGGCCCTCATCGCCAAAGCGGAACTCCAACGGCAAAACATCACCATCTACGATTCGCGGCAAGCGACTTTGGGTTTGTGCGCTTTGGTCAAAGCGGCCATCCAATTTCGTAACCAGGGTGACGATATCCCGACGATTGTCGCCAAGTTGGAAGAGATAAGCTCGCGGATGGTTCTGGAAGCGGCCTTCAACGATTTGAAGTATTTGGCCATGGGCGGACGGATGCCCAAAG
This sequence comes from uncultured Staphylococcaceae bacterium, assembly GCA_964495145.1. Classification (GTDB taxonomy): domain Bacteria; phylum Bacillota_I; class Bacilli_A; order RFN20; family CAG-826; genus UBA6120. The sequence goes on along the minus strand of CAZBUP010000004.1, from coordinate 20,491 downwards.
CCGTGGCGATGGTCGGCTCTTGGATCAACTTACGTCCGATCATCACCATGAAGCACGGCAAGATTCATCTGGCCTCGGCCACCATCGGCATCGGACGGGCCATGAGCCATATCGTCAAGCGTCTGGCCGAAACCGAAATCGACGAAACGCTCCCGCATTTCATCGCCCATTCGGATGCCCCAGCCATCTTCGACAAATTCGCGAGACTGATCAGCGCGGCCAAGCCGGGTTTTCCGATTGACAATCCCAATTTCGTCGGAATCACGGTGGGAACCCACGCCGGGCCGGGCTGCGTCGGATTGGTTTATTTCAAGAAATCCAATTGATTTATAGGTCAGCCAAATATTATTTTTTGACAATTAGTAAACATCACTCTATAATTGCTATTGTAAAAAGCAAAACTAGAGCAATCTAGTGACGCAAAGCTATAGGGCCTTGACATCAAAAGGTAGCCAGTTGCCATGTTTTGGTTAATTGGCTTTTTTATTTAATGTGGACACCCCGATGAAAAAGAAACAAAAACTCATGGTATTCTCGGCCTTGACGCTCGTGGCAACGATCACTGCGTTAACGAGTTTTTCATTGGCTTGGTTCGAAAACAACCTGCCGATCGATAACACCCTGTCGCTCTCGTCGGGCGAAAGCGTGGCCTCGCTTGAAGGATATCTGTACCAGCAAAATCCGGACAATCAACAGACGCAGGATTTGCTTGGTTTTTATAAAAACCAAGGCAGTTATCTTAATGTGACTCGAGAACCGGACGAAACCGACGTCGGAGCCTTCAACATCACCTTCTCGGATTCGATCTTTTTGGATTTGAACCTATTGGATACTTACTTAAACGAATTCGCCTTGAATGAACTGGCTTTTCCAACCTATTACGTCGAATTGCGCATCATCAAGGAAAACTTCGACGCCTACACCAAGATGACCATGGTGTATACCGGGCTTCCCACGGCCACGAGCAATGAACTCGATTATTCGATCGCATATCCGTTTACCTATCGGTCGATCATCGCCAGCAACAACGCCACCGATTTGTACGAATCACCTTTGCCGGCCTTTCTTGACGAAATCGCCGACGAAGAACCGGTTCCCTTTTTCGCCGATAGCGGCGATCGGACCAATGGGATTCCGGTATTCACGCTTGATGATTTAGACGGGGCCCCGGTCGATCCGGAGACGCCCGGCTTGGCGCCGCAACTATACGTTCTGGGTTTCCCGCATACCTCCAGTACGACCGGCGAGGTCCTTTTCACCAAATCGATCGTGTTTGAAATCAAACTCGACGTCTTAAAATTTTTGGAATACTTAAGGACGGAACCCGACGCCTTGAACAAATCGATCCGTTTCGGCATATCTTTCCGAATCGACGTCATCTATTCCAACGATCCGATCATGGAGAGCTAAAGTGAAAAAAAGAGGCATCGTCAAATTCGGTTTGATTGCCACGCTGCTCGCGGCTTCGGCCTCGGTCATCGCTTTTACCTATGCCGCCTATTTGAACTACGACAAATATGTCCATCCCTTGGATTTGAACACCACCTCTTTGTCGAGCCATTTTGCCGGTGGAACTGGCACTGAGACGAGCCCCTACCTGGTCGCCAACAGCACCCATTTGCGTAATTTGCAGAAATTGACCATGTTGGGCGTTTTCCGCAACAATTCGTATTTTGCCCTTCAAGACAGTTTTACTTGGGATAACACCGACGGGGCTTTGCTCCCGATCGGAACCGAGGACAATCCGTTCTACGGCACGTTCGACGGCCGCGGCCGCACGATTTCCAACTTGATCGTCAATGGGGCAAACACCAATGACGTCGGCATGTTTGGCTACGTGGCCATGGAAGGATTGATTCGCAACCTGATATTAAGCGCCCCGA
>CAZBUP010000004.1:0-18508 GCA_964495145.1 uncultured Staphylococcaceae bacterium | reverse complement strand
TACCCGGTCCAATTGTCGGCCCGCGTTTTTGCCATTTACGAGGGCCAAGTCATTTCTTACACGCTGGAGCGGTGGCAAATCAACGTCAAGGGCAACGGAACCGTCACCGATGACGAGGAAACGATTTTCAAGACCGTCCATCCGACCGACGCCGATCATGAGACTTACGTTGGCATCTTTGTCGGACATCTCGATGGAGGCGCTTCGTATTTAGGCTTGTGGGGAGGAAACACCGATAGCACTTCCGCCAACGGCAAGATTGTCGTCAATGGACGGGCGGCTCGCAGTTTCAACGTTTTGGTGGGGCGGTCTCGGACCGACAACCCGCTCGATTCGACCGCGGCCAATTACTACAACCGCTTCATTAATTTCCACGAGGTCCTCTATAACAACCCAGCTATGCGCACCACATTGTGGTCGATTCCCCAAACGCCGCTTCGATCGTCTTACCTCGTCCAGCAGAGCAATGCTATCTCCGCGACACAATCGTATGGTTTGACTTCGGACGAAACCGATTATTTCCGGGTCTATCCTCGGATTCAAAACACGGCCACGACGTTTGACGTCGTTCAAGACGATGGCACGATCACGACTGGGAAACCCTATTCCAGCTATGCCATCCGTTTCCAACACGTGACCTCCGGAAGCACGATCGTCACTGACGGGCGCTTGGGCGCTAGCGTGCGCGCCACCTTGCAAAACAGCACCTATTACCGGCGCAACTTCAATGTCTTGAACGGATTTTGGCTTTGGTCGACCGATAAGATCAATTCCCGGGCTGAAGACGTATTTGGCTTGAATGAATTCGAAGTGTCGCTCAATATGTCTTACGTGGCGACTTCTTCAACCTTAAACAATAAATTCCAAATCTTGTGGAATACCTATAATCCCGATGCCGTTTATAAATTCTTATGGTGGACCTGGGAAGCGAACAAAGTAAATAGCGCATCTTGGGGCGATTTATCGGCCCAAACCACCGTCGTCGACGGCGTGACGGTTCCCATCTACAGTCCCAATGAACATCCCCTTATCAGTCAATTGACGCCGACCAGGACTTCGAGCGGCGTGATTCAGGAAACTTCCATTAATTTCGTCGTCAACCGCGAGGATAACGGCTTTTGGCAAAACTTGTTCGATTATATTTTGTTGAATGAACCCTATTACCCGATGTTTGCATTTGGAGTCGGAAAAAACGGGACCTACGTCACCGATAACTATGTCCAGCAAAGCATCAGCGGCACGACGTATCGCTTCTATGACGGTCGCTACGCCGTCGATGATTACACGTTGGATATTTTAAGCATCGAGTTGCTGTTCACCGCTCGGGAAGGAAACATTTCCAATTTATTGAACAATGTCGATTTCTTGTATTCGCTCCCGACTTACACCAACAACCCCGATGGATCGACCACTTTCACGGCTTGGAATAAAGCCTCGAAGGTCAAGGTCCAATTCAACGTCGTGGATCCCGCCCTGAATCTAAACGGCACTACCTACCGCTTCTGGCGCGTAGCCGGCTTCAGCGGGGTCAACTCCTACGTTAACGGCATTTATACGACCGGAACGAACTACGCCCCGTTCAACACGGTTGGCTACGATAACGCCACGTTAACCCCGGGAACGGCTTAATGGACGAGAGGCACCCAATCATGAATGTTTCGCTCAAAAGGAAAATCCAATTATTCGCGACCATGATGTCGCTTTCCCTTTCGCTTACCTCGTTTTTGTATTTGAGTTACGCCTGGTTTACCAGTCAGCGGCTTCATCAAACCCATATCATGGAGATCACCACCGAGGGCGGTTTGGAATACGCCATCAAATACTTTGACGGCAACTACAATACCCGGGACATCGCCACTGGGACCAACTCCGGCTATCAAAGCCCGACCGCCATCGCCAATCCATCGGAAAGGCTGGGCGTGGTTGATTACCAGGCCGATTTCGATTTGATTACCCCCGAAATGATTGCCCCCGAATCGACCGCCAACCCGCTTCATATCGTTGACATCTACCCGGGCATCCAATATACCTATGCGGTCGAAGTCACCAGCGAGCTGACCTCGGAGAGAAACGTCGAGTTCATTCTCAAGGAGTTTACGTCCTTGGGCGACGCCGATACGCGCGACATCGCAACCGACGAACCGATCGCTTTGAGCAGCGCCATCGACGTCTATGCGACGGCAATCGATACTCAAGACATGACACCCGCCCAAGTGACGGCCACTGCCCATGCCTTCGTCCAAGATCTCGCTCCGGTCGACCTGTTCGATGATGATAGCCAGGGCGGTTTGGTCTACATTCCGCTAGTCGAGGACACCCTGGCCCCGGTTGAAGGTGAAGACAGCAACGAGATCATCTTTTTATTCACAATCAAGTTCTCGGACAGCTCCGATTCCTTCTATCGTTGGGTCTCATATTCAAGTGGAATCAACTACTACGAAAAGAGCCCGCTAGGCAATTCCAATGTCTATCAAGCCAAGTCGTTTGTCATTAACGAATTTTTGGTTCACGTTAAAGATTAGTGATGAAAAACCAAAAAAATACTTTTTCGATCTTGCTAACAAAATGGCGTCATTGACGCAATTATTCTTAATGAAGAATCCGCGCGATTCATGCGTGCGTAAGGTTCAAAAACCGGCATAAATAAATTTGAAAATTCGTAATCAAAGTACTTGCAATCGAAAAAAAGGGTGCTTATACTATAGGTGCCAATACAACAACATTGCCCCCTCAATGATTGCATGTGATTAGCGAAATTGCCCGTTAATTCATTGGCTTGGACCCATTACCCAAGCCGCAAACTCTTCCGAAAAATCGGGAGGGAAATCCAGAGGAGGATTTTTGTCATTATGAAGACCACCAATAAATTATTACTCTCGGCTTCCGCGATGTTAGTGCTTAGCGCCGGTGCTATGGTCACCGGAACCGTTGCTTGGTTCACCGCTACCCGTCAGATCGATGTCAACTTCTCCAACGTTAAAGTCATGACGACCCAGGCTGACTTGGCCGTCGAACTCGTTGGTACCACTTATACCGCCACTCCTTCGCAAGGCGTTTTGGACATTTCCGGCGTTGACAGCACGGCGACCGATATTTCGGGCGACGGCGTCAACTTCTACAAACCGGTTTGGGGCATTGATGAAGGCACCACCGCCCTTGAAATCGATGAAGTGACCGATTTAGTCACGTATGAAGGCTATTACGTTGAATTCCAATTGGAAATCTCGCGTACCAATCCGACCGCTGAAAATGGTTTCTTAGTCTACTTAGGCGATGGCAGTTCCATCGAACCGCTGGTTGCCCTTGATGCCGAAGACGAAGCCGCGGTTGATTCCGCCCGCGTCGCCATTCTAAACGAAGCCAAGACTTCACGCAAAGTCCTGTGGACTCCAGATGAAGGCGATGCCGCTTACCAATACCTTGACGCCGCCATTGGCGAAGAAGCTTATGGTGTCGACGATTTCGATTTGATTTCCTATCCGGCTACGGCCGATTTCTTAGTGGGCGATTTTGAAAACCACACCGCCATTAACGCTGGCAACGATGGTCACGAAGGCGGCAACTCGCCGGTCATCGCCGACTTGTCCGACCCGAACGAATCGGAAATCATCACCATCCGCATCTGGATCGAAGGCACCGACGAAGATACCGTTAACGATGCCAAAGACGGTCAGTTCACCATCACTTTGGATCTCTATTCAATGGGATTCTCGATCTAACGATCGATAGCTTAATCGCTAAAAAAGTTACTGATTTACTCGTTTCTTAAATAGAAAAGTCAGGGAAAATCGCGCAAACGATTTACACCCTGACTTTTTTTGTGTAGTATGAGGATTGGATAAAAAATATCGTGTTTTTTTACACCATTATGATATTATTTATTACATCAGGCGGGATATTTAATGGAAAATGCTAAGAATAAACCGAACAAGCGGATCATCAATCTTGTTTTGACGATCGTCGAGATCGTCGTCATCGCCATCTTGCTGACCATCTCCTTGGTGGCCATGTTCACCCTCGAATCGAATACGGCGCCGACCAACTGGTTCATGAAGTTCATTTTCTTCCTTCAGACCCAGACCATCTGGTTCTTCATCCTCATCGTCTTGCCGTTAATCGCCTTCTTCCTATTTAACGGTTATCTCCTGTTCCGGGTCATCTACGATGAGAAGGCGTCCAAACCGGCCCCGGTCGTGGAAACCGTCGACAAGCAAGCCATGATCGAAGAAGCCAAACGCCAACTGCGCGAAGAGCTCTTGAAAGAAATCAAAAGTAAAGAAGCCGAGAAACCAAACGAATAAAGTCCCAAAAGGGACTTTTTTCTTATGATGACAAATTTTCAATCAATTTTGTTGACATCGACATGAAGATGCTTATAATTGTAGTTGGAAAAGAGCAAAACTAGGGAAACCTAGTGACGCAAAGCTAAAGGGCCTGTACTCTAAAAGAGGGATGGTAGCCAGTTGCCTAACGCGGAATAAGAACCGACTTATCCGATCCCGGGCAATGATTGGTTAACCATCGTTTTTTATTCCAAGGGGCTTTCCAGAAACAAATTTTGTTTCATTGGGAGGTTACCACAGGTGATTTGGCCAGGCTCTATATTAATGGGATAGAACAAGCTGAACACCGGTGGAATGAGTCTAGCGGTGTTTTTATTAGCATCGCCACTTAGAGGAAGGAGGATGGCTCGTAATGACGTATACCGAAAAGTATGCAGCTAGAAGGCGTCGAAGAATTTTCGCCTCGTTCATGCTTCTGGTATCGACAATTGCGATCGTCACCTTTGTCCTCATCGCCTACTTAGGCAACGAAGTCGGACGCTACACGATTCAGCTCAAGAGCAACAATACCCAGCTCACGATGGATTACTCGCGCGACTTCACCCGACCGACCACGCTATTAAGGGCCGACAGCCTCGAGAAAGTCTATCCGATCATGGCCGACAGTTTGCCGGATGATGAAACGATCGACAATCAGGCGGGTTCCCACAACGGGGAATATCGGGATCAATACGACGACTTTGTTTACTCCTTATACTTCGCCTATACCTTCTTCGTGAAGAATACGGGCGACACCCCGGCCGATTATCAAGTCTGGGTGCGGTTGAAAACCTCAACGTCGGGCAACCCCGACGAAGTGTCCATCGATGAATACGTCCGAGTGCGCATTTACGAGAATCGCGACGACGAGACGGTCGAAACTATGACCCACGACAGTCGCACCTTGGCCAAACGGACCAATCAAATCATCTATGACGAAGAGAATCAACCTGAATATCGCGAATGCGTCGCTCGCACGAGCGATGACTACCAGACGTGCGTGGCGAATAAGTCTATTAACGCCCAACGCGCCGAAGAATTCCTAAATGTACAAGAAATCACGCGCTATGAAATTACCGGATTCGCCCCGTTAGCCGTCATGCGCTATACCGTTGTCGTCTGGCTTGAAGGCGACGATCCCGATTGCCGGGGTCAAATTCCGACGAATGCCTCATTGGAGTTCTCGATGGACATCTCCTCGTTCTCGGATGAAGAAAGTTCCTCGATATCGTGATGATATTCAAAATGAAAGGTAAAATGATTTTATGAAAAACAACAAAAGAATCGCTATTGCCGCCGCCACCTTTGGCATCGCCGCTTTAGCGATGGGAGGCAGCACCTTCGCGTGGTTCCAAGTCGCGAATACCGCTAACCTCACCCTAGAAGGCACCGTGGTCGGTGTCGACAACAATCTCGACGTCGGTTTCCGGGTCCCGGCCGAAATCGTCGGTGCAGATACGCTCGGCTTAGTCCGTGACGATGGCACCAACGAATCGGGCGACGTCGTCTACTGGGCGCCCCACAGCGTCAACGCCGGCATCATGGCCGCCGTGATCGAAGCTTCCGGCTTCAATTCCAGCAACATCTTAAATACGATTACCTCCGGTTCGTTCGACCGCGACGCGGTTGTCGCCGAAGAAATCCTTCCGTTGTACCTGCGTCCCGAATTCGACGCCGATCGCCTCAATGCCGATCGTTACGTCGCCGTGGACGAAGTCGCCCCGACGACCAGCTATGTCGGATTCTCGATCTTATTCCGGGCTCTCGACGAAGACCTTGATGGGGTAGAAACCGCCATTTACTTCGACGAAGGCACCCAAGTTGCCGCCAGCAAGAGCGCCGTCGGCGCCTTACGGGTCGGTTTCGACAATGGGATTCGCCCCGACATCATCAAACCGAGCGCGGTTGCCGCTAACTCGATTGCCGTTGGTGGCGTCATGGATCTCAATGGCGACGGCGCCAATGACTACACGCTCCAACAATACGATGAAGTGACCGCCGATCCGCTCCCACTCTATGAAATCGCCTATGGCGAATTCGATCACGTCCTCGATGACGCGGATTGGGACGATGTCGCCGAAGATGCCGGGGTCACCCCGTCACCGCTCAGCAATGATAAATTCTACGAAGGCGAAACGGCCACTGGCGTCAATCCTTTCTTATCGACCGCCGATGCCTTAACCGCCGATTACAATACCTTTGCCGCTTACAGTGCGACCGGCACGCCGATCGCGACCACCGATGATACGACCGGCATCGCCGAAGTCGACTTCATGATGTGGCTCGAAGGTTGGGATTTGGCCGCGGTCAATTCCATCGCCAATGCCAAAATCGGCGCGACGTTTGCCTTTATCGCGCCGGATCTCTACTAATACTCATTTCTCTTATCGCTTTCATGACTGAAAGCCATCATAAATCATTTTGAAACATAACGAAGGGGGTGTGGCGATGAACAGCCGTATTATTGAAAATGCCAAGCTTTCACTCGCCACCCTCGCCTTCATTGCTTCAGTCGGATCGCTGATCATAGGCACGGTGGCGTGGTTCGCTTCGAGCAACTATCTCGAGCTTGCCAACTTCAAAATCGCCATGGGCGAAGCCGAGCAGGTGGCAATCGGATTGGTGGTTCCCGAGGGTAAACCCGATCTAGGGGAGCCGGAATCGGTCGTCTATTACGAGACCGTTACCGACGACATGCTCCTCGATCATGGTTATTACCAACCAGGGACGACCCTCAAAGCCGTATCCAGCATGTTCCAATCGCAGTGGCTTACCGAGGAAACCGATCTTGCCGACCCGGATTTATATCCGGTGTTGCGCAGCCATTACCTCAGCGGACAATCCCGAACCGACAGCGTGGTGGCCCATACCAATTTCTTCCAATTCGAATTGTATTTTAAAACCAACGTCCGCATCGACTTGTATCTGGACGAGGACACCTTCCTGGTGGCCGATGAAACCAAGAACCAACAAGCCGCCTATGACAATCATCTCGACGTGGCCGATCTGAATCAGGTCGACCAAGCCATGCGCGTCAGCTTCTTGACGCCTGAGCAATTCGTCATTTGGGAACCGAACACCGACGTGGTCGGAACGACTGAATTCGGCGGACGCCTCGATGTCTACGACTATGACAACTTCTTTGACTACGATTACGATACTAAGTTAGAATATTTATTTGGTGAATATAACGACGATGCCTATCTCGTCTATGACGAGAGCGCCCGTGCCACGGGCGTGACCGAGTTCTCTTCCTTTGCGGCCAACACCGCCCTGGAAGCCACGCCGCTCAGCATCCCGCTATCCAAACAGAACGGCCTGATCATCCAAAGGGAAACCAGCGTGACCAAGCATTATCTGACCGATCAGACGAATCCCGATGCCGTATTGATGCGCCTATACCCCAACCAACCGCAGCGAATGGTCGTCACCGTTTACGCCGAAGGCTGGGACCGCGACACCACCAACGACATCAATCAAGCCCATTTCTCGCTTAATCTCGTCTTCGGCGGCACCTACGCCCCCTTATAAAACTGAAAGATTGGAGTTCAATCGTCGATGAGTGATTTCTTCCTTTACATCCGAATGATGTTCCAAGCCGTGTTTACCAACCTCGGGGCTTTTTTCAAGAAAGCCATCATCGACCCCTGGGGCGACGTACCGACGCAATTTATTTATTATCGGGATTATTTTGAAGAATATTCACCCGGATTCGGATTTTGGGGTTGGGTCCTCTATGTCGTGTTCCTCTTAATAGTCTTAGCTTTTTTTGCCGCGATGGTTTATCTATTCGTGCGCATGATTCGCCATTATGTGTCCAATTATGGTTCCAAGGTCGAAAAAGCCAAGCTTATTGATCAAATCCAAAAACTCAACTACGAATTGTTCATGGCCGTGAGCGAGAAAAACCGGCTTCTCAATTTGAAGATGGGCAACCTCCCGATTCCCAAAAACGAGGAAGACGAAAACCAATCGGAAGACATCCGTTTCCCGAAACTGATCGCCGTCGACCGCAAATACGAAAATGTGAACGTCAGCATCGAGATCCCGGCTTCCGACCTGATCCCGCTTGACGAAATCGTGACCCGGTTCCGGGCTTTCGCCGCTTCCCAGCTCGGTTTGTATTACGATATCGACCTGGTTCGCTTGATGTTCGCCGGCATGGCCACCACCAAGGTCATCATCCTCGAAGGTATCTCCGGCACCGGTAAAACCTCATTCCCGTACGCTTTGGGAAAATTCTTCCAAAACGACGCCCAGATTTGCTCGGTCCAGCCGTCGTGGCGTGACCGAAGCGAACTTTTGGGCTATTTCAACGAATTCACCAAGAAATTCAACGAAACCGACTTCTTGAAGGCCTTGTATGAGGCCTCGTGGCGCAAGGATAACAACATCATCGTCCTCGACGAAATGAACTTGGCCCGCATCGAATACTATTTCGCCGAATTCCTCTCGATGATGGAAATGCCCGACTACAGCGAATGGAAGATCGAATTGATTAATAACCCAGACGCCGACGATCCCAAGAATCTCAACGAAGGAAAATTGCTGATTCCCCAGAACGTCTGGTTCTTCGGCACCGCCAATAACGACGACTCGACCTTCTCGATCACCGATAAAGTCTATGACCGGGCCGTCTCGATCACGTTTGAACACATGGGCGAACCTTTTGACATCGAATTCAAAGAACCGGTTCTTATTACCTACGATTATTTAAATGATTTATACGCCAAAGCGCGCACCAACTTCCCCATCAGCGCCAAATCGCTGGAAAAATTCGACAAACTGGACGATTTGGTTTTGTCCAAGTTCAAAGTGGCCTTCGGCAACCGGACCATGAAGCAATTGAAGAGCTTCACCCCGGTCTATGTCGCCGCCGGCGGCACCGAGATCGACGCCATCGATTTCATCTTCACGACCAAAGTATTGAAGAAATTCGAGACCTTGAACGTCGCCTTCCTGCGCAACGAACTGAAAGAACTCCTGACGGAAATCGACAAACTGTTCGGAAAATCCGCTTTCCAAAAATCCAAGGCCTATATTAATACTTTGATCAAAATGGGATAAACCATGAAAAAGACCGAGCCGACCATTAAAAAACTGCAAAACAAATATTACTCGCGGTTTTTGAAATGGTTCAAAACCAACACCGAATTCCAGCCATTCGTCGAGTCGATTCGGAATTCGAAAGGCAATGTTTTTTCCTCCTTGGCCCGGGTCGAAACCCGCAAATTCGACGAGGAATGGATCAACGAAGTCGAAGTCGGCGTTGAAGCCATCGAAAACATCATCGTCAACCCCAAACGGTTCATTAAGTTCCAAACGGAAGTGGTCCCGATTGAAATGGCCAAGAAGACCGGCTCCGAAAGCATTCGCCATTTGGCCATGAACTCGCAGTTCATCAAGAAGATCGACGACAAGGGCAACGTCATGCCCGAGAAGATCTTGAACATCTCCACCGACGACGAGCTGGCCATCTACGAAAACCGGTTTGTGGTCACCTTAATCCGCAAATTGGTCCGATTCATCGAATTACGCTACGACTACATTCAAAAGAAGACCGAAATCCGCGACAGCGATTTGCTATTTCTTAAGAGCAACTTCGAGATCGAAGGGGCGATGTATGAGTATGAAGGTAAACTTCGTTTGTCGATACCGTCGTCGGAAGGCGGCCAGAAGGACGCCAATGACCAACTGTTGAAACGGATCACCGAGATACGGCAACGAGTCATCTTCATGCTTTCGTCCGAATTCATGAAGACGCTAAAAAACGCCATTCCGGTCACCAATCCGATCCAAATGACCAACATCATGAAGAAGAATTTGGATTACATCAAAGCCCATGACCTATGGAAGTTCCTCGATCGCTACGACCAGTTGGGGGTCACCTTCCAAATCAAGGAAACAACCAACCAATTCAATGAAAATTACTTAAAGGACATCTATGCGCACATCGGCGCTTCCCTCTTGATGGTCAATTCCGACAAAATCAAAAAGATCAAAGTTCCGAAAGACCACGTCAAGCGCCACAAGATCATGCCGCGCTTTGAAAACCCGATTCTTGACAAAGACCTGACCGACGAGCGCTTCCAAGTGTTCGAAAGCGGCCGAAAAGTCAGCGTCAAGACCTTGACGGCCGCCCAAGAAGCGGCATTGAAGAAACGCCGCGAATTGGCCGAGAAGAACCGACAGATCAAAATGGCGCTCCTGGCCAAGAAGAAAAAACGCGAGCAAGAGCGCAAAGAACGCGAAAAAGAACGGCAGCGCCAACTTGAAGCCGAGCGAAAAGAGAAAGCCGAAGCCCAACGGCTGGCCAACCAAGAAAAACAACGGCTGGCGAAGATCGCCGCCGAAGAACGCGCAAAGGCTTTGGCTATCGAAAAAGCCGAACGCGAAACGCTGAAGAAAATACTCGATGAAGAAAAACGCCGGTTGGCCGAAGCCCGCCGAGCCGTCAAAGCCATCGCCGCCTCGGAAAAGAAAAGCGAAGGACCCCAATCGACCGTCACGGAAACCCCGGAAGAAACTGCTGAAACCGAAGTAACTTCGGAATCCGAGGCGCCCACCCCCGATATCACCGAATAAAAGGAGTCACCCATGTCCAAGGTCATCAAGCAAGCCAAAAAAATCGGATCGAAAATCGTCTCATGGATTTTCGGAGCTTTGATCGTGACCATGCTGGCCATTGAAGGCTATGGTTTGATCAGTTCCCGCTCCAACCACGGCGTCCCGAATTTCTTTGGCTATCAATTTTTGGTTATCCAGACCGATTCCATGGATCTGGGACCGGATACCTACCCGGTCAACATGGGCATCGTCATCCAAAAAGTCGATCCAGACACCTTGGTCGCTTCAAGCGAAACCGCGGCTCATGACGGCGACGTGATTACGTTCTATCGTCGTTTGGACGGGCGCGTGGTCACCCACCGCATCATCGCCATCGATGAAAACGCCGCCGGCTTGGTGTTTGTGTGCCTCGGCGACAATCTCAATGCCGAAACCTGCCCAGCCTCCGGATGCAGCGAATCCAACGCCGACCGCATCCCCGAAGCCGACGTGATGGGCAAAGTCGTCAACAAATCGGCTGCGCTTGGCTCGGCTTATCGATTCTTGTCGAATCCGGCCACGATGCTGCTGTTGGTGCTGATACCGCTGGGGATTCTCGTGGTCCTGTCGGCGATTGACTTTGCCAAAGCGATCAAAACGAAACAAGCTGCCGCCCCGGCGGGAGCGCCCCTATTGACCAAAGAAGACGTGGAAGCCATTAAAGAGGAGGCTCGCCGTTCGTTGCTTGAAGAATTAAAAGCGGCCCCCAAGGAGGACAAACCCAGTGAAAAATGATGAAAAAAGGGTAAAACACAGGTTTTTTGCCTTTCAATTTGACATACCGATCGCGGTTTTGGGTTCTAGCCTCGTCGCGCTCGTCGTCGTGGCCAGCGTCATTATGGACAACGGCGTCACCGACGGCCTTTTGACCGAAGAATTGCACACGACGCTGATGACCTTCGGCGCTTTGATCGTCGTCATCATGGCGGCCCTTGGCATCGTCGGCTCGCTCCGCTCCAAGTTCATTCACAGCCGCCGTTTGAACGAAGACATATTCGCCACCGACCGCGGCGTCTTCAGCGAGAAGATGTTCGTGGATTCGATTTCCAAACGGGTCGGCCGTTATAACGGCCAAGCCGCCATCATCGCTTTCTCGATTTTTGAATTGAAGAAGATCGTCTTGAACATGTTCGGCTACCGCATGGTGGCCAAGATCGCCGGTTCGATTTCCAGCACGCTCATCAACCGCTACCAAGGCAAAGAGCATCGCGACATCGTTTACGGGTTCGATTACAACGAAAACTTTTTGCTGTTTTTGCCTTTTAGCAAAGGTTCTGACGAAGTGGTTGAGGAAATTAACAAACTCAACGACGAAATCCAAAGCATGATTTTCAAGAATGGCTTGAACATGGATATCAATATCTTCTACGGCTTTTATATCCATAACAATCCGAACTTGAGCAGCTATGAGATGATTAGGCGCGCCTTGATTGCCGCCGATTTCGGGATCCGCAACAAGATCAAAACCAACCAATTCGAAGAATACATGCTCGACGCCAACCAGACTGACCTCGTCTTGTCCAACGAATTGAGCGCGGCCATCGACCGCAAAGAGTTGGAGATTTTCTACCAACCGAAGTTCGACATCAAGCTGAATCGGTTTTTCGGAGCCGAAGCCTTGATTCGGTGGAACCACCCGACCCGCGGGCTTTTGTACCCATCTTCGTTCATTCCGTTTGCCGAACGAAGCGACCTCATCACCCGGATCGACCGCTACGTCATCCATCAAGTCATGGAAGACATCGCTTACTGGAAAGACAATTCCAAACGTCTGTTGACGGTGTCCATCAACTTGTCGCGCCGCAGCCTCTATCAAAGCGATTTGATGGATTTCGTGAACCAAACGCTGAAAGAGACCAAAGCCAATCCGCTCCTGATGGAATTCGAATTGACCGAATCGACCGCCTCGCGCGACCTCCTGTTCGTGTCCTCGATGATGAAGCGGTTCAAGAATATCGGCATCAAAGTCTCCATCGACGACTTCGGGACCGGTTATTCATCGCTGAGCTATCTTAAAAAGATGCCCTTTGACACCATGAAGATCGATAAATCGTTCTTCGACGACATCGAAGTCGACAAGAAAGCCCGCGACGTCGTCAAAGCGATGATCGACGTGGCGTTGGCCTTGAACGTCTACGTCGTGGCCGAAGGCGTCCAGACCGCCAAACAAGTCGTCCTGCTCAAGCAAATGGGCTGCCACGCCATCCAGGGATTCTATTATTCGCACTCGCTGGCCCGTGACAAATACGAACAATTCCTGCAAAATAATAAATTCGAGGGGGAGAAAGCGTCATGATCTTAATCCTTGGTTCCAATGAAGACGATATCCTGTACTTCATCAACCGCATGAACGTCACCGGCGTTGAAGAAATCGCCGGACGGACCAAAGTTTATTCAGGAGATTTTTCCCGTCAACCCGTCGTGGTCACCCACACCGGGACCACCATGATGATGGCGTCGATGATTGCCGGGATGATGATTCAAAAATACCGTCCCTACCTCGTCGTCAACGTCGGAAGCGCCCATTCGATCAACCCCAAACTGAAACAAGGCGACCTCTTCTTGGCCGAACGGATTTACTTAAGCCATGTCGACCAATCGCCGTTGGGCAGCAAAATCAAATTCGGGCAGTTGCCGGGCGGGGCTTTGTTTACCCACTCGGAAGACATGTGCCTGAACATCATTGAAATGCACAATAACCGCGAAGCCAACAAGAACATCGTGCGCGGGTTCATCCTCAGCTCCAACCTTTTGATCACCAACCTAGACGAAGCCAAAGACATGGTCAACAAATACTATCAGCCCTTGTCGGACATGATCGCCATGGATACCGAGGTCGGGGGCATCGCCATCGCCTGCCAATTCTATGACATCCCGATTGTCTGCCTCAAAGCCATTACCTACGAAGTCGGTAACAAAGAGCAGTTCCTGAGCCGGGAGCGCATCGGCGTCGAAATGACGCCTATCGTCGGCAACTTGATCGGTCACCTCTTCCTAGAATTGGCGAGTCAAGAACCACAGCAGTAAGACGCACCACCATGCCCGCGCGACCCTCGCGGGCATTTATTTTTATAGGAGGCTACGACCATGAAAACCCTTGAAACGCCCCGTTTGATCCTTCGTTCGTTCGTTTGGAGCGATTTGCCGGCTTTCAACCATTATGCCAAAAAAGCCGCCATCGGACCCAACGCCGGATGGAAGCCCCACGAATCGATTCAGGAATCGGAAGCGATTTTGGCCAAGTTCATCGAAGGCCAGGAAGTGTGGGCCGTCACCTCGAAACGGGACGGATGCCTGCTTGGTTCGATTGGACTGCATCCCGACAACCATCGCCGCAACCCCAAAGCGCGGTCGATCGGTTATGTCCTCGATGACGAATACTGGGGCCATGGCTACATCACCGAAGCGACCCGGCGCGTCATCCGCTTCGCGTTTGAGGAATTGGAGCTTGATCTAGTGACGGTCACCCACTATCCGTTCAACGACCGGTCGCGGCGCGTGATCGAACGCTGCGGCTTCATTTATGAAGCCACCTTGAAACAAGCCACGGTCCGCTATGACGGGGTCGTGCTCGACGAAGTCTTGTATTATCTCGACCGCGAGCAATACCAAAAGATCAAAAACGTCATGTAACCGCACACAAAAACGGGATTCTCAAAAATCCCGTTTTCTTATGCCTATTTTTTAAGGAATTTGCGCTTCTCCGGCGGGATGTCGAAACCAAGCGTCCCGCCCGGATTCATGATGTTGTCGGGATCGAAATGGCGTTTGAGCGCCTTCAGGGTTCCGTATTCGAGCGAACCGAGCGACCCTTCGAGCCATGGTCCGAACATCTTGCCGATGCCATGATGGTGGCTCATGCTGGCGCCCGAGGCTTGGATGGCGTCGAGAATGCCGCTATGGTAGGCGAGGTAATCGTCGATGTCGTTCATCTTGGTGATGAAGATGAAGTACAAATTGGCCCCTTGGGGATAGGCGTGCGACAAGTGGGTGGTCACGATCGTGTTCGGGCGCGAGTGGCAGTAAGCCCGGACGCTTTGATGGACTTGTTCCATATTCGACCACAAGACGCTGCATTCGAGGGTATCGGTCAAGATGCCGAAATCCTGCATCGAATCGCGAAGATAGGGATCGCTGAAGCGGCCGTGTTCCCAAGCGGTGGTCACAATGCTTGTCAAGCTATGGCCGCCATGTTTGCGGGCAATGCGGCGGATATTGGCGGCCACGTTGCGGGCAAAGCCTTTTTCGCCTTCGCTCCAACCAAGGAACAGGCAGCGTTTCATCGGGAACATGCCCCACATCTTAAGCAGGGGCGCCAAAGGCGATTCGTCGACGTTATATAACCGCATCATGACGTCGGTTTCTTCCTCGTCGGAGAGCCGAAACACCGAGGCAAAGCCGGCTTCGCATTGCATCATTTCGCGGGTGGCGGCCATGCCGTCGGCCCAGGATTTGAACATGTAGGAGAATTTGCGGCGGTTATCCTTGCTCAAACGGAAAATCCGCAGCGTGACTTCGGTCAAGACCCCGAAGGCGCCTTCCGAACCCATCATGATGTGATTCAAGGAAGGCCCAGTGGCTTCCCGCGGGTAAGGCGAGGTCACGATCGGACCGATCGGGGTGGCGTATTTTTGCTGGAGGACGATGTCTTCAATCTTGCCGTAGTAGGTGCTGTTTTGTCCGGCCCCGCGGGTCACGATCCAACCGCCGACCGAACTGTATTCGAACGATTGCGGGAAATGCCCGCACGTATAGGCGCGTTTGGCCTGATAGCGTTCCGGAGCTTCGTTGAGGACTTTTTCGAGCAATGGCCCGCTCATGCCGGTTTGCACCGTGATGGTTTGGTCGATTTCGTTGAAAGCCAAGACCTTGTTGTAGCGCAGCCGCATGTCGAGGGAAACCCCGCCTTTCATGCATTCGACGCCGCGGGTGACGCTGGAACCGCCTCCATAGACGTATACGGGAATCTTTTCATTGGCGCAATAAAAGACGATGGCTTCGATTTGCTCCCGGGTGTCGGGATACAAGACGACGTCAGGCAGGTTTTCGATCTTTTGCTGGCGGATGCGCAGCACGTCGTACATCGTTTTGCCATAGGCGACGCTGAGGCGCGAATAATCGTCGGTCCGGACGAAATCTTTGCCTAAAATCGCCACGAAGGCGTCGAGATGGCGCGGTTCGATCTTGGATGGGACCTCATAAGCCACGCGCCCAAACCCGATGTCGCCGTCGTAATGCTTGAAATCGTCGTCGGTCAAGCCGAATTTTTCCTTGATGGCTTGATACAAGGTTTCCTTGGGCCATTTGAAGTAATCGGGATCGCCCCAACGGAAAATCGATCGGAATGAATTGGAAGGGGCCGGACGGTTAATCCATTCGGGCGAAAATCCTTTGTATGGTTTATTTGACATGTTCATTCTCCTTGTCGTTTTCGAAACGGCGCAGTTCGCGGTAAAGCGGCTTCAAGGATGGATAGATGCGTTCATAGATGCGGTTATACAGCCGGTCATAAACGCGATGGACCTCGGCATTCGGTTCATAGGTTTTGGTGTAATGGACCATATGCTTGACCGCTTCGGGATAATCTTTATAAATGCCCATCGAAACGAAGGCAACCATAGAACTGCCGAGGCCGCAAGCCTCGTAGGTTTGGATTTTATGGACCGGGCGGTTGAACATGTCGGCGGTTATCTGGCAGATTTCGTCGCTCTGGGAACCGCCTCCGGACACCGTCAGGGCCTTGATGGGGGCTTTCAGTCGTTTCTCGAGATGGCGCATCCCTTCCAAGAGCCCATAACCGATGCCTTCGATGATGGCCCGGTAGATATGGCTTCGGGTGTGGTCGCCCGAGAATCCGATGATGGCGCCGCGCGCTTCCGGACTTTTAAGCAAGGGGGCCCAGTATGGTTGCAGCATCAAGCCATCGCAGCCGGGCGGGACTTCTTTAAGCCGTTGATTTAATAATTCTTCGGGGGCCACGCCTTTCTCCTTAGCTTCACGGACTTCTTTTTCGGCAAATTCTTTTTTAAACCAACTGACCATCCAATAACCGCGGTAAATCTGGATTTCGGGATTGAAAGTGCCTGGGGCCACGCCGGGGTATGCCGGCATGAATTGGACCGGTTCAATGTATGAGCGGGTCGTGGTTTGAATCGTGGCCGTGGTCCCGAAACTGAGCGATGCCATCGATGAATCGACGACGCCGGTGCCCAGCGTCTCGCAACCTTTGTCGCTTCCGGTGGCAATCAGGGGCAATCCCTCGGCGATGCCGAAACGTTTTGAAGCTTCGGCTGTGATGTGGCCGAGGACGGTCCCCGGTTCGACGATGGGGGCCAACTTGCGAAGTTCGACGTTGAAAATCGGAAACTTGAAATGATTTTCGGCATACCAGACTTTGTTCTTGAAATCGTAAGGGATGTGTCCGATTTGACTGGCGCTGCTATCGATGATTTTGCCGACGAGCAAGGAGACCATATAGGTCGAAAACATAACATATTTTGAGGTTTTGGCCCACAAATCCGGCTCGTTTTCGATCAACCAGTTGCTCTTGGTGATTTTGCGTTGGTCTTCGATGGCGTCTTTCATGCCGGCGACCCCGAAGGCTAATCGGGATACCATCGGCATTGGGTTCTGGCACTTGGCTTGGCGTTGGTCGAGCCACACGATGATGTCGCGCAGCGGTTTTCCCGCATCGTCTAGACAGACGCAGGTGTCGCGGATGGTGGTAATCGTCACGGCGATGATTCGTTTGACGAGATCGGGATGCTTTCCATGAATGGCCATCGACACTTCTTCCAAGGCCTGTTCGTAAACCTCGGGTTTTTGTTCCGCGTAACCCGGCTTTTTCGAATAGTAAGGCGTAAAGGCTTTTTGTTCTTTGGCGAGGATCTCCCCATTTTGATTGAAGAGGAGGGCGCGGATGCTTTGGGTCCCGCAGTCGAAAGTCAAAACCAATGGATCGTGTGGCATAAAATTCTCCTATCGGTCGAGTGAAGTGGTGGTGATCACATCGACGCCGGTCTTAGCTACATTTTCAACGATGACACTGCCTCTTGGCAATCTTTCAGTGACAATGACTTTCTGCAATTCGCCCATGACCTGGGCGATGGCGGCCTTGGGAATCTCGCCACGGGTCCGCACGCTGACGAGTGGATGGTCGCTAAAGGACGTACGCACGCTGGTTGTCAAAGTCCGCTGCGGATGGGTGATCTCTTGCCGCCCGTAGGCTTCGCCGCGGGGGCATTGCTGCCCGATGACCTTCATGGTCGTTTCGTCGACCTGCAAATGGCAAGAATTGGGACAAACGATGCAAATGATGTCTTTCATGCGTCGGCCTCCAATCGGATTTCAATCGTATTTTTGATGCCGGATTTCGATAAATCGAGCTTCAACCGCTCCATCTCAGGGGGTCGGACTTGTTTGTATTTACGGGTCAAGATGATGGTCTCGTCTATCAAAATCGTCAGTTTTTGCTTTGTCTGGCAATCGCGGCTACGGAAGTAGACGATGACGCTATCGAGCGGTTTGTTGACGTCGATGTGGCTGGGGACGACATAGGCCAAGGCATCACTGATTTTAAT
>CAZBUP010000003.1:27718-50455 GCA_964495145.1 uncultured Staphylococcaceae bacterium | reverse complement strand
CTTTTTTCTCGGCTTCGGGCGCCGGCGTCGGCGCCTTGCCGTTTTGCCATTCGGCAATTTGCGGTTTTTCAAGAGGTAATTGATTTCTTCGGCAGCGATCGTTTCCTTTTCAAGGAGCGTTTCCGCGAGCAGAATCACGTCTTCTTTGTGTTCGGTCAAAATGCGATGGGCCTCTTGGTGGGCTTCATCGATGATCTTACGAACCTCGGTGTCGATTTCATAAGCGATTTGCGTCGAGAAATTCTTCTGGACCGACGTATAGTCGCGGCCTAGGAAGACCGAGGAACTGTCGTTTTCGTATTGGATCGGCCCCAGTGAGGACATCCCGTATTCAGTGACCATCAACCGGGCGATCCGGGTAGCCACTTCGATGTCGTTTTGGGCCCCGGTGGAAATGTCTGAGAAGAAAATCTCTTCCGAGGAACGGCCGCCGAGGTAGCCGATGATGCGGGCGATCAATTCTTTTTTAGTGATCAAGAAGCGATCTTCCTCGGGCGTCATCATCACGTGGCCGCCGGTACGTCCGCGCGGCACGATGGTAATCTTCTGGACTTTGTCCGAATGCTTTAAATTCAGACCAATGATGGCATGGCCGGCTTCATGATAGGCGATGGCCCGACGTTCATGCTCGTTCAGGGCTCGGCTCGTTTTCGCCGGTCCGGCGATGCGTCGGTCGATGGCTTCGTCAATGTCTTCGATGGCGACTTGTTCGCGGTTGCCGCGCACGGCCAAGATGGCCGCTTCGTTGAGGATATTTTCAATGTCGGCACCCGAAAAACCGACGGTGCGACGGGCTAAGCCGTCAAAATCAATCGAGGGATCGATTTTCTTGTTTCGGGCGTGAACCCGGAAGATGGCCGCCCGGCCGATCCGGTCCGGGAGGTTGACGGTGATTTGTCGGTCAAAGCGTCCGGCTCGCAGCAAAGCGGGGTCGAGGACGTCCTCGCGGTTGGTGGCCGCGATGACCATGACCCCGGAGTTATCCGAGAATCCGTCCATCTCAACTAAAAGTTGGTTCAAGGTTTGCTCGCGTTCGTCGTTGCCTCCGCCCATGCCGGCGCCCCGTTGGCGACCGACGGCGTCCAATTCGTCGATGAAGACGAGGCACGGCGCCGTTTGTTTGGCGCGGCGGAACATGTCGCGGACGCGTCCGGCGCCCACGCCGACGAACATTTCGACGAAATCGGCGCCCGAGATTGAATAGAACGGGACTCCGGCTTCGCCGGCCACGGCTTTGGCCAATAAGGTTTTACCGGTGCCGGGAGGCCCGACCAATAAAACGCCGCGGGGCAGTTTGGCCCCGAATTTGGAAAATTTCTTGGGATCTTTCAAATATTGGACGATTTCGACCATCTCGGCCTTTTCCTCGTCGCATCCGGCCACGTCGGAGAAGTGCACTTTCGAGGTATCTTCACGGCGTGCCCGTGATTTGTTGAATTCCAGAGCTTTGCTGTTGGAGCTGTTGACCGAAGCGTTCATCCGGGCGAACAAGAAGAAAAACAAGGCCGCCGAGCCGCCGATCAACAAGATGGTGGGACCCCACGTTTCAAACCAATTGGTCTGGAAGGCGTTTTCGCTCGTCCAGATGTCGCCATCGTAATAGAACGTGCCCGGTTCGGTGCCCGGCCGGGTGGCCAAGACTTCGTCGACGGCGTCTTTGATATAGATATTGCTGGTCTCATACGTGGCCGTGAAATACATTGTTTTGCCCTCGCCATCGACAAAAGTGCCGGTGACTTGGGTAATCGTTTGTTTCTCGGTGGTGGTGACTTGGGTCACTTCCTGGGTATTCAAGAATTCGGCCAGATCGGTTTGCCCGACCGTAATCGTGGTGCCGGGATTCTGGAAGAAAATCAGCCATATGAAGACGATCACGGCCACGCCCATCAAGATGTATGGGAATAGGAAGCCGAACAGTCCGGATTTTTTGTTGGGAGTAGTGCTCATCGTTAACCTCGCGCGCTTTTAGTCTGTTTTGTTTAAAATACCAAAACAAGCAAAATAATTATACATTATACGCCGTTATTTATATAAATTTGTGCCCTACTTCACATAAAACCGCGGGTGCTCGCCGGGACGGAAGTCGCTTTGATAACGCGGTACGAACTTGATGAGGCCGCTCTGGTTGACGATGACGGGCCAGGTCGCTCGCCGGTCGTGAGGCAGTTTCCAGTCGATGAACAAGCGCCGCAAGAGGCATTCGTGGCCATCCACCATCACTTTGTCGCCGGGGCGCGGGCTTCGAATGGTAATCGGATAATCGTGGGCCTGAATCAGGTCATGATGGCTTCCTTTTGTGAAATCCATGAAGAAATACCGATTGTCGTCTTGCGAAGGCGCCTCGTAAGTAAACGAATAACCGCTAACCTTCTCAGCGTGGGCCAATTTGAAGACATCATAGCTGCGTGTTAATTCGTACCGGCCTCGTAGATGCCGACGCCACTGCGAGCGGGAAGCGGCCGCCACCGTTTGCACTTCACTGATCAAATGCCGCGAGATGGGAAAATCCGGAAGCGCCTCTTTAAATAGTAGGTGCAATAAAAGGAAAATCGTCGTTTTGTCGGCCCGGTTCACCGCTTCGACTTTGAAGGCGTCATTATGAACTTGGGGTCGAAGTTCGTCTAGACGGGCGGACGTGATTTCATTGTGGAGTCGCGCTTCGTCAAGCAGCGTCATAATCTCTGCTTCCGACAATGTCGGCAATAGTTGATGGCGAATTCGATTGCGGGTATACATGTCGGACAAATTGCTTTCGTCAATGGCGTAGCCAACCTCGTTTGAAACGCAATAATCCAACAATTGCTTCTTAGAATAATCCAGTAAAGGCCGGACAATTTTCACGCCATTAAGGTTACTAACCGGGACAATACCGCTGCAAATCGCCATTGTTTTTCGCAAATGCTGCATTAAAATGGTCTCGAGATTGTCGTCGCGATGGTGGGCAACGACCACCGCTTCGGCCTTGATGGCCGCGGCGATTTCGGCAAAAAAGCGGTATCGGACGCGGCGCGCCCATGTCTGAAAGTTGCCCTGGGGGTGTTGTTCTTGGATATCAAGTATGTATAAGGGCAGGTCGTGGTCGAGGCAGAATTGCTCGAGCCCGGTTTGTTCAAGATCGGATTGCTGCCGCTTATGGTAATTGACGTGGGCCACCGCCGCGCGATATCCGCCCGTCACTATCATGTGCAGCAAAGCCATCGAATCGGGACCGTATGACACGGCGACGAGATACAAACCTTGGCGGTTCAATAACGTTTCATTCATGTTTGGTTTCTTCAATCAACTCGTACATGGACGCGAGTGCGCCCTTGATGGGCTTGTCGTTGGTCGAGAGGACCCGGACTTGGACGAGGCGGCGTCCCAGTTCCAGGCGGATCACGTCGCCAGCGCGGATTTCATCGCTGGGCTTGGCTTTCTTGTCATTGATGAAAACGCGGCCGCCGTCGGCCACTTGCTTGGCGACGGTGCGACGCTTGATCAATTGGGAACTTTTTAAAAATTTGTCGATTCTCATCAAATCTTATTGTATCAAATAAAGAAGCGAGGCTCATCCCGTCCGGCCAATTCATCATAAACGCCCATGACGACGTTGAGCAGTTTCTCCAGGTTGTCGAACCAGTTGCCTTTTTTGAACAAGCGGATCTTAAGTTCGCGATTTTGATAATCGACGCGGATCAAAGGCATGAGCATGGCCGATCGTTCAAACAGCAAGGTCCCGGCCTTGTTCATCAAGACGAAGGCCCTAGAAAGCTTTACGTCGACGTAAGGTTTGGTTTCTTTGATAAAATCAAACGCCGGGTGTTTCAGCCACAAATCGACTTGGCGTTTTCTTAATAAAAGGTCGACCTCCTGCGGCAAGCGGCCATATAGATCCCGGACATAAGTCCGGATGTTGGTGATGTCATTTGATGTTTTCGCCAGGTCGATTTCTTGATAGAGTTCGATCTTGTCGGTATTCTCGGCGTATTGCTCCGGGATATAGGCGTCGATGCCGAGGCTGATCGGGACTTCCGGTGGCGGGGTCGCCTGTCCGGTTTGCTTCTCTTCGATGGCTTCGTTCAACAACTGCAGATACATGTCGATGCCGACCGTGTCGATGAATCCGGCCTGCTCCGGGCCGAGGATGTCGCCGGCACCGCGGATCATCAAATCGCGCTGGGCAATCTTATAGCCGCTGCCGAGTTCGGTGAAGTCTTGAATCGCTTTCAAGCGCTTGGTGGCCGTTTCGTTGATGATCTTGTTCTCGCGGTAGAGCAAGTAGGCGAAGGCGATGCGGTTGCCGCGTCCGACCCGTCCCTTAATTTGATAGAGTTGCGACAAGCCGAAGTTTTGGGCTTCTTCGACGATGATTAGGTTGGCGTTGGCGATGTCGATGCCGTTTTCAATGATGGAAGTACACACGAGCAGGTTCAACTCGCCGCTATAAAAGCGGACCATCACATCTTCGATGTCGTCACGGAGCATTTGCCCGTGGACGATTCCAATCCGCGCTTGGTGGATCATCGTCTGCAACTTGCGGGCCGTGGCGTCGATGGTGGCGATGTTGTTGTGGAGATAAAATACTTGCCCTTGACGCCCCAATTCCCGTTCGATCAATTCTTTGATGATGGCTTGGTTATAGGCCATGACGTAGGTTTGGATCGGCATGCGATGGACCGGGGCCGTGTTCAAATGGGATATTTGGCGGATGCCCAACAGCGAAATCTGCAAGGTGCGCGGAATCGGCGTCGCCGTCAAAGTCAAGACGTCGACATTGGACTTCAGTTCCTTGATTTGTTCTTTCTGTTCGACTCCGAACCGTTGTTCTTCGTCGATAATCAATAAGCCCAGGTCGGCGAATTTGACTTCTTGGCTCAAGAGCCGGTGCGTGCCGATGACGAGATGGGTACGCCCTTCTTTGATTTCCTTGATGTACTTTCGCTGATCCGCTTCTGGGACCAATCGCGACAAAATGGCCATGTTCAATCCAAATCCGGAAAAACGTTCCTGGGCCACTTCGTAATGCTGCCGCGCCAAGAGCGTGGTCGGGCACAGGAAAGCGACTTGCTTGCCGTTGCTGATGGCCTTGAAGGCGGCCCGGAAGGCGACTTCGGTCTTGCCGAAGCCGACGTCGCCGCACAAGAGCCGGTCCATCGGGACGGCGTTTTCCATGTCGGCTTTGATTTCCTTTAATGATTTTTCCTGGTCCGGAGTCAATTCAAACGGAAATCGGCTTTCGAAATCCGCTTGAAGTTGGTCGTCTTTGCCAAAGGCAAACCCGGCCGCGGCGGCCCTTTCCTTATATAAAGCCACGAGGCGATCGGCTAAATCGCTGACCCGTTCCTTGATGCGCTTTTTGGTCTTTTC
This sequence comes from uncultured Staphylococcaceae bacterium, assembly GCA_964495145.1. Taxonomy (GTDB): domain Bacteria; phylum Bacillota_I; class Bacilli_A; order RFN20; family CAG-826; genus UBA6120. The sequence continues at coordinate 45,109 of CAZBUP010000003.1, read as the reverse complement.
CCACTCCGTCGAATTGAGCCGGTTCAGTCGCGGGGCAAACCCTTCCTTGCCGGCAAATCGCCGCACGAGGTTGAACTGCGACAAAGGGACATACAAAACGTCGCTCCCGGCATAGGCGATGTGCAGATAATCGCGGTGGACCCCGTCGACCTCAATCGTCTTGATGCCCAGGAATTGCCCGATGCCGCTGGTTTCGTGGACGACGTAATCACCCGGGCGCAGTTCGTCATATGATTTCAAGATGGCCGCTTCTTTGTAGCGGTTCATGAAACGCGAGAGCTTTGATCGATACCCGAAGAGCTCGTGGCTCGTCAAGCAGGCGACGTGGAATTCGGGCAGTTCGAAGCCTTCCTCAAAATTCATATGGACGATGCCTAAATGCCCTTGGGGCAGCGTCAAGCCGTCCAACTGCTCATAGTCTAGATGCGCTTCTTTCAAGGCATTGATCAGCAAATCGAGCTGCGGGAGCGTGGCCACGGCCAACACCAATTTGTCGGTCTTGGCCAAATAGGCCTCGATCAAGGGAATGGCGTTATGGGCGCTCATGGCCGCCCCGACGATGCCGTAGACGGACAAGGTGAGACTGGCGGCGGTCCCGCCTTGGAAGGGATGGTTGGCCAAAACTGGGGTATGGGCCATCAAGACCCGGTCCAAATCGCGGTACATCGATAAATGCGAGAGCAACTGTCCGTGTTCGAACAGCTCGTTGAAATAATCAAACGCCTCTTCGATCAATAGGCGGCTGGCGGTGTTCGTTTGATCATGGTTAGCCACCAAGACGACGCTTTCCGGCGTGTAATCGAGAATGCTGAAATGTCTTGATTGGGCATAGCCCAAGTACTTATAAAGCGAATGATGGTAATCGAAATGGTCCACTCGGGCCAAATCGGCTTCGGTTTTCGTGCGCAGGTGCTCATAGGCTTCATAGCCGAGGACGGTCCGATCGTCTTCCAATTGCCGATGGGCTAATTCGTTCAATCGGGCAATGTCTTCGGGCGTGAAGATGAGGTCGCTGGCCGGCAGGATCCGAATCTCGTCGACGTCGGCAAACGAAGTCTGGGTGGCGATGTCGAAATAACGCAGGCTCTCGAGCTCGTCGCCGAAGAACTCAAGGCGAATCGGATGTTCCTCGCTGACCGAAGCGATGTCGATGATGGCGCCCCGGACCGCGTATTGCAACGTTTGGTCGACCTTGCTGACGCGGGCATAACCGCTTTGGGCCAGTTGCCGTTTTAAGGATTCGATATCATAAGTCGCGCCGCGCGCGAGGTGGATGGTTTGAGCCTTGAAGAAGGCGGGATCCGGCAAGAAGCGCATGACCGCGGCCGCGTGGGTGATCAAGATGCGCGGACGCCCGCTCAATAGTTGATCCATGACATATAAGCGCTGGGCCATCATTTCCTTGCTGGCGGCGATCGATTCGGCCCGCAGGAGCTCGTCGACCGGATAGAATAGACAGGCATCTTCGCCCACGAACGACGATAGCAAATCATAGATGCGCTGGGCATTATAGATGTTGGTGGTCACCACCGTCATCGGTTGGGGTTTCTTCAAATAGGCGCCGGCTGTCAAAAAGGCGATACCCAAGGTGTCGTCAAGGCTAAAGCGCCCCTGCCGTTTCGCCAAGGCGGCGACGGCGGGATGGTTTTTGATTAAATCAAAGAGATTGTTCATGGTCAGTTATGGTGATTCATCGCGTAATTGAAGTCGTGTTTCAGATAATCGACGATGGCTTCCGCCGCCCGATCGACGGCGTCCTTGATTAGTTTTTGTTCCTCTTTGCTCGGTTTGCCCAAGACGTAATCGATGCCCGAAAATGGCGGTTTCCCAATGCCGAGACGGATTCGTTTGAACTGGTCGTTTTGGAGTTGTTCGATGATGTTTTGCACGCCGTTGTGCGAGCCGCTGCTGCCGCCCGGCCGCAGCCTCAATGAGCCGGGATCCAGCGCCATCTCGTCATAAACGACCAAAAGATCTTCGATCGGTATCTTAAAATACCGCATGGCTTCATTGACGGCGATCCCGCTCAAGTTCATGAACGTGGTCGGCTTCAAAAGCAGGGCGTCTTGCCCCATGTATTTGATGGTCGCATAGACGCCGTTGAACCCGACTTTGTCGATGGTAATGCCCAAGAGATTGGCTAAAGCGTCGAGTGTCATATACCCGAGGTTATGTCTGGTTTTGGCGTATTTTCGTCCGGGATTACCCAGACCGACGATCAATTTCAAGCCGAAGTTCCTCGCTCGAAATTATACCACATAGTGTATACTTATGAATTGACAAGAAACGAAACGCCCCATGCGCAAAACCCTCATCTATTTGAAAGATAATTTCCTTCTATTCCTAAAAGGAATGGCGATTGGAACCGCGGTCATCATCCCCGGCGTCAGCGGGGGCACCGTCGCCTTCATGTTGGGCATTTACGACCGCATGATCGAAGCCATCGTCGGGCTGCGCCGCCACTTCGTGAAATCGTTGGCTTATTTGACCCCAATCTTATTGGGGGCGATGGCGGCCGTCCTGGCTTTAATCTTTCCAATCACCTGGGCGTTTGATAACGCTCCGCTGCCGCTGGTCACCCTTTTTGCCGGCTTGGTAATCGGCAGTTTGCCTTCCTTGACTTCGGTCATCAACCATCAAGCTTCGCCGTGGCGCCTCTTCGTTTTAATCTTAAGCGGACTCGTGGCCGCCGGGCTCGGCGTCCTTTCGGTGGTCACCTCCTTTGACGCAAGTCCGATCGTGAACACCCTGGGCGTTTGGCAATTGCTCGTCGTCTTTTTCGTCGGGCTGATCGCCGTGTCGGCTTTGGTCGTTCCCGGCATTTCCGGATCGATGTTTTTGCTCGTGCTCGGCTTCTATGCCCCGCTGACGACCATGATCCGCGATTTCTTGTTGACGCTGGAGACCGGGTTATCCTCCAATCTCATCGCCCCACTGATCGTCTTGGGCGTTTTCGGATTGGGAATGCTAGTCGGGTTCGTATTGATCAGCCTTTTGATGAAATTCCTATTGGGCAAATACAAATTGGCGACTTATTTCGGCATCATCGGGTTCATCTTGGGCTCGCTCGTCGCCCTTTACTATAATTACGAAGTCGTAGGCATGTATGGATCGCTGCCCTGGTGGCATATCCTCATCGCCGCGGCTTTATTGATTTTAGGCGGTTTGGTCAGCCTATGGCTGGCTCGGTATGGAAGAAAACACCCAGAACCTAAGGAGAATGTTTACGATGTGGGAATTTGACGTATTGAATTGGATTAATGATTTTCTGCACGGAAGCGACTTCGTCAACCGGGTCGTCCATATCTTCACCTTGTTCGGCGAAGGCGGGGTGGTGTGGTTTGGCGCGGCAATCGTCTTTCTTTTCATTAAGAAGTACCGTCGCCTCGGTATTACCGTCATCTTGGCGATGATTCTCATTGCCGGGTTCAACAATTACATATTTAAACCCCTCGTCTCCCGTCCGCGTCCTTTCCTAGAACCGGAAGGAGCTAGTTTGGTCCCGTTTGTCACGGATATATTCAAGCCGCTCCTCGTGATAGGCGGTAAAGAAATACTGGGCGTGCCCGATTCTTGGTCGTTCATGAGCGGACACTCGGTTTCCGGCCTATTGGCCGGGACCATCATCTTCATGGCCGATCGGCGCCGCTTCTGGCCCTTCTTGGTGTTGGGCTTTTTGATGGGTCTCTCGCGCTTGTTCCTCGTCGTCCATTATCCAACCGACATCCTGGCCGGGTTCGCCTTTGGCGGAGCCATGGGCGTCGGGGTCCATTTCCTATCGGAATGGATCGGAAAAAAGATCGAAACTTCCGCGAAACGGAAGATGGTCAAAAACTCATAAGCTGATTTGTTTGACATCATCGGGTCGGCGTATATAATTTATGTATTGACTAATCGGTCAATATAAAAATGCCCCGTTCCCCGCAGACGATCGAAAAATTAAAAGAAGCCCGCCGGCAGCAGATTCTCAGCCAATCGCTGCATCTTTTCGCCATTAATGGCTACGATGCCACTTCCATTAACGACATCGCCGCTTCGATCGGATGTTCCCATGGCCTCGTTTATCATTATTTTGCCGATAAGGAAGCCATTTTCATGACTTTGCTGGATCGTTCGCTGGCCCTCGGGTACATGCCGCTTTTCCCGCAGTTAGGCCCAGAACAATTGATCGATCCCCAGGCGACGCTGAGAAACATCATCGCCCATATCCTTGAGGAATTGGTGCGGCCCGGTTCCGATTTCGCCTATCACTTCTATTTATTCTTGAACATGCGTTTTCAAAAAACGGTGCCTTTGCCCCGCTTCCGCATTCCCCAAAAGGACCAGCGGCCATTCTGGCTCATCATCCATTTGATCAAGGCCGGCCAGGCCCTAGGCCAGTTTGCTCCCGTCGAACCGCGGGAAATGGCCGTGACGTTCTTCGCCACGATGCGCGGGTTGACCTATGTCAAATTGAATGAAGGCGATGCTTTCGCTCCCCCGTCGGTTGACGCTTTGATGAACATCTTCTTGAGAAAGGCATAAATCTATGAAATTGCTCCGTTATCTAAAATACACGTGGTGGCAACTGCTCCTGTCGGTCGTCTTCATCACCCTGCAGGCGTACTTCCAATTGGAATTGCCTCGCCTGATGGGTTTGATGACCAATGCCGTTCGGCTCGGGGCCGATTCCTCCCAAATCCTGAACTTCGGTTTGGAGATGGGTCTCAAATCGTTCGCCGTCATCGTTTGCGCCGTCAGCGCCGCCTTGCTCAATTCCTACATCGCTTCGATTTTCGGGCGCAACGTCCGGGCCGACATCTTCAAGACGGTCACCACCTATTCATTGACCGAATACGAGAAGATCGGGACCGCCTCGTTGATGACCAGAACCACCAACGACGTCCAACAATTGCAGATGGCCATCTTCATGGGCATCCGCATCATGATCATGTCGCCGATCATTTTCACGATTGCGATATCGAACACCTTGCGGAACAATCCGGTCTTGGCCTTGATCTTCGCCGGAAGCGTCCCCTTGGTCCTTTTGGTCTTGATGGTGCCCTTTTCATTCGCCTATCCCTTGTTTGACAAGATCCAAAAGAAAATCGACCGGGCGACCTTGGTCTTGCGCGAGAACTTGACCGGCGTGCGCGTCATCCGGGCTTTCAACCAACAGAAAAACGAAGCTAAACGCTACCATGAGGCCAACCGCGACATGACCAACATCACCATGAGGGTCAATCGCATCATGTCGTTCATCAACCCCGGCATCAACGTCGTGTTCAATATTACCTATCTCGCCATTTTCTATTTGGGTTTCGCCTCGCTGGACGGCCAATTGGCCGCTCCCAGCAGTTTTGAAGTGTTCGGCTCGGTGATGACCACGGCCCAATACTCAATCAACGTCATGAACTCGATCGTGATGTTCGCCTTCATCTTCATCATGCTGCCGCGGGCTCGCGCCAGCGCCAACCGCATCAAGGAAGTCCTGGACATGAAGCCGAGCATCCTCGATCCCAAGGAACCGCGCCAGGCGGAAGACGCCCAGGGCAAGATCGAATTCAAAAACGTCTCCTTCAAATTCAAGGACGCCGAGCGGCCGACGCTTCAAGGCATCAGCTTCGTGTCGAAACCGGGCCAAGTCACGGCCATCATCGGTTCGACCGGCAGCGGCAAGTCCTCGATCATCAACCTGATTCCACGCTTTTATGACGTGACCGAAGGTCAGGTCCTGCTCGATGACGTCGACGTGCGCGATTATCGCCAGACCGATTTGCGGGCCAAGATCGGCTTCGTGCCGCAACAAGCCCTGCTCTTCTCGGGATCCATCAAGGACAATCTCCATTACGGCAAGAGCCAAGCCGACGAAAAAGACATGTGGGAAGCTCTCGAAGTGGCCCAAGCGGCCAAATTCGTCTCGCGCAACGAGCAAACCCTCGATTTTGACGTTTCCCAAGGCGGCAAGAATTTTTCCGGCGGCCAAAAGCAGCGCCTTTCGATCGCCCGGGCCTTGATCAAGAAACCGGAAATCTATATCTTCGACGACGCCTTCAGCGCCCTTGACTTCAAAACCGACATCAAACTGCGGCAAGCCCTTAAAGGCTATGTCGGAGCGGCCACGGTCATCATCGTGGCCCAACGGGTGTCGACCATCATCGACGCCGATAACATCTTGGTCTTGCACGAAGGCAAAATCGTCGGCCAAGGCAAGCACCAGAAGCTTTTAAGGACGTGCGACATCTACCGCGAGATCGTCTATTCGCAACTCGATCCGGAAGAAATTGACAAGACGTTGGCCCTCAGCCATCAAGTGCTGGCCAACGAAGGAGCGGATTAATATGGCTGGCCCCGGTCCTCGTTTCGCGGGTCGTTCAATCGAAAAACCCCGCAATTTCAAAAAGACGATGCTGCGACTTTTAGCCGATTTCAAGCCGATGATTTGGAAGTTCGTCATCGTGGCCTTGATCGTCATCGCCTCGGTCGCCTTCTCAATCATCTCGCCGCTATTCATCCGCGATATCTTAAACAACATCGCCAACACACCGGATTTATTCTTCTCGGTCAGCGACACCGGCTACATCATCGTCAATTGGGTGGCTTTGACCCAGCAGTTCGCGGTCGTGCTCATCTTTTACGTTGGTTCGGCTCTCTTCTCGTGGTTGAGCGAATGGCTGATCATCCCCATCTCGGCCAACTACTCGTATAACCTCCGCAAGACGTTCCAAGCCAAGATCGACACCTTGCCTTTGAACTTCTTCGATACCCAAACTTACGGGGAAATCCTCTCGAAGGGCACGAATGACGTCGATACGATTGCCCGGTCGATGCAGCAGATCATCACCCAAGTCATCTATTCGATTTTCCTGTTCCTCGGCAGTTCCATCGCCATGTTCATCAGTTCGTGGCGTCTGGCCTTGGTGGCCGTCGCCAGCCTTCCTTTGACGATCACCTTCACGATTTTGATTGCCAAGCATTCCCGGAAACGCTTTAAGGTCTATTACAAAAAACTGGGCTTTTTGACCTCGCACATCGAAGAGAACTACGGCGGTTTCAAAATCGTCAAGCTCTTCAACAAAGAACCGGAAGCCATCAAGAAATTCAACGAAATCAATACCGGGATGGCCAAGGACGACCGTTATTCGCAGTTCTTCGCCGGCATCATCTATCCGACCATCCACTTCATCAACAATTTGACCTTCGTCGGCATCTGCGTGGTCGGCGGTCTCATCAACGACATCGGCAACATGGTGGCTTTCTTCGTGCTCATCTCCTTGTTCCAAATGCCGTTCCAGCAAATCGGGCAAATCGCCAACATCATCCAATCGTCGGCCGCGGCCGCCGAACGGATTTTCCAAGTGCTTGACGAACCGGAATTGGCGCCCGATCCTTCCGACGCCGTCACCGACATCCGCCATTTAAAAGGCGAGGTCACATTCGACAACGTCTGGTTCTCCTATAAACCCGAAGCCCCATTGATCGAAAACATGAATCTAGAAATCCATCCGGGCGAAAGCGTCGCCATCGTCGGTCCGACCGGAGCCGGAAAGACGACCATCGTCAATTTGATTTTGCGCTTCTATGAAGTCAATCAGGGTTCGATTAAAATCGACGGGATCGATATCCGGCGCTACAGCTATGAAGCCCTGCGTGATGCAATCGGCATGGTCTTGCAGGATACCTGGCTCTTCTCGGGCACCATCAAGGAAAACATCCGCTACGGGCGCAGTTCGGCCAGCGACGAGGAAATCATCGAAGCGGCCGAGGCCGCCCACGCCCATTTCTTCATCACGACGCTACCCGGAGGCTATGATTTCGTCTTGAACGAAGACGGGACCAACGTCTCTCAGGGACAACGCCAATTGATTACCATCGCCCGGGCTATTTTGAGCCAACCCAAGATCCTGATTTTGGACGAGGCCACCAGCAGCGTCGACACCCGGACCGAAACGGTGATCCAAGAAGCCATGAACAAGCTGATGGAAAACCGGACCAGTTTCGTCATCGCCCACCGCTTGTCGACCATCAAAAACGCCAAGACGATCTTGGTCATGCGCCATGGCAAAATCATCGAAACCGGCAATCACGAGGAACTATTGGCCCTCAACGGTTTCTATGCCGACTTGTATAACGCCCAATTCTCGGGGTCGAATCCTTTGGCTCCCTTGGACGTCGAAGCTTAATTTCCGTTAATCGTAAATGAATCGACGACGGTTCCGCTTTGGTTGATGGCCGTCGCCGTGAGCGAATCGCCTTCGATCGTGAAGATGGTCACGACGTTTTGTAGCGTCGTCAAAGCGAAATCATAAAAAGGAATTTCCTCGCTCGGGACTTCATATATTTTGGCGCTGGCGCTTCCGCCGGTCAGATAGACGACTCCGTGGTCGCGGTCAATCGCCCCATCGGTCAGCGGCGGGGTTCTTAAGAATAGGTGATCGTGGCCGCTTAAGACCAGATCGACGTCATTTTCGTCAAACACCGAGGTCCAGACCGCTTCAAACGCCGCCGCCGTGTCGGTGTGGTGGGAACCATACGCGCTATAGTGCGTGCCGACGATAACGAGGCCTTCGTCATGGGAGGTGATGACGTTTTCAAGCCAAGCGATCTGATCGCTCCCATAATCGGAAGCGACCGCGTCCAGCATGATGAAGAGGGTCGTCCCCACTTTGAAGTAATAAGACGATTTGCCACTAGTCCCGTTTTGGGGATGCGGCAAGTATTTTTCAAAGGTCTGGTTATTGTGCCATTCATAGCCGGCCTGATAATAGTCATGATTGCCGGTCGTGGCCATGTAAGGATATTGATGGCGTTTGGTCGTCGTCTCGAAAAACCATTCCCACATCTTTTCGTTGGCGCCGATTTCCACGACGTCGCCAGTCGATAAAACAAACGATAAATCCGGTTCATACGTCGCGGCCGCCGTCAGCATGCGGTTGAGCACTTGGGCTTCATAGAGCGAATTGGCCTGCGAATCGGCGGCAAAAACGAAACTGAATTGATCTGGATCCGGTGTTTTGAAAGTTCGCCACGGAGTGGCTCGATCATAAGCGGCGAAGCGATACTGATAGCGGGTGTCACTGGCTAACTCCTCGAAGGTAACGCGTTTGAAACCCTCGTTTAGGTCAATCGTCGCGGTGCTATCAATTCTCGTCGATTCGCTTTCGTCAACCACTTCCAAGCCGACGTGGGGGTCATGGGCTTGATAGGAAACGACGGCCGATGTTTCGGCATCCTCTCCTAATGACACGATGTCGTTGAAGACATTGACGCGCGGTTCCTGATTGAAGGAAGCCGGGGTTCGGTGACCGCCGGTTCCCGGGTCGACGGCCGCCAATGGGAACAAGGCCTGGGTGGCTTGGTCGCTGGCGACTTGGACGCGGCTATCGCCCAACGTTGTCAGTTCGATCGTCTTCAAGCTGATCAATCCCCAACTGGACGTGATGTTGTCGACCAATTCGACGTAGTATTCCTTATCGGGATCGAGATCGGCCAAATCGACCCAATGCTTATCGAGGCCGCCGCCGACTTTGCTGGAGAGATTTTCACGCCGGGTATAGCGGGCCACTTCGATATTGGTTTCTGTCTCTTTGATGGATAGGAATAGCTGCTTATCATACATCAAAGCCCCTTCCCATTCCCATACGAGAAGATGATTGCCGGTCGGATTGATGGTGAAAGCCGGTGAACGCATGACGCCGAGGGCGGCGTCGCCGCCGTTGCGGTTGGATCGGGCTCGGCCGTCGGTGAATTGAAAAATGTTCTGGGGGTCTTCCCATCCGGTCACGCTGGTGGCCAAGTTGGCGACTATGCTATTTTGTTTGGTTCCGATGCCTTGGATGTTCGGTTTGATGTCGACGGCTAATTCGTTGGCGCTTGGCTGCGGGGCCGTTTCGTAATAGGTGATCACGCTATCGAGGGATAGGACGCTCCATTCGTGCGAAGCCCCGTCGGTGACCAATACGTACAGGTCTTTTCCGATATGGCTCGACAAGTCGGCGTAATATTGGAACATGAATCCTTCGGCGTTGGCCGAGCCCGAGACGAGGGTATTGCCGAAGTGGCGGTTCCCAAATCGGGCGATTTCTTTATTCGTAGCCGTTTCCTTGATGGATAGATAAGCGGTGCCGGCATTTTTGCCCCCGCCGAGTTTAAAACTGATCCAACCCGAGCCGCCCAACAGGAAATTCGAGGACCGGAGCAAACCCATTCGTTCCTGGTTCAAATCCTTGTTGTCGTTATCGTATGGATAAGCGTAAACGCCTAAATGATAATGGCCGTCGCGGTTATAGATGTTATTTCCCGAGGAACCGTAAAATTGGGTCGCGACGATCCGTTCGTCCCGGAACGAAAAGAGCCCGGCTTCGTCTTTCCAAACTTGATACCCGGTCCAACCTTGGTAATCGCCGGTTTCAAACCCTTCGTTGACGAGGCGGTTCGCGGCATGGGATTGGACGATTTCAAATGGCAAGGACACATCATAATTTTGGTCCAATCGAGTGAAGCGGGCCGTGATTTGATGGTTGCCGATCTCGGTGAAGTGCTTCAGGAATCCGGCTTTGATGAGGATGATATCGCCGCTGATTTCAAAATCATCAGCTTGGATGCCGTATCCAATCAAGGCGACCAATTCAAATTCGCGCGGGGTCATCTCATACCGGAGATCATCGGGTGCGTCGATGTCGTATGTATCGATGAGGGCGAGGATTTCGGGATATTCGATTGTCTCGCTGGATGAGGAAGAGGACGACGAAGAGGAGGATGAAGACGATTCGCTCGAAGAAGCACTGGATTCAAGGCTCGAGGAAGACCCTTCTGAACTGTCCGAACTGATAGAATCGCTCGAAACAGGCTCGCTTGAAATGGAGGCGGCGCTGGAAGCGCAGGATCCTAAAAGCAGCCCGGCAAGATTCAATAAAAGAAACGTCTTGTTCTTCATAGTGTCCTCGCGATGCTTGAATGAAGAAATAATAAATTAATGATAATACGAGAATCTCAATCAATAAATAGCGGTTACTTGTTCAAGGCCATGACGTCGATCAACATCTCGTCTTCGGTCAATCCGGCGTGATGGGCTTTCATGTCCAGGTGGGCGATGGTGCCGTTATGGACGTGATCGAAACTGGACCGGTCGGTGGCGATGGCCACGAAGTCGCCGATAAACTCCTGGGTGCTTGGATGCGGGGTGCCGGAACCATACCAGTTTTCGTCGAAGACCTGTTGACGCGTCTTCAAGATGAAATGTCTCCCGTATAAACGGTTGAATCGGCGCGGGAAGGCGCGCAGGTATTTGGGCTTGACGTAGAAATTCGCCGCCCGAGGTTCGTTGGAATAGGGACGAATCAGCATCTTGAACAAGCGAGGGTCGGCCGTTTCGCTGATGAAGTCGATGTCGATTAAACCATGGTCGGCGATGACGAGAAACAGCGTCGTTTGATGGCGGTTAGCCAACTCTTCGAGTCGCGCGTTGATGTCGCGGATGATCTTTTTGATGTGGGGACTGTCGACACCGTGATCGTGGGTATCCAAATCGGGTTGCACCCAATAGCCGTAGACGAATTTGGGCCCGACTTCCGACAAGGCGCGGTCGACTTGATGGAAGAAATCTTCAATCCTTTCGGCCCCTTCGGGTTTGAACGAGGGCCAAATGGAACCGACTTTCAGTCCGGGATTTCGTTTGCTAATCAACGTCAAGATGTCTTCGTAGTCGAGGCGCCGGCGTATTTCTTCGTGATCGGCGAGCGGGTCTTTGGTCAAATTGTGCTTGCCCGAGAATAGATCGACGTTCGTATCGTATTCCTTAAGGTATTGGGCCCAGCCAAGCCAGCCGGTTTCGATCGGATGGCGGGCGCTTAATAGTCCGTTGGTAGCGGCGACGGTCGTCGGCGGGAAGGTCGAGGTCATCGTATGGACGACGTTTCGCCTTAAAAAAGCCCCTTCGGGCAGATGTTTGCGAATCAAAGCCCTTCCCATCCCGTCAAACAGCAAGACGGCCACTTGGCGATGGCCCTTCAACAGGGCATCCAGGGCCGGGATCGTCTCGTGGAACGGGGTCGCCCCGAAATGCTTTAAAAGCGAGTTCGAGAAATTGACGATGCTGTTTTGCGGATCCGAATAGGTGATTTTCATGATGATGAATAAACATTACCACAATCGCGACCCTTTATGAATGAGGATGATGTTTGGGACCGTTTTCAGTCGTTTATGTATGGTTTATACTAATATCTATGATATTATTATCGGCGTGAGTGGGTTCCGCGCTAAAGGAACCATGCTGTTATGGAGGAAATCACATGCAAGAAAAGAAATATGTCTATGCCTTCAAAGACACCAAAGGTCTTGGCAAAGATCTTCTTGGTGGCAAAGGCGCCGGCCTAGCCGAAATGACTTCGATCGGGATTCCGATCCCCCAAGGTTTCACGATTACGACCGAAGCCTGCAACTTATATTACGACTCCGGCAAAATCCTGCCCGAATTCTTGGTCAAGGACATCTACGCCGCCGTAGCCGGAATCGAAAAGGAAACCGGCAAGACGTTCGGGGGCAACAAGAACCCCTTGCTCGTCAGCGTCCGTTCGGGCGCCCGCGTCTCGATGCCGGGCATGATGGACACCATCTTGAACCTCGGTTTGAACGACAAGACGGTCGAAGTCTTGGCAAAAGAAACCGCCAACGAACGGTTCGCCTATGACTCCTATCGCCGTTTCATCCTCATGTACACCAACATCGCCAAGAACCACGGCCGGACCGAAATGGACAAGATGCTGGAACAAATGAAGGAGCACAAAGGCGTCAAGCTGGATACCGAACTCGATGCGTCCGACCTAAAGAAATTGGTCGTCAAATACAAGGATTATTACAAAAGGGTCTTCGGCGAGGAATTCCCGAACGATCCCTACGTCCAATTAATCGAAGCGATCACCGCCGTCTTCCGCAGCTGGGACAATCCCCGCGCCAACGTCTATCGGAAGATGAACGGCATCCCCTATTCCTGGGGTACCGCCGTCAACGTCCAATCGATGGCTTTTGGCAACAAAGGCGAAACCAGCGGCACCGGCGTCGCCTTCTCGCGTTCGCCGTCCACCGGTGAAAAGTTCATCTTCGCCGAATATCTTCCCAACGCCCAGGGCGAAGACGTCGTCGCCGGCATTCGGACGCCGCTCAGCATCGAATACTTGAAGGAAACGCTGCCCGACGTCTATAAGCAGTTTATCTCGATCATCAACACGATGGAAAACCATTACCGCGACATGCAGGACATGGAATTCACGGTTGAAGAAGGCAAGTTGTACTTCTTGCAAACGCGCAACGGCAAACGGACCGCGGCCGCGGCCTTAAAAATCGCCTGTGACTTGGTCGACGAAGGTTTGATCAGTGAAGAAGAAGCCGTTTTAAGAATCGATCCCAAATCACTCGATTCATTGCTCCACCCGAGCTTTGATCCCAAAATACTGAAGAAACTGACCCCGATCGGCGAAGGTCTCCCGGCCTCTCCCGGCGCGGCCACCGGCAAGATCGCGTTCACGGCCGAAGAAGCGCACGAACGTCATCAAAAAGGTGAAAAAGTCGTGCTCGTCCGGGCGGAAACTTCCCCCGAAGACATCGAAGGCATGGTCGCTTCCGAAGGCATCTTGACGATGCGCGGCGGCATGACCTCCCACGCGGCCGTCGTCGCCCGCGGCATGGGCAAATGCTGCGTCGCCGGCTGTTCGGCGGCGGCGATTGACGAAGAAGCCCGCACCGTGAAGTTCAACGGCAAGATCTACACCGACAAAGACACCATCTCCTTAGATGGATCGACCGGCCTCGTCTATGACGGCGCGGTCAATAAAGTCGCCCCGGAATTGACCGGCTATTTCGGCCGCATCATGAAATGGGCCGACGCGGCTCGGACCCTCAAAGTCCGGACCAACGCCGACACCCCGAAAGACGCCCGTCAGGCTTTGGCCTTCGGCGCCCAAGGCATCGGCTTGTGCCGGACCGAACACATGTTCTTCGACAAGGACCGCATCTTCCATATGCGCGAGATGATTTTGGCCGCGGACACCCCGGCTCGCGAAAAAGCCCTTGAGAAGCTGCTGCCCTATCAACAAAGCGACTTCTATGAACTCTTCATGGCGATGAAAGATTTGAACGTCACCATCCGCCTCTTGGATCCGCCCTTACACGAATTCCTGCCCCAGGAAGAAGACAAGATCGTCGAATTGGCCAACGACCTGAACTTAAGCGTCGAACAAGTCAAGGACCGGATCGCCTTCCTGCACGAATTCAACCCGATGATGGGTCACCGCGGCTGCCGGTTGGACGTTTCCTATCCGGAAATCGGCCGCATGCAAACCAAAGCCATCATCCGAGCCGCCCTCCAAGCCCAAAAAGAACTTGGCATTAAGATCGTGCCCGAGATCATGATCCCGCTCACCCTCGACGTCAAAGAATACAAGTTCGTCCGGGCCATCATCGTGGAAACGGCCGACGAGGAAATCAAGAAGTCGGGCCAAGACATGCATTATGAAGTCGGCACCATGATCGAAATCCCGCGCGCCGCCTTATTGGCCGACGAAATCGGCAAAGAAGCCCAATTCTTCAGTTTCGGCACCAACGACTTGACCCAAATGACCTTCGGGTTCAGCCGCGACGACGCCGGCAAGTTCCTGCCCGACTATTACGGAAAGAAGATCTTCGAACAAGATCCGTTCCAAACCGTCGACCAAATCGGCGTCGGCAAATTGATCAAGATGGCCGTCAGCGAAGGCCGTCGCGTCAACCCGCATCTCCATCTCGGCGTTTGCGGCGAACACGGCGGCGATCCGGTCAGCATCGAATTCTTCCACAACGTCGGCCTCGATTACGTTTCCTGCTCGCCGTTCCGGGTCCCGGTTGCCCGTCTGGCGGCGGCCCAAGCGGCCCTCAAAGCCAAAAAAGCCAAGTAACCGTTTGATTGATTAACGAAAACAGTGCGGAAACGCACTGTTTTTTGTTTACTGAAGACAATGTCTTTATTTCTTTTTGTCGTTGATTTGCTGGCGCAAGGTCTTGGCGTATCCGGGTTTATTCTCTTGGCGCGCCCGGGCGATGGCTAAGTCGTTTTCCATCACGTCGTGGTTGATGGTCGACCCGGCGGCGATGAAAGCGTCGTCCCCGATTTCGAGCGGGGCGATGATGGTGGTTCCCGATCCGACGAAGACGCGTTTGCCGATTTTGGTTTCCCATTTGTTCTTGCCGTCGTAATTGGCGGTGATCGTCCCGCAGCCGATGTTGGCCCCTTCGTCGATGTCGGCATTGCCAAGATACGATAAATGGGCAGCCTTGACTCCGTCGTGGAGGATTGAGGTCTTCACTTCGACGAAATTGCCGACGCGGGCGTGATTCATGATTTCGGTATGGCCGCGCATGTGCGTGAAAGGCCCAATCTGGTTGTCGTTGCCGACTTTAGAATCGACTAATAGCGATTTAATGATCAAGTTACCATGGCCGACGGTCATGTTCTCAAGGGTGGTTTCCGGGCCGATGACGTTATGTTGCCCGATGTGGGTCTCCCCCATAATGTAGGAATTCGGTCGGATCACGGTGTCGGGGCCGATGGTGACGTCGGGGCCGATGTAGGTCCGATCGGGATCTTCGATGGTGACCCCGGCTTTCATCAGCCGGAGATTGATGCGGCGGCGCATGATGGCGGCGGCTTCGGCCAGCTGCGCCCGGTCGTTGATGCCAAGGGTCTCTTTGAAATCTTTGACGATCGAGGCGGCGACGCGATAACCTTTTCGGTTGAAAAGGGCAATCAGATCGGTGAGATAATATTCGCCTTGCTTGTTGGTCGGTTGCAGGTTGGCCAGTTCGGCGAACAGTTTCTGGTTATCGAAGACGTATACGCCGGCGTTGATTTCCTTGATGAGGTTTTGCTCCGGGTTGGCGTCGGCTTGTTCGACGATGGCTTCGACATGGCCGCGGTTATCCCGGAGGATACGACCGTAATTGAAAGGATTATCGACCACCGCGGTCAGAATCGTTAAATCGGCTTGCTGGTCACGGTGTTGATTGAGCAATTCTTTGAGCGTCTCGGTTTCCAGTAACGGGGTATCCCCGCACACGATCAAGGTGACGCCTTCTTCTTTTTCAAGTAAGGGAGCCGCCTGCATGATGGCGTGCCCGGTGCCTTTGAGTTCTTTTTGCCAAACGATTTCGGCTTTGGGTTCGACGAGGCTTTTGGTCGTTTCCCCGCCGAAACCGACGATGACGACGTTGCGTTGAAAGCGGAGCGGTTCCAAAGCTTTCATGACATAGGTGATCAGCGGTTGCCCCAATAAGGGAAAAGCCACTTTGCTGACGTTGTCGTTCAGCGACTTCATGCGCGTGCCTTTGCCGGCCGCCAATATAATCGAGTATAGGTTCATAGGTCATAGCCCTCTTTCGTTTTCGTTTGGGTCAACAAAACTTCATATCCGCTTTTACCATATTTTACCGCAGCCTTCTTCAGTTTGGCCAATTGTCGCGATAAAACGAAGACGGCGCTGCCGGATCCCGACATCAAGACAAGGTCGAATCCGTCTTTTTTAAGCGATTCAACGATCGTTTTGATTTCGGGGCACAACTGTTCGGCGGCCGGTTGCAATTGATTGTGGAGCGATTGGGCCAATAATGAAAGGTTATCATCCCTTAAAGCCTCCATCACCGAAACGATGTCGCCTGGTTTATTCGGGGCTTCGTCGTATTTGGCGAAGACCGCTTTCGTGGATAGTCCCGCTTGGGGTTTGACGATCATGACCTGATACGGCTTTTTGATTGATAGCGGCGTCAACATCTCGCCAGTTCCTTGGACCCGCGCCGCTTCCTGACGATAGAAGAACGGCACGTCGCTTCCAAGGGCGCGGCATAGTTTGATGACGTCTTGGTCTTGTGGTTGAAGCTTCAAGATGGCGATGAGTGAACGAACGACGGCGGCGCCATCGCTGGATCCGCCCCCGAGTCCGGCGGCCATCGGAATCCTTTTTTTAATGAGGATCCGGAAGTTTTCCTTAAACCGATAGATTTCGCGCATCTTGGTGACGGCGGTTAAGGCTAAGTTATTGGATCCTTCCGGTAATTGAGCCCCCTCGACGGCAACCGTCGTCTCCGGTTGATCGGGGGCCAGAACGACCTCGAGGGTATCGTGTAATGCCAAAGGAACCATGACCATGTCCAATTCGTGATAGCCATCAAGACGCTTGCTTAAAACGTTGAGGGCAAGATTGATTTTGGCGTGGGCTTGGACGATCATCGGGTCGGGGCCTTCCTTTTCTCGATATATTCTAGACATCGGTGATTTGGCTGTAAAGAACCGCTATTTTAAAAACCAAGCCGTTTGGCCAGCTTGACGTAATCGGCCAAGGCGATTTGCTCCGGGCGAAGCATGCCTGAAATCCCGATTTCGTTTAATAT
>CAZBUP010000003.1:0-27618 GCA_964495145.1 uncultured Staphylococcaceae bacterium | reverse complement strand
TATTCGTATAGATAACTGACGATTTGGTCTTTACTCGGGGTTTTGCTCATATTCATCCAAAGCTTTCTTCAACGTTTCAAAGGTAATGTTTAAGTTGTTGAGTCGAAACAGCGTTTGCTTACCATTGTTGTGGCCGAGATGGAACCGCCGGGCGATATAATCGCGTCGATCGCCGGCTTGCGGTCCGGAGGTAAGGCCAAGCGACATCAAATCAAAGCTTGTCAAGGTTCCCGCGGTGACGAGGTTGGTATCGATTGGCATGTCCAGCGCTTTCAAAATCGAATCTTGAGCGGCTTGGGCAATGCCGACTTTGCCTTTGGATATCGCTTCTTCTTTAGGAACGAAAGCGTGTTTCAATCCCGGGATGGCCTGATCAAGTTTATGACGGATCTTTTGTCCAGGTCCATCGGGATCGGTCATAACAATGACCGGCTTGGTTTTGACGGCCTCTTGCAGATACTCAATTGTTTCACGTGGAACATCACTTCCGTTGGTAATCACGATTTCGGCGTCTATGAAGGAATTCAACCAATTGGCATCGGTGGTCCCTTCGACCACGATGATGGCGGACATCGTCTTTTTCATTTTAGTTTCACGTGGAACAATCTTAACGCGTTGTCGCTGGTCGTTTGTTCAATCGTGGCGACTGGCACGCCTTTAATGTCGGCGATGGCTTGGGCCACGAGCGGCAATAAGCTCGGTTCGTTGCGCTTTCCCCGAAACGGATGGGGGGCCAAATACGGGCTGTCGGTTTCGATCAACAAGCGGTTTTCCGGAACCACGAGGGCTACTTCTTTGGGAACGCGGGCGTTTAAAAAAGTGACCGGTCCCCCTAATGAAATGTACATTCCCAAATCGAGGAAATCCTTGACCATGTCTTTGGATCCGGAGTAGCAATGCATGACCCCGCCGTATTTAGGGGTGTGGGCTTTGAGGATATTCAGCGTGTCTTCGATGGCCTCGCGGCTATGGACCACGATTGGCAGGCACAAGCGGTCGGCCAGTTCAATCTGGGCGATGAAGGCTTCTTTTTGCTTGTGGCGCGCCAGGGGATCTTTCTCCCAATAATAATCGAGTCCGGTTTCCCCAATGGCGACCACTTTTGGATGTCGGGCCCATGCTTCGATAAGCGTAAGGGTCTTGGTTAGGCCATCGTCAATTTCGGTTGGGTGTATCCCGACGATGGCGAACACTTCCTTGAAGCGGTCGGCCAATTCGATGGCGGTGCGGCTGGAGGGTTCGTCATAGGCGACCACTTGCATGCGGCCGACCCCGGCCGACAAGGCCCGGACCACCAATTCGTCGGCTTGGGGATATAGCTGCGGGTCGTTTAAATGGCAATGGGTGTCGATCAACATGTCATTTACCCACGCAGAACCGCGAGAATATTTCTTGCGATAGATCAATAGTGGCGTCCAAACCTAAAATCCTTAATACGTCGCCATAGGCTTCTTGAAGCGAGGCGCTGATGAGATCGAAGCCTTGATGGTTAGTGGCGTCGCGCCACGCCACTTCCAAAGCCCGGTCCATGTTTTCGAGCAAACCGAGGTGGCGCGCATTTGACAAACTGGGCCGGACATAACTTTCTTCTTCGAGCCCGAATAGGTCGATAATGGCCAATTCCAATCCATGGATGTCTTTATTCAACGCGGAGATATATAGTTTCCCGTCTTGATTGCGGGATGGTTTTAAGTCGGATTTATTGTAAACGATAATCCGTTTGCTATTTTCGGTCAATTGGAGAATCTGGCGGTCTTCCTCATCTAGGGGCCCGACCGCGTCCAAGACGACGATGACCAAGTCGGCCTTTTCAATTGCCCGTTTCGATTTGGCGATGCCCATCTTTTCAATGGCGTCGATGCCCTCGCGGATGCCGGCGGTATCCGATAAGTGGAGCACCAAGCCGTTGAGATTGATGTCGCCTTCGACCACGTCGCGGGTCGTTCCGGCGATTTCGGTCACGATGGCCTTGTCTTCTTTCAAGAGGGCGTTCAGCAAGGACGATTTGCCGACGTTGGGCTTGCCGACGATGGCGAGGTTCAATCCTTCCTTGATAATCAAGCCCTGGCGGCCTTCGTGGACCAATCGGGCAATGTGGTTTCGAATCGATGCGATGTCGTTGATCACTTTATCGCGGTCGACCGGTTCGAGATCCTCGTATTCGGGATAATCGATGTTGACCTCGATGAGGCTCAAGAGGTCGGCCAGTTCGATTCTTAGCGGTTCGACAAGGGCGCTGGCGGCGCCGCTTAAGCCCAATAGCGCCAGCCGTTTGCTTTCGTTGGTGGTGGCGTTGATGAGGTCGTTGATGGCTTCGGCTTGGACGAGATCCAGACGGCCGTTTAAATAGGCGCGGCTTGAAAATTCGCCGCGGGTGGCTAACCTCGCCCCCTGGGCCAAACAGGCTTCGATTACCTGTTGAGCGATGAGCGGCGAGCCGTGTATGATGAATTCCACGGCGTTTTCGCCGGTGAAACTGTGCGGTTTATGATAGGTCAAGGCCACGGCTTCGTCTAGAATCTGGTCTTGATGGACAAGACGCCCGAAATAGTGGCCCGGGGCGACTGCTTCCCCAAGCGGGCGAGAGAAAATGGCGCTGGCAATCGAAAGGCTGTCGTCGCCCGATAGGCGAACGATGGCCAAAGCGCTTTTTATGGGTGGTGTCGCCAAAGCGACGATGGTGTCAAACATGATCGGTACCGTTTAATATTCTAACATAGAAAAGAAAAGGACCCGCGGGTCCTTATTCGACATAGCGTATGACGATGGCGCGTTGGCGGCCGTCGCCTTCGCTCTCGGTTTTGATGTTGTGGAAGGCGCTTAAGGCGTTATGGACCATCCTTCGTTCGTCGGCCGGCATCGGTTCCAAGGTCGCATCGATGTGGGTCCGCTGCACTTCTTTGGCGGTCCGCTTGGCGATGGAGACGATCTTGTCGTATTTGCCGTCTTTGTAGTCGTTGATGTCGAGAAGAATCCGATAGCGCTTTTTGAAACGGCTCGAGGTGGCCAGACGCGTCAATTCATTCATGGCTTGAAGCGTTTGCCCGTTTTTGCCGATCAAGATCGAATTGTGGTCGGTATCGAGACTGATGTTGATGATGTCTTCTTTCAAAACCGTCTTGGTGGTCGCCGTGATCCCGAAGGTGGCGATGGCGTTAACAAGATATTGTTCGGCGAATGCGACGACGTCGGACAACTCATAGATGTTGATGGTTACTTTTTTGCCGAACAGGCTTTTCTTGTCCTCGATGATCTCATAACTCAACTCGGCGACGGGCAGGTTCAATTCTTCGGAAGCCACGTTCAAGATGTCTTCCAACACTTTTCCGGAATAGGTTTTCATTTTTTGTGGGCCATCACTTTCCTCGTAATATATGTTTGGGCGATCGAAATCAAGGCGCCGATGAACCAATAGATGCCCATGGCGCTCGGCAGCGAGAAGCCCATGACGATAATCATGATCAACATGATGTTGCTCATCATCCGCATTTGCTTTTGTTGGCTGTCGGCGGCCGGGTTTTTGATGGTGCGGCCGACTTTCTTCAAATCGTTCTTCTGGAGCCATTGCGGCAATTTCATGGCCACGAATTGGCCGACGCCCATGGCGATGAAGAGCAATAAAGCCGTCCACCAGCCGGCGCTGAAGAAGTTGGTGATGATCGCGTTGCCGACCGATGAATTCAAATTGAGGCCCAGGAAGCTGCCGGTGGCCAAGATGGCCGAGCCGGTCATCGCGCCCCAGACGGCGATGAAGATCGGGAATTGAAGGAACAAGACCAAGAATTGCGAGAACGGGTTGATGCCGTTCTTTTTATAGAGTTCCATTTGGTCTTGGGCCAATCGTTGCTTTTCGTATTGGTTGGTTTTGGAATTCGGGTATTTGGCTTGGATGCGGGCCATTTCCGGTTGCAACAACGACATCTTTTGGGTGCCGATCGTCGACTTGAAAGTGGCCGCCATCAAAATGCCCCTGACGATGATGGTCGTGAATAGAATCGCCAAGACTTGGCCCCAACCGCCCAAGCCGAATCCGACGGCAAAGGTTTCTAAGAGCCAGGCAACCGGATAGACGAACAAACCTTCGATTAACCCTTTTTCAAAGGCATAACCCCAGGATTTGGCCGAGAAGAAATATTGTTCGTCGGGTCCGAAATCGCCGTCTTCGATGGCGATGCAGGCCCGATAGTTCGCGTAGGCTTTGTCGATGCTTGTTTTATAAAGGGACGTGAAATCCGCGTCGGGGGTTTGTTCGACCCCCAGCGTCAATTTGAGTTCGTTGGTCCAGGCGTTCCAATTGGTCCACAGTTCGTTGGATCCGCCCAAAAATTTAACATAACCATAATCTTCCAGTATTTCGGCGTCGGTCAAAGAAGAAGCGGCCGATCCGGCTTTGACGGTGGCCGCGGCCAAGACTTCGGCGTCGATGGCTTTCCAATAATCGTCTGACGGCACCGCGATGCCTTGTTCTTCGGCAGTGGCGACGATGCCGGCCAATGTGTCGTTATATTCATAACTAGCCGTGGTTTTGTCGGCGTCGCCAGTCTCCGTCACGTACATGATGCGGGCTTGGTCTTCGGGCGAGCAGAAGTTGGCGGTGCATCCCGATAGGATAAAAACGAAACCGGCCAATCCGGCGATGCTCAACCAACGTTTAGTTTGCTTATTCATTAACAGGTCTCCTGACGATTTCGATGATTTCGTGTAGTTTTGAGGCGTTGTCTTCAAAGGGGTGGGTCAAGAAGTCGAGGCGGACGATGATGAGGAGGTCGCTGGCTTGATCTAATGACAATGATTGATCGAGCATGGCGCGGACTTGGCGGCGGACGCGATTGCGGACGACGGCGTTTCCGACTTTCTTGGACACGGAGATGCCGACCCGCGGATATCCCAATTCATTGGGGAGATGATAAACCACGAAGCTGCGATTCTTGACGGTGCGATTGACGGCGATAACTTTTTTAAAGTCACGTTCCTTTTTTAAACGGTATTTCTTTTTCACGATCATTCATCATTATGAATGAAAAAACCACAGACTTAAAGCAGTTGTGGTTTTCAATTTCAAAAACTTAAGCCGAAAGGACCGCTCTTCCTTTGGCGCGACGGCGAGCGAGGACTTTGCGGCCGTTGGCGGTCGCCATGCGGGCACGGAATCCGTGGACGGTCTTGTGTTTGCGTTTGCTGGGTTGATAGGTACGTTTCATGATATGGGCCTCCGGTGGTGTTTCACACGCGAAAGAAATTATATATTTATATAACACTTAAAGTCAAACAAAAGCCGACGAATCCGTTGGGAAAAATCAACCGCGATAAACAACGTTTTGCCAAGTGTGGAGAAATCAATAAAACGAATTAAGATTCAATTGGGTTAAATTTCATATATTTTATGTGGAAAATCGCGCATTAAGCCCATTTTATGCCTCAATCAGTAAGAAATCACACTTTAAATTACGTGGTTTTGTCCACAAACGATAAAGTGAATTGTTTTATCCACAAAGTTTTCCACCGCTATAAGATGTGGTAAGTGTGGATTTGTGTGTTAAATCGCTGTTTTTCGCTCTAATGGTGTGGAAAAATAAATTTTCCTCCGAACAAGGGCTGTTATTATGTGGCGCCTGTGTTAAAATTTTATCGTTTTTAAGGAGATGCTTATGCGACCATCAATCAGCGAAATCACGCAGTTGTGGGACCGGATCCTCGACCGGTTGAAAGGCAAAATCAACGACAGGCACATTTTCGATTCTTTCTTCGCCGGCTCTTACCTGCACGGCATCGACGCCAATACGATGGTTGTCGTCGTCAATTCCGGGCTTGCTGCCACGCTATTGACCACCAAATACGCCGATTTGATTTCCGCCGTCGTCCGCGAAGTGACCGAATCGGAATTCTCCCTCAAATTCATCCAAGCGTCGGAAATACCGACCGTTAACAAACAATTAGAAAAGAAGCCCGCCTTCTTCGCCAAC
This sequence comes from uncultured Staphylococcaceae bacterium, assembly GCA_964495145.1. Classification (GTDB taxonomy): domain Bacteria; phylum Bacillota_I; class Bacilli_A; order RFN20; family CAG-826; genus UBA6120. The sequence continues at coordinate 21,655 of CAZBUP010000003.1, read as the reverse complement.
TCGTTCATCAACCGCAAGTTCACCTTTGACAACTTTGTTGTCGGCACCAGCAACCGCGAAGCCTCGCAAGCCGCCTTGATGATCGCCAGCAATCCCGGAAAACTGTTCAACTACAATCCTTTATTCATATATTCCCAGTCCGGCTTGGGAAAAACCCACCTTCTCCACGCGATTGGCAACTACATTAAAGACAACACCCCCACCTTGCGGGTTTTATACATCACCACCGACGATTTCGTCGACGAATTCATCAAATACGTCCACGGGGACCGCGAAAGCGAAAACCTTAAGGATTTTTTCAAGTCGATTGACGTCTTGATGATCGACGACATCCAGTTCCTGGCCGATAAAACCAAGACCGAAGAGATGTTCTTCCATATTTTCAACGCCTTGGTCAACGCCGGCAAGCAGATCATCCTTACGAGCGACCGTCATCCCAGCGAACTTCGCGGCCTTGAATCTCGGCTCGTTTCGCGGTTTAACTCCGGTTTGACCATGAACATCACCCGTCCCGACCAGACCACCTGCGTCGAAATCCTCAAACGGAAAATCGAAACCAATGGCCTGGACGTCAAAACCTTTGATCAAGACGTGCTCGAATTCTTCGCCGAACGCTTCTCCAATAACGTACGTGAGCTCGAAGGCGCCCTCAACCGCTTGCTTTTCTACGTCATCAACATCAAGCAAGCCAAGCACATCGACATGGTCCTAGCCGTCGAATCGGTGCAACCCTTGATTGGTCCTAACGGCCCCAAGACCGGGGTAACCGAGACCAAGATCATCAACGCCGTGGCTGATTTCTACAACTTGACCCCAAACCAACTCACCGGCAAGATCCGCACCAGCCAAATCGCCATGGCCCGCCATATCGCCATGTATTTAATCCGGACCATGCTCGACGTCCCCTTCCTGAAGATCGGCTCTTTGTTCGGAGGCAAGGACCATTCCACGGTGATGAACGCCGTCTCCAAAGTGGAGAAATCGTTGAAAAACGACCAGACATTGATCACCGCCGTCGACCAACTCCAAAAGCGCTTGAAACCTTGATTTTATTTATAATAAAACACTGATTTTAACCGGGTTTTATGGTAAAATAAATAAGTACATTTCGTGAAAATCCGCCATCTTTCCCCAACTTCAACACCGCTTATTATGATTATTAAAGGAGTTATGAATTGATGAGACTGAAAATAAACCGCGAGGCCTTTCTCAAAGGACTGAACGTCGCCTCTAAAGCCATTGGCGCCAAATCGCCGCTACCCGTCATGACGCAATTAAAACTGACGTTGGACGAAAAGGGTTTGGACCTGCTCGGCAGCAATAACGAACTGGCCATCAAAACCACCATTCCGTTCATTTTGGACGGACAAGCCATCATCAGCGATTACGAATTCGGCGGGGCCTTGGTCAATTCAAGAATCGTGACCGAAATCGTGCGCCGAGTCGAAGGCGAAACCATCTCCTTGGAACTCGTCGACGACACCATCGTGGAAATCGGTGACGGGAAATCGAGCTTCAAATTAAACGCCATGCGGATCGAAGAGTATCCGGAATTGGACCTAGAAGCCGACGGCGTGGTCTTGAACCTCCCGAGCCAAACCTTTACCAAAATGGTGGATCAAACCGCCTTTGCCGCTTCGACCAAGGAACAGCGCCCGATCCTGACGGCGGTCAACCTCGAAGCCGTCGAAGCCAAGATCGTGGCCACGGCCACCGACAGCGCTCGCTTGTCGCGCAAGGAAATCCCCATCGACAAGATCGTCAAGATCAACGCCAACATCCCGGCCCGGGTATTGATCGAAGTCGCCCACTTGATCGAAAAAGACATGGACGTCTTGATCTCGGTCAGCGATAAAAAAGTCCTCTTTGCCTTCGATAACACGGTGGTGACCTCCCGATTGATCGGCGGCGACTACCCCAACACCCACAACATCATCCCCAAAACCTTCAATTTCTTCCTCGAAGTCAATTCGCGGGAAATCATTTCGGCGATGGAACGCGTGTCGCTCCTTTCGATCGAACGCGAAAACGTCGTCAAGCTTTCGATGAGCGAAGAAGCGGTCGAGGTCTCCAGCAAATCGGCCCAAGTCGGGTCGGCCAGCGAACGGATCGCCACCTTCTCGTATACCGGGGAACCATTTGAAGTATCATTCAATTCCGAATACGTGATGGCCGCCATCCGCGCCGCCCAATGCGACGACATCACGATCGCGTTTTTAGGCGAAATGAAGCCGTTTGTGGTCCGCAATAACAAAGATGACTCCCAAGTCCAGTTAGTCACGCCGGTACGCACTTACTGAGCGAAATCGGGCCTATTTTAAAGACTTGCCGCAAAGGGAATATTAATATTCCCTTTTTTTGTCGTCGATGGTATAATTATCAAGTATCGAACCTATGGCCAAAAACCTCACCGCCGCCGCGAAAATCGTCATCCAAACCGCCTTCATCACCTTAGGGCAATTTTTGAAGTTGGCCGACGTGATTCACTCGGGCGGAGAAGCCAAAGGATTCTTGGCCACGCACCCGATTCGCGTCAATGGAATCGACGACAATCGGCGCGGTCGGAAACTATATCCCGGCGACCGGGTTTTGGTCGAAGGTCGCGATTTCGAAATCGTCTCGGTATGATCATCACCCGCCTGGAACTGACCAACTTCCGGTCCTACGAGCGGTTGCGGCTGGACTTCGACTCAGGACTTCACGTATTGGTGGGTCCCAACGGCATCGGCAAGACCAATGTCGTCGAAGCCATCCATTACTTGTCGCTGGCCCGTTCGTTTCGGACCCCGAACGACGCCTTGCTGGTCAAACGCGGGCAAACGTTCGCGGCCATCCGGGCCTTGATCCAAATCCGCGACAAAGAACGGAGCGTCGCCATCGGCCTAGGCGCCGGCGGTAAGAAGATCTTGGTCAACGACCGCCCGATTTCCCGCCTCTCGGAGTTGTCGGAACTCGTCAACGTAATCGTGTTCGAACCCCGGGACGTGCTTCTGTTCGATGATTTGCCGCGAGCGCGCCGGAAATTCCTCGACGTGGCCTTGATCAAACACCAATCCGGCTATCTCGAGCAATTGACCCGTTACGAGAAATTGCTTCAAGAGCGAAACGAGTTGTTGAAACAAGAGGCCATTAACCACATCCAACTTGACGTGGTGACCAAACAAATGATTGAAGCCTCGTTGCCGCTAGTCCAGCGGCGAAGCGCTTATCTCGAACAAGTGAACGAGGTCCTTGACAAGATCGTCAAAGCCCTGCGCGGCAACGAAATCGGGGTCAAAATCCGCTACGAACCTTATGTGAAGCCTTCGGCTCAGTTCCTTACGCAGGCGCGCGAGCTATATGCCCGCTCGCTCGATGGCGACATCAAGCGCAAGGTGACGAACTTCGGCCCTCACCGCGAAGACTTCCGCCTCGATCTCGACGAAGCCGACGTCGCCTCGTTCGGATCCCAAGGCGAAAATCGCCTGCTGGCTTTGGCCCTCAAACTCAGTCCCTACTTTCTGATCGAAGACAAGGACCGGCGTCCGATCGTCGTCCTCGACGACGTCTTGTCGGAACTCGATCCGCCGACTCAAGACCGATTGATTGCCTTCCTGACAAAATTCGAGCAAGTGTTCTTGACGACGACCAAGTACCGAAGGAACATCGGCACGATCCACGATATCACGGCATACGCCGACCCAAGGAGAACCGCTTATGGAAAATAAAGAAAGCCTGAAAGAACAACAACGACGCGAACTCGAACGCGAGCGCGAACTCGAACGGGCCGACAAAGAATACACCGCCAGCAACATCCAGGTCCTGGAAGGGCTTGAAGCCGTCAGGAAACGCCCCGGCATGTATATCGGGACCACCTCGGCCCCCGGCCTGCATCACCTCGTCTGGGAAATCGTCGACAATTCGATCGACGAAGCCTTGGCCGGCTATTGCACGACGATTGACGTCACCATCAATCCCGGCAACAGCGTGACCGTGGTCGACGATGGGCGCGGCATTCCCACCGACGTCGTCGCCAAAACCGGCAAGTCGGCTTTGGAAACGGTTTATACCCTGCTCCATGCCGGCGGCAAATTCGGCGAAGGCGGCGGTTATAAAGTGGCCGGCGGCCTCCACGGCGTCGGCGCCTCGGTCGTCAACGCGCTGAGCGAATGGCTCGAAATCAACGTCTATCGCGACGGCAAAGAACATTACATTCGATTCGAAAACGGCGGCAAATGCCTGAATCCGATCAAATACGTCGGCCCGACCGAACGCCGCGGCACCACCGTCACCTTCAAGCCGGATGCCACCATCTTCACCGAAACGGTCGAATTCAGTTATGAAATGATCCGCGACCGCCTCAAGCAGATGGCCTTCCTCAACCGCGGCATCAAGATCGTGGTCACCGACAAACGGACCCCCGTCGAACAAGGCGAAACGTTCCAATACGACGGCGGCATCATCGAATACGTCCGCTACATCAACAAGAACAAGGAACCCATCTTCGAAGACGTCATTTACTGCGAAGGGCGCGACGAGGGCATCTTCGTCGAAGTGGCCATGCAATACAACGACGGCTACGCTCCCAACGTCTATTCGTTCTGCAACAACATCCACACCCACGAAGGTGGCACCCACGAAGAAGGCTTCCGCATCGCCACGACGCGCGTCTTGAACGCCTATGCCCGCGATAATAAGATTTTGAAAGAAAACGAAGAGAATTTCTCGAGCGACGACATCCGCGAAGGTTTGACGGCCATCATCTCCGTCAAACACCCGAATCCCCAGTACGAAGGCCAAACCAAGACCAAACTCGGGAACTCGGAAGTCCGCAAGATCGTCTCCTCGATCATCGGCGACCAATTCAACCGCTATCTTTTGGAGAACCCGAAGATCGGACGCCAAATCCTCGATAAGATCAACCTGGCGGCCGAAGCCCGCATCGCGGCGCGCACCGCCAAGGAAAACATCCGGCGCAAAGGCGCCCTTGATATCACCACTTTGCCGGGCAAATTAGCCGATTGCTCAAGCAAAGACCCGGCCAAATGCGAACTCTACATCGTGGAGGGCAACTCGGCCGGCGGTTCGGCCAAAAACGGACGCGACCGCGAAACCCAGGCGATTTTGCCTCTCCGCGGCAAGATCCTCAACGTCCAAAAAGCCCAATTGAAGCGCATTTTTGCCAACGCCGAAATCGGCAACATGATCATGGCCATTGGCGGCGGGATCGACCCTGAGTTCGACGAAGCCAAGCTTCGCTACCACAAGATCGTCATCATGACCGATGCCGACGTCGACGGCAGCCACATCCGCATCCTGCTCTTGACGTTCTTCTACCGCTTCATGCGGGAGTTGATCGACAAGGGCTACGTCTACATCGCGCAACCGCCGCTATACAAGGTCGAATATCGGCAAAAGAGCTATTACTGCTATAACGACGAGCAACTGGACACGCTCAAGAAACAACTCGAGCTTCCGGAGCAATACCCGTTCCAACGCTACAAAGGCTTGGGCGAAATGGATGCCGAGCAACTGTGGGAAACGACCATGGATCCCACCAAGCGCAAGATGCTGCGCGTGACGTTGGACGACGCCATCGAAGCCGACGACGTGTTCGCCAGCTTGATGGGCGAAAACGTCTTGCCGCGCAAGCAGTTCATCGACGAAAACGCCAAATTCGTCAAGAACCTGGACATTTAAGGAGGCCGCCACATGAAAGACGACATCAAGAAAAACGAAACACTGCCAACGACTGACGGCATCCAAGAAGGGGTGGCCGCCGGATTGGTCGACGTTGACATTTCCGACGAAGTCCGCAGCGCCTTCCTCGATTATTCGATGTCGGTTATCGTCTCGCGGGCGATTCCCGACGTGCGCGATGGGCTAAAGCCGGTCCACCGCCGCATCATCTACGGCATGAACGAACTCGGGATGCAACCCGACAAACCCTATAAGAAGTGCGCCCGCATCGTCGGCGACGTCATGGGCAAATTCCACCCCCACGGCGACCAGGCCATCTATTCGACCTTGGTCCGCTTGGCCCAGCCTTTCTCGATGCGCTATCCGCTCGTGGACGGACACGGCAACTTCGGCAGCGTCGACGGCGACGAAGCCGCCGCCATGCGGTACACCGAAGCCCGGATGGCCAAAATGGCCCTCGAGATGGTGCGCGACATCAACAGCGACACCGTCGATTTCGCCGACAACTACGACGGGACCGAAAAAGAACCGGTCGTGTTGCCTTCGCGGTTTCCTAACCTGCTCGTCAACGGCAGCTCCGGCATCGCCGTCGGAATGGCCACCAACATGCCGCCCCACAACCTTCGGGAAGTGGTCAGCGCCATCAAGGCATTGGCCCACAATCCCGACATCACCGTCTTGGAATTGATGACCAACCACTTGTATGGCCCCGATTTCCCGACCGGAGGGTCGATTCTGGGCAAAGGCGGGATCCGCCAAGCTTATGAAACCGGCACCGGTTCGATCACGATCCGGTCCAAAGTCGACATCTTCGATAAGGAAAACGGCAAAAAGCAGATCATCATCAAAGAAATACCCTACCAAGTCAACAAGGCGACGATGATCGAAGCCATCGCCCAACTCGTCAAGGACAAAGTGATCGAAGGGATCACCGACATCCGCGACGAATCCAATAAAGACGGGATTCGCGTCGTCATCGAATTGAAACGCGACGTCGTCCCGGAAGTGATCGTCAACCAACTGTTCAAGAACACCCAGCTCCAAGTCTCGTTCGGGATCATCAACCTGTCCCTCGTCAACGGCGAACCAAAGGTTTTGCCGCTGATCCCGATGCTGAACCACTACCTGACCCACCAGATCCACGTGGTCGAACGCCGGACCCGCTTCCTTCTCAAGAAGGCCGAGGACCGGATCCACATCGTGGCCGGGTATCTCGTCGCCATCGACAACATCGACGAGGTGATCGCCATCATCAAGGCGAATACCTTCCTCGACGAAGCCAAGGAAAAGCTCATAGCCCGATTTGGCTTCTCCGAACGGCAAACCAAAGAAATCGTCGACATGCAGCTGCGGCGTTTGGCCGGTATGGAAATCAGCAAGCTTCAAGACGAAAAAACCGATTTGGACAACAAAATCAAATCATATAACGAGTTGTTGGGCGACCGCCATCTCGTCATCGAAACCATTTTAAGCGAACTCGACGAATTGGCCGCCAAGTTCGGCGACGACCGGGTCACCGAGATCAGCAACGACATTTCGACCATCGACGACGAAGACCTGATTCCCCAGGAAGACATCGTCGTCACTTTGACCATGAACGGCTACGTCAAGCGGATGACCCCGGATTCGTTCCGGACCCAAAACCGCGGCGGCCAGGGCATCAAGGGCATGACCACCAACGACAACGACATCGTGACCATCCTCCTGCACGCCCGGACCCACACCGATTTGCTGTTCTTCACGAACTTCGGGAAAGTCTACCGCATGCGCGGCTATCAAGTCCCGCAGTATTCGCGGACGGCCAAAGGCCTTCCGATCATCAACTTACTAAACCTGGCCAAGGACGAAAAGGTGATGTCGGTCATCTCGGTCGACGAATATTTGGACCACCACTACTTGGTCTTCGTCACCACCCAAGGCCTCGTCAAACGGACAGCGGTCCAGGAATTCGCCTCGATCCGCCAAAACGGCAAGATCGCCATCAACCTGCGCGACGGGGATGAACTCCTCGACGTGAAGCATACCGACGGGAATGCCTTGATCGGCATCGCCTCCTCGAAAGGCAAAATGGTCAAATTCCATGAAAGCGACGCCCGCGACATGGGCCGCGACACCATGGGCGTCAAGGCCATGAGCCTCGACGGGGCCAAAGTCGTCGGGGTAACCACCTCCGACGAAGGGGCTTATATTCTCGTGTTGACCGAAAAGGGCTACGGCAAGATGTCGTCGGCCGAAGACTACCGCTTGACCAAACGGGGCGCCAAAGGCGTCTTGACCATCAACGCCACCGAGCGCAACGGCAACATCGTGGCCATGCGCGCCGTCGACGGGCTCGAAGATCTGATGATCATCACCACCGAAGGGGTCGTGATCCGGATTCCGCTTTCGCAAGTCAAGGTTTCGGGACGGGCCACCCAAGGGGTGCGCGTCATCCGTCTCAAGGACAACCACCAAGTCTCCTCGATCGCCGTCGTGGCCACCGCTAACGGCGAAGACGAAGAAGACCATCAAGCCGACGAGGAACTAGACGAGGAATAACGCCGTGCGCGTCTTGATTTATTTTCGGCCCCAAAGCCGCGACACCCACAACTACGAAGGGATGCGCGTCGTCAAGAACTTGTACGAAGCGGCGCGTTTGTCGGGCGTCAACTTCACGACCGACCCCCTCGAAGCCTACGACGTCGCCCATTTCGTCAGCACCAAAGCCGAAAAATACATCAAAAACGCTTTGCTTCGGAAAGTGCCGGTCATCATCTCGGCTTTGATGTCCGAGAATGATCCCGACGCCCGCCTCCTCTCCAAAAAAGACGGGAAATGGGACATCTCGTCCCGGGATTGGTCGATTCTTCAGTCGGCCACGCTCGTGATCGTGCCGACCGCCAGCGGCAAGACGATCTTGACCCACCTCGGGGTCACCACTCCGATCGAAGTGCTGTCGGAGGGCATCATCAAAGCCCGCTACAACCATGAGCACGAAATCGAAAAAGGCATCTTCCCGCGCTACTTCGGCTACAATCCGTCCCGGCCCCTGGTCATCGCCCACGGCCGCTATTCCAAAGAAAGCGGATTGCCCGACTACATCGCCATCGCCCGCCAGTTCCCGCAAGTCGATTTCTACTACTTCGGGCCGCAGCCGAATCGCTGGTCGTTCTGGTATTTCAAGAAGGAATACCGCCATGCGCCGGCAAACGTCCACTTGAAAAAAACGGTCCATGAAGACGTGTACCGATCCGCTCTATTAAACGCCAAGGCGTTCATGCTCCCGAGCTATTACGCGGCCGGGACCGTCTCGGTCCTCGACCCGATGCTGGCTCGGGTACAAATCATCGCCCGCGCCGAGGCCGTCTATCCCGATTTCTTGACCAATAACCAAACCGGGTACGTGGCCAACAGCAATTACGAATTAGAAAAGACGTTAGAAAAGTATTTGTCGGGCCAATGGCCGGGCACGGTCGAGACCGCTTATAAAAAAGCTTTGGCCCTCGACCTTGAAAAAATCGCCCCGCGGCTCAAAGATATATATGAATCGCTGGCGGGTTTCGGAAAACCGACCGCCGCCATGAAGGGATGAACCACTTATGCTAGACATCAACCGCATCGAAAAAGAGCCCCGCGAAATCGAAGCATTGCTGAAGCGCAAAGGCTGGGAGGTCGACTTGACCCCGATCATTGAGGAAGTGGCCCAAAAACGGGCGCTGCTATTCAAAATCGAACAGGTCAAAGCCGAGGTCAACCGCCTGTCGGCTTCGGTCCCTCAACTCAAGAAAACGGGCCAAGACGTCAAGCCGCTGTTTGAAAAAGTCAAGCAGCTGAACGCCTCCATCGCCAGCGACGAAAAAACGCTCAAAGAACTGGAAGCGGCTTTGAACGACAAGCTTTCGGCTTTGCCGAATACCCCCGATCCCGACTTGAAAGCCGGCGGCAAAGAGCATAACGAAGTCATCGATATGTTTGGTTCTATGCCCACATTCGACTTTCCGATCAAGGACCACGTCGAACTGGCGACCTCGCTCCATTTGGTCGATTACGCCCGGGCCGCCAAGATTTCCGGCGCCGGCACCTGGATGTATACCGGACTCGGCGCCCAACTCGAATGGGCCTTGTTGAATTATTTCATCTCCGAGCATCTGAAAGACGGCTATGAATTCATCTTGCCGCCCCATCTCCTGAACGAAGAATCCGGCTATACGGCCGGCCAATTCCCCAAATTCAAGCAAGACGTGTTCTGGCTCGAAGGCTTGGAACCGAAACGGTTCTTGCTCCCGACGGCGGAAACCGCCCTCGTGAACGTGCACCGGGCCGAAATCCTCAAAGCCGACGAATTGCCGAAGAAGTACTTCTCGTATACCCCGTGCTACCGTTCGGAAGCCGGCAGCTACCGCTCCGAGGAACGGGGCATGATCCGCGGCTATCAGTTCAATAAAGTCGAGATCGTCCAATACACGACCGAAGCGGGATCCGACGCCGCCTTCGAGGAAATGTTCCATAAAGCCGCCAACCTCGTCAAGAAACTCGGCCTTCATTTCCGCATCTCCAAGCTGGCGGCCGGCGATTGCTCGCATTCGATGGCCCGGACCAACGACATCGAAGTTTATATTCCCTCGATGGGCATTTACAAAGAAGTATCCAGCGCTTCCAACGCCCGCGACTACCAAGCCCGGCGCGGCATGATCCGCTACCGCGACCAAGACGGGAAGATCCATTTCTGCCATACCCTGAATGCCTCCGGCCTAGCGACCTCGAGACTGATCCCGGCCATTTTGGAACAATTCCAACAGGCCGACGGGTCGGTGAAGGTTCCCGAAGCATTGATTCCCTTCTTCGGGCGTCCCATCATCGATAAGGTGAAATAAACCGGTCTCCGGTTTATTTTTTTATGGCCGAAATCCGTTTTCTCAAACAACCGTTTGATCCGTGGATCGACGAAAGGTGCCGCATTTTGATCTTAGGCAGCTTCCCCTCGGTCCTAGCGGTCAAAAACGGCTTCTACTATGGCAATCCCCTTAACCGCTTCTACGAGGTCCTGGGGCTGCTTTTGCATCTGGATTTGAAAGCGCGCGATTCCGAAGGGAAGCGGCAAAGCTTATTGGCCCACCACATTGCGGTTTATGACGTCGTCGAATCGTGCCGCATCGTCGGTTCGAGCGACGCCAGCATGTCTCATGTCGAGGTGGCCGCCATCGATCGGTTGATCAATCATACCGCCATCCAACGCATTTTTCTAAACGGCCAGACGGCTGCCCGCTTATTCGCCAAGCATTTTCCCGACTTGATGAGTATGGTCACGGTCTTGCCCTCGACCAGCCCCGCCAACGCCCGGCGGTCGATCGAAGACTTGATTGAGGATTGGCGGGCCATCTTGGCCTACTTATGAAAAAACCATTTATGGTATAATGGCTATGCCATCGCGATGGGATGAGGGCGAACCAGGTCAGGACGGAAACGCAGCAGCCTTAAACATCTCTCCCATGTGCGGTGGTTTCTTTTATTTCGTATGAACCGCACCCACGAATATTTCATGAAAGCCGCCCTGCGGCAAGCGCAGCACGCCGAAGCGATGGACGAGGTCCCGGTCGGGGCCGTCATCGTCAAGGACGGACGCATCGTCGCCCGGGGTTTCAACCAACGCGAAAAAGCCAATGATCCGACCGGACACGCCGAGATGATTGCCATTCGCCAAGCCGCCCGCAAGATGAAGTCTTGGCGTTTGGCGGGCTGTTCCCTCTACGTGACGATCGAGCCATGTTCGATGTGCGCCGGGGCGATTCTTTGGTCGCGGCTCGACCGGGTCGTCTATGGGGCCCGGGATCCCAAAGGCGGGGCCTTGGGTTCGTCCTACAATTTGTTTGAGCAGAAGAACCTCAACCATCATCCCGAGATCATCGAAGGGGTTTTATCCAGTGATTGTCAAAGCGTCATCTCCCAATACTTCAAACGGAAACGCGCCCAAAAAGAGGCCTGTTTTGCCGAGTAATCATGAATAAAAAGCCATATATAGCCTTAGGAATCGCCCTCATCGGCGCGCTGAGTTCGTGCCAAAGCAGCCAGGGTTATTCCTTTTTCTCGCTTAGCTATCCGAGTTATACGAACTCTGATTTCGATTTTGACTACGCCTATGGCGACAAACGGAAACTGGCTGAATACCAAATCACGCGCGAGTACTTCGAAGACACGCTGACCACGTTCGACGGCGTCTTGCTGAATCCGGCCAATTATCCTGAGGATGAAGACTCGTCGACATACTATAGTCCCACTAGCAGTTACGATGCGTTGGACCTATCCGATGAATGGATTGAGTTTCCACCATATCAAGACGATCTCGCCGCCTTGATTGAAGGATTACCCGAGGGGGCAATCAATGACCTTGAAGTTTTGCAGTCGGTGCTAGACCAATCCAGCAGCAACGATTCGCTCATCGTCCGGCAGGCAATCGATTATGAGGAAACATCTTTATACCACGACTATGAAAATGGGGATTATTACGCCTTCAACAACTTCCACAAGACGGAAACGATGACCTTAAGGCGATACGCCGACCCGCTTGTGTCGGGATCGGGCAGTGGCCACATCGAATACCAAGACGGTTTCGATGATGAATACACCGTCGCCGAGCAAATCCGGGCCAACGGATATTTCATTTACGAGATGCGTGATGAAACATTTCCCCCGGGCAGCACCTCGGCCGTCGATTACAAGATCACGACGCCGCGCGTGGCCGGCAATTATTTATCGGCCCTCCTCATCGGGGGCGGTGGCGCCGCTTCCCGCTTCATTAATGAACTAATGACTCTTTATGACAATCTTTCGAATCCCGATTCAGAAACCTATAATCCGCATTATGCTTACGAGCTGAGCGGCATTAAAACCGCAAGCGACTTCGTCATGAGTCTACAAGCCCATGTCGAACCGCATTACGACGACGCCGACGAAGAAGTGTATGGCATGGATCTTGACTATGAATTCACGATCGTCGAGGGGATCGTCACTCAAGTGATGGCCCACCAAGTCTATTGGACAAATTGAATTTATAGAAACTCAAAACTGAAAAACGCGGCCTATTATTGTATAATAGGTTTTCGTCATAGGAACGCATATGCTTGAATTAAGAAACATCAAAAAAGAATACATCGTCGCCAAGAAACCGTTGGAAGTTTTAAAGGGCATCAACCTGTCATTCCAGGACAAGGAATTCGTCGCCATCTTAGGCCCATCGGGCTGCGGCAAAACCACCTTGCTGAATTTGATCGGCGGTTTGGACCAATACACTTCCGGGGATTTGATCATCGACGGGAAATCGACCAAGAACTTCGCCGACCACGATTGGGACAGCTACCGCAATCACCGGGTCGGGTTCGTTTTTCAAAACTATAATCTGATCATGCACTTGAGCGTGCTTCAAAACGTCGAATTGTCGATGACCTTGTCGGGCGTCAGCCAAACGGAACGGCGCCGGCGGGCCATCAAGGTGCTCGAAGACGTCGGCTTGGGCGACAAGATCAACAAAAACCCGAATCAATTGTCGGGCGGCGAGATGCAGCGGGTCGCCATCGCCCGATCGATGGTCAATAAACCTGACATTCTTTTAGCCGATGAACCGACTGGGGCGCTCGATAGCGTCACCTCGGCAACCATTCTTGAGATGCTTAAGCACATCAGCCAAAAACGGCTCGTGATCATGGTTACCCACAACCGCGAGTTAGCCGAACGGTTCGCCACCCGCATCATCAAACTCAAAGATGGCTTGATCGTGTCGGATTCGGCCAATGCCGAAGCCGCCGCCTACTCGGACGTCGTCGGCGACGAAGTCGGCAAGAAAACGTCCATGAATTTCTTGACGGCCCTCCACATCAGTTTCAACAACTTATTGACCAAGAAAGGCCGAACCGTGATGACGGCATTCGCCGGCAGCATCGGCATCATCGGCGTGGCCTTGGTTCTAGCCGTTTCCAACGGGTTTACCAACTACATTCACAAGATGGAAGTCTCGACCTTGTCGGGATTCCCGATCGCCATCAATAGCGTCGCCTACGATTTCTCACCCCCCGATTTCCAAGTCGAGGCCCCGATGTTCCCCGAAGACGAAAACGTCTTGGTTTACGATCGGCAGACGGTAACCGGGCACATCAATAACTGGACGCCGGAATACTTCGATTATCTCGCGGATTTGGAAGCCACCGAAGCCGTCAACAGCATCACCTACCGGTATACGGTCGGGATGAACTTAGCCGTCGGCTCGGGCGATGACATTCGGATGTGGGACGACGACGGCGGCGGTTTCTTCACCACCTTGTCGAACGTATCGACCTCGTCGTGGCACGAACTGCTCGGGAGCGAATCGTTTGTCAGCGAATACTTCGAATTGATTGGCGGCGAAGAAGTCAGCCATTATCCCCAAAACACGAACGAAGTCGTTTTGATCGTCGACGAATATAACCGCGTCGAACGCAACGTCTTGAAGAACCTCGGTTTTTTAAGCAACCTCGACGACACGACCGACACGATTACCTTCGACGACATCATCGGCACCAAGGTGCGCCTCTTCAACAATGAAGAATATTACATTTATGACGAGGACAATTCCCTCGACGTCGTCGACGCTTTGTCCGGGCCCAAGGAAATGCGCGTTTACCGGGCCCCGAATGCCACTGAGCTGGAAGCTTTATACGCCAACGAGTCGATTGGTCGCACGATCACGATTACCGGCATCATGCGGCCGCGCGAAGCCGCCTCGAGCAACCTCATGTCGACCGGTTTGGGTTATCTGCCCGAACTGAGCTACGAGATGATGGAAGAAAATAGCGCCTCCCCGATTGCCCAAGACCACTTCGACAATTATTACGTCGAATTGGTGAATACCGGATCGGGCTTCGTTCCGGTTCCCCACTTTTATAGCGCATTGGACGAGGGCGAAGAAACCTCGGGCTATTATTTCCTGCAACACGCTAAATATCTAGGGACCGACTTGTCGGAAAATCCCTATGCCGTGGCGGCCGCTGCCGTCATCAACGCTTCGCAAAGCATGTTCCCGGTCAACCTGTCATTGATTGCCGGCATTTCGATCTTCCCGACCAGTTTCGCCGAGAAGAAAGCCGTCATCGAATACTTAAATGCCTGGAATGACGATTTGGCGGAAATCGACCAGATCCTATACACCGACCTAGCCGAAAACCTGACCGAATCGATCGGTACCATGATTGACGTCATATCGATCGTCTTAATCGTTTTCGCCAGCATTTCGTTGGTGGTTTCCAGCGTGATGATCGGCATCATCACCTATGTGTCGGTGATTGAAAGAACCAAAGAAATCGGCGTCTTGCGGGCTTTGGGCGCCCGAAAGAAAGACATCGCCCGCCTATTCGAGGCGGAAACGGTCATCATCGGGTTTTCGGCCGGCGTCTTTGGGATTGCCGTTACCTTGCTTTTGACGATTCCCATCAATTTGATTTTGAATAGCGTGTATCCGGGTCAGGGGCTATCGAATGTCGCCTCCTTGAACCCGCTTCACGGCCTGGCGTTGATTGCCACGAGCGTCCTCTTGACGCTGTTCTCGGGTTTGATCCCGAGCCGCATCGCCAGCAACAAAGACCCGGTCGTCGCCTTGCGGACGGAATGATATGATCAGGATTGCACCCCATATTGCCGCCGCCCAACAAAAGCGCTTGCCGATCGTGGCCCTCGAATCCACGATCATTTCCCATGGGATGCCGTATCCCGACAACGTGGTAACGGCCTTGGCGGTCGAAGACGAAATCCGCAAGGCGGGAGCCGTCCCGGCCACCATCGGCATCATTGACGGCATTGCCGTCATCGGCATGACCGCAGAAGAAATCGAAGCCTTTGGCCGAAAAGGGGACATCATGAAAGTGTCCCGCCGCGACCTGCCTTTGGTCTACGCCAATCGACTCTGGGGAGCGACCACCGTCGCCGCGACGATGATTCTAGCCCAACAGGCCGGCATCGAAGTATTCGTGACCGGAGGCATCGGCGGAGTCCACCGCCAAGTCGAAGACACCCTGGATATATCGGCCGACCTTGAAGAGTTGGCCCGCACCGACGTCACCGTCGTCTGTGCCGGGGCCAAAGCCATTTTGGATTTGCCGCGGACGCTTCAATATTTAGAAACCAAGGGCGTGCCGGTTTATGGATTTCAGACCCCGATCTTCCCGGCCTTTTACGTGCCTGACAGCGGCTTGAAAGTCGATCATGCCTTGGTCGACGAAAGCGAAGCCGCGTTGATCATCAAAGCCAAACGCGACAATAAATTGACCGGCGGTATATTAATCGCCGTTCCGATTCCCCAAGAATATGCCCTCGATCGCCACATCATGGACCGATCGATCGAACAAGCCTTGGCGGAAGTCAAAGAGAAACAAATCAATGGTTATGAAGTAACCCCGTTTTTGCTTCGCCGCGTCAGCGAATTGACCGGCGGGGCGTCACTCGCCAGCAACATCGCCCTGATTTTGAATAATGCCCGCGTCGGGGCAAAAATTGCCGCCGCCTTGGTGAAAAAGCCGTGACCACCGAACTGATTTTGGCTGAAGCCTTGAAGAAATCGATGGCCAGCCAAGCCTTAGACCAAATCACCGTCAAGGGCTTGACCGAGAAATGCGGCATTACCCGTCCGACTTTTTATTACCACTTCCGGGACATCTACGATTTGCTGACCTGGATTTACTTAAACGAAGAAATACCCGATTTGGACAAGGTTTCCCAGTGGGGCGAGGCCGTCATGAAGATCGGCCGCTATTGTTTGGGCAATCGCACTTTCGTGCGCCAGACATACGATAGCGCCGGCCGCGACTTATTGATCGAGTTCCTGTCCAACCGCTTGTATCGGTTCCATATGCGCCGCCTCGACGAATTGGACGCAAAGGGCCGTTTATCGGCCGAAGCCAAAAAACAGCTGGCCTTATTTTATAGTGCCGCTTTAAACGCCATCTTGCTTGATTGGATTGCCGGCGGCATGAAAGCATCGTTATCGGAACGGGTCGAAGCCTTAGATGGGCCCGTTGGCGATTATTTATCCAAATTAGTGAAGGAGTAAGCCATGGAGTCATTCGAGTTTGAACTGAAAACCAGAATATTTTTTGGCCGCGGCCAAGAAAAACGGGTCGGGACCATCGTCAAGGATTACGGATTTAATAAAGTGCTTCTGCATTACGGACAAGGATCCGTGGTCAAAAGCGGATTGCTCGACCTTGTCAAGCATTCGCTGACGGAAGCCGGAATCGCCTATGTCGAAATGGGCGGCGCCAAACCTAATCCCGAGCTGGATCTTGTTAAACAACTGCGCGATTTTGCCCACGAGGAGCACGTCGATTTGATATTGGCCGTCGGAGGCGGATCGGTGATCGATTCGGCCAAATTGGCGGCCCTCGCCTATTATTATGACGGCGATCCCTTTGACATCTCCCTGCGCAAAGTCGAACCGAAGCAAGCCCTGCCGGTCGGCGTCATCTTGACGATCGCCTCGGCCGGGAGCGAAATGTCGCTGTCGACCGTGGTCACCGACATCAAGACGAACACCAAAGTCGGTTTCACCCATCAATTGAACCGGCCTTTGTTTGCCATCATGAACCCGGAATTGACGTATTCGGTATCTCAATATCAAACCGCGATTGGCATCGTCGATATCATGATGCACTCGCTCGAACGCTATTTTCTGCCTTCGGCCCCCTATCAATTTTCGGACTACATGGCCGAGGGGTTGCTTCGTTCGGTCATCGCCGCGGCCAAGCCGGCCTTGGACCATCCAACCGATTACGAGGCCCGGGCCGCCCTCATGATGGCCAGTTCCTGGTCCCATAACGGGCTGACGAACTTCGGCAAGCCGCTCGGGATGCCAGGCCACGCCCTTGAGCATGTGTTGAGTGGACGCTACCCCGACGTGCCTCACGGCGCTGGATTGTCGGTCCTCTTCCCGGCCTGGGCAATGTATTATTATCGCTATGACGTGACCAAATTCGACCGGTTTGCCCGCGTGGTCATGGACTCGCACTTGCCCGATCCCCTGGAGAACGCCAAAAACGGCATCTTGAAGTTAAAGGCATTTTTTGGTAGTTTAGGTATGCCACTTACTTTGAAGGAACTCGGCATCGAGCATCCCGACATCGAATGGATGGTCGCCAAACTGACAAAGAACGGTACACGTGTGGTTGATCACTTTGTCAAGCCACTCGACCAAGACGTAGCTCGCGAGATCTACAGTTCGTGTCGATAAGGAGTAAGTATGCGCAAAGAAGACGTTTATAGTTTGCTTGTCTATGCGGTGATGATCGTCATCGCCCTTTTTGTCGGCTTGGAAGTGATTGCCCCGTCCTTCGATGCGACCGGCATCAGCGGCAGCGGCCAATACGCCTTTGCCCTCGGTTCGATCGTGGCCGGTTTTTTGATTAACGTGATCCTCCTGGAATTGGGCCACGTCTTAGGCGCCAAGATCGGCGGATATGACATCTTGTCGATCAATTTGCTCGGCCTATGCTTTTACAAGATGAACGGGAAATGGAAAGTCGGTTTCCGCAATTTCGACGGGTTGACCGGCGAAACCAAAATCACCCCCAAGAAAGCCAAGGCCAGCCCTTATCCGAACCTTTGGTTCGGGCTGGTGTTCTTCGTTTTGGAATTCGTCGCCGGACTGGTGGCCTACGCCTTGATCCCGTTTGACAGTTGGCTCCGCTACGCCGCCATCATCGTGGTGGCCGTCGGGGGCATGCTCATGTTCTACAATGTCATGCCGCTGAAGCTGGACACCATGAACGACGGCTATCGCCTGGCCTTGATCTCCAAAGGGGTCAATGTCGAGGCTTATAACGAGTTGATGCGGATCGAACGGATCCATAGCGAAGGCCAAGAACCGGAATCGATCAAGACCTTTGACGAAATCACGACCTTGACCGCCCAGGTCAACCTCTACCGCGTCTACCAACTCTTGTCCGAAAACGACTTGGCCGGGGCCGAAGCCCTGCTCGACAACATCATCGCCAAGCCCGACAAGCTGAACGAAACCACCAACGGACGGGTGTTTTCCCAAAAGATCTATATCCGTTTGCTATTATCTAACAAGGAAGAAGGGACCGCCTTTTACCAAAAGGAAGTCAATTCCCGGCAGAAGAAATTCCTGTCCGGCGATTTGTCGATGGCTTCGCTCCGGGCCTATCTTTTGGTAGCCGGCTTTATCGAAGACAGCCAAAGCGAATGCATTTATGTGTTGGAACGCAAAAACAGCGCCTTGAAGCGGTCGGTGGAACCCGGACGCCGCGAAGTGGAAACGCGCCTATTCGAACAAGCCTTGGCCAAAGTCAAAGAAGCCCATCCGGATTGGACGTTCCAGTACTGACATCCAGTCAATCGAAACCTCGGGCCAACCCCGGGGTTTTTTATTTGGCTTCGGGGGTTTCTTCTTTCTTCTTGGCGATTTCTTCGATGGCCTTCTTGCGCAGCTTCTCGGTGGCCAAGGCCACTTTGACGATGATGAACAGCACGAAGCCGATGATGACGAAATCAATTACCGTTTGAATGAAATTGCCATAGGTGAGCCGGATCGGGGCCGTGGCCCATCCGCCGGCGGGTAAAAACGAATCCGGATTTTCCAGTGGGTCGTTGGGAATCCCGGCCCGCAAGGTGAAATACCACTGCTTGATGTCGGTTTTGACGATCCAGGAAATGAGGGGCATCAACAGGTCGTTGACGATGCTGCTGACGACTTTTTGGAACGCCGCCCCGATGATGACGCCGACGGCTAGGTCGAGCACGTTGCCCCGCAAGATGAAGGCTTTGAATTCGGTTAAGAATTTTTTCATAGGGTCCTCCTTGGTCCAATCACCAATCTCTGGCTATATTCTACTCGATTGACGGCGCTTGAATAAACCTCATTCGACGTTATCAAGTTGCAACCACGGTGTTTTTTTGATATAAACTACATCATATGAGGCAACGACATGAATAAGATCAAGCTGGTGACCGATTCGACGTCCGATTTAAGGATGGAGACCTATCGCGAACTCGACATCGAAGTGATTTCCCTGTTGGTGAACTTCGGCGAAGAGTCGTTCCGTGACCTCGTCGACATCGATTTGAAACAATTGTACACGCGCTGCGCCGAGACCAAGGTGTTTCCCAAGACGGCGTCGGTATCCCCGGCCACGTTCGTGGACGTCTTCACCAAGTACCTCGATCAGGGATACGACATTCTCTACCTCGGCATCGGCAATGAATTGTCATTGACCTACCAAGCCGCCCAGATGGCCAAGAAGGAAATCAACCGCGGCAACATCCGCCTGGTCGATAGCGCCAACCTCTCGTCGGCCTCGGGCATGCTCCTATTGCAGGCGGCCGCCTGGCGCGAAGAAGGCAAATCGCTTGACGAAATCGGCGACTTGCTCGAAAAGCTTGTTAAAAAATGCCACGCCTATTTCGCAGTCGAAAACCTCGAGTTCCTATACCGAGGCGGACGCGTCAGCGCCGGCAAGTATTTCCTCGGGACGATGCTGCGTGCCCATCCGATCATCAAGGTCAGCGAAGGCAAACTCAGCGTCTACAAGACCCCCAAGGGAAAAATGGTCAAAGCCCTCGACGAGATGATCGACGAATTGGTCCGGGTCGGGGTCGATAACGTCTTCTACGGCCGGGTGATGATCACCCATGCCTTCGCCGACGATAGCGCCGCCTACATCAAAACGAAGCTATTGGCCTTGGGCATCCCCGAAAAGGCCATCTATATGTCGACGGCCGGATCGGTGATCGGTTCCCACTGCGGCCCGAACACGATCGGCATTCTCTTTGCCGAGAAATAACCACAAGAAAAAAGCGCTTCGCCAAAAGGGAAGCGCTTTTGTTTTGGATTAGCTGAATCTATTGTCCGGCGATGGCCAGTTTCTTGATTAAGAGGCTCGGAGCGTTGACCGAGGATAGCTGCAGTTCGCTGTCGCTGCCGACTTCGACGACGTCGAGGAACAGTTCCTTGAGGTTGCCGGCGACGGTGATCAGGTTGACCGGGCGGACGATCTTGCCGTTTTCGATCAGGAAACCCGAAGCTTGCAATGAGAAATTGCCCGATTGCGGGTTAAGCCCGGCGTGGAGCCCTTGGACGTCCTTGATGAGGAGACCTTCCTTCAGTTGCCCAATCAGTTCTTCCTGGGTCTTGCGGCCCGGCTTAATGACCAGGTTGACGTAGTGGGTGCCAATCTTGCCTCCGCCGTAGCGGTAGCCGTTGCCGGTGGTCTTGGTCCCGTCCTTGTGGGCGGTCAAGAGGTTGTAGAAATACGTTTCGAGCATCCCCTTGCTGATGATCGGCTTGTTGTAGGTGGCCACGCCTTCATCGTCAAAGTACCGGAAGAAGCAGTTCTTGGTTAAAGGGGCTTCGGTCACGCTCAGTTTTTTGCTGGCGATCAGTTGATGGAGCTTGCCGGCCAATAGCGAGGATTTCTTTTGGACTTCCTCGGCCGAGGCGCCGGTCAGATAGGCTTCCAGTAACGAAGCGGACACCCGCGGGGCTAAGACGACCGGGTATTTCTTGCTCGGAAGCGAAGAAGCGCCGATCTTGCCCAAGGCTTCGTCGACGATCGTCTTCACGAACTGGTCGATGACGAATTCTTTGGGATCCTTCGAGAGATGGATCTTATAGGCCGAACGCATCGCTTCGCCGTCTTTGACGAGCACGCTCGCGTAATAGTAGAAG
Source organism: uncultured Staphylococcaceae bacterium (assembly GCA_964495145.1). GTDB lineage: Bacteria > Bacillota_I > Bacilli_A > RFN20 > CAG-826 > UBA6120. The sequence goes on along the minus strand of CAZBUP010000003.1, from coordinate 297 downwards.
TAATTGGATTTGTTTTTGAGGTTGAGCCCGTAGGAGTTCAATAGTTCGACCGCTTCCTCGGATTCGGAATAGGAGACCCCTTCCACTTCGACGATGCGCGGATCGGCTTCTTTGAGCTTCTTTTCGATCTCGTGGAGATTGGCCAACTTTTGATCGACGGCCAGAAGCCGGATATCCGGGTTATAAACATTGGCGCGCCGGTATTTGGGCGAACCCGGGAACAAGATGGCCGGATCGTCTTTGTCGACGGCCTTGGCGTTATCGACGACGCGGTCGATGACGAACGACGGGGTCGAC
>CAZBUP010000002.1:0-54678 GCA_964495145.1 uncultured Staphylococcaceae bacterium | reverse complement strand
TTGCCTGACGCGTTCGAGTTTGGCTTGCGATGCCGTCAAGCCGGTATGCAAAGCCGTCAAGGACGGAAGTTTGACCTCGATATGTTGGAAACCGCGGATGCGGATGACTTCCTCGGATAAGTCCGCCACGCCGTCGATGTCGATACGATGGGCCGGGACTACCGCTATGGGTTGCGGTCCTTCGACAACCTGGATGCCGATTCGCTTCAAGGTGTCATCGATCTCCGTTGGCGTGAATTGGCTGCCCAAGCGGCGGTTGATGGCCGCATGGGTGAAGGGGATTCGTTTCAATTGGTGGTCGACTCGGTCGTGGGCGATCGACTTCGAATAGGTATCGTAACCCAAAACTTCACCGATCAAAGCAATGGTCAAATCCAATACTTCTTCGGCTTGGTGCGGGTTGATGCCCTTAATGAAACGTTGGCTCGATTCCGAAGGCAAATTGAGCCTGATCGAAGTTTGACGAACGGCCGGTCCGTAGAAATTGGCCGCTTCGATGGCGATGTTCTTGGTAGTATCGGTCACGCCGGTCAGACGGCTGCCCATGACGCCGGCCAAGCAGGCGATCGTCGACCCGGAAACGATGGCAATGTCACCCGGCTGCACTTCATAGGTTTTTTCATCCAAAGCCAGGAAGGGGGCCGCTAAATCGTCGACGATGGTCAAGCGCGGTTCGGGAAGCCGGTCCAAATCATAAAAATGCAGCGGTTGCCCGGTGAGGAGCATGATGTAATTTGAAAGGTCGACCAAGGGGCTAATCGGCCGCATGCCCATGGCCAAAAGCGCTTGCGCGATCGGTTTCGGGGTAACGCCTGAGCCAATCCCTTTGACGATTCGAATCGAGAATTGCGGGCATTTATTCGTTTTCACATTGACTTCGAAAACCGGCGCCGGTCCGTTTTTCAAGGGTCGAATCCATGGCTTCAAAGGTCGGTCGAAAAGGATCGACAATTCCCGGGCGACGTTATAAATCCCCAAGGCGTCAGGACGATTGGCCAAGACTTTGATCGTCAAAATGACGTCATCGAGCCCGAGCAGGCTCAAGACGTCCTCGCGGCCGATTGGGGTTCCCTCAGGCAGGACTTCAATCCCGTCGATTGAGGCTTGCGAAAGCCGTTTGGAATCGACACCGAGTTCCAGCAAGGAGCAAATCATCCCCTGGCTTTCATAGCCGCGGATGGTCGATTTGCCGATGCGGACTTGGGCGAGTTCGGCTCCAGGCCGGGCCACGATCACCGTTTGCCCGGTGGCAACGTTAGGCGCGCCGCAGACGATCGGCACCACGCCATAAGCGGGGCCGAGATCGACTTGGCAAACGCTCAAGTGATCGCTATTTTCCATCAAGTGGGCTTCTTTGACGAAGCCGGTAATGAGTTGGGTACCTACGGCTAGGCGGTCGATGGCCTCGACTTCCAAGCCGGCGTTAGTCAGTTTTTCGGCGATGGTCGCGGGTTCGATCCCCGATAAATCAACGTACTGTTTGACCCAGTTTAACGATATTTTCATGGTGATTATCCTTTCACGAATTGCTTGATGAAGCGGATATCGTTTTGGTAGAGGCGCCGGATGTCGTCAATCCCGTAGCGGAGCATGGCCACGCGCTCGATGCCGACCCCGAAAGCGAATCCCGACCAGACGTCGGGATCATAACCCGACATTCTCAACACGTTGGGGTGGACCATGCCGGCGCCCAATATTTCAATCCAGCCGGTCCCCTTGCACATCGAACAGCCTTTGCCGCCGCATTCGCTGCAGCTGACGTCGACTTCGACGCTTGGTTCCGTGAATGGAAAATAACTTGACCGGAAACGGATCTCGCGTTTGGGCCCAAACAGCTTTTTGATGAATTTATCCAAAGTGGCTTGGAGGTGACCTAAATTGATATCTTTGTCGACCAATAGGCCTTCGATTTGGGCGAACTGGTGCGAGTGGGTGGCGTCATCGTCATCGCGACGATAGACTTTCCCGGGGCAAATCATCCGAATCGGCTGTCCCGAGGAACGTTCCATGGTCCGGGCTTGGACCGGGGAGGTGTGGGTCCGCAGCAATTTGACCGGATCGATGTAGAAGGTGTCCTGCATATCGCGGGCGGGATGGTCTTTGGGGATGTTCATCAATTCGAAATTATAGTGGTCGCTTTCGACTTCGGGTCCTTCGACCACTTGGTAGCCGAGGGCGATTAAAATCGAAATGATGTCGTCCTTGACGATGTAAAACGGATTACGAACGCCGGCTTCTTCGGTCGCGGCCGGGAGGGTGATATCGATTTTTTCGGTTTCATAGCGGGCCCGAAGCGCGTCTTTTTCAAGGGCCATCCGTTTGGTTTCAAGCCAAGCTTCGATTTGGTTTCGCGCTTGGTTGATCAATTGGCCGTAACCGGCTTTTAGATCGGCCGGAACGTCGCGCATTTGGGCGAACAAGCCCATCAGTTCCGATTTCTTCGACAAATAGCGGTTGCGCGCTTCCTGCAGGAGCGCGTCCGAATCGATGCCGGCCACTACGCTTTGGGCTTCGGCCAAGATCCGGTTGATGATTGCTTCCATGTGATACCCCCTAAAAAATAAAAAAAGTCATTCCTAAGGAACGACGTCAAGCCGTGGTGCCATCCTATTTCGTAAAAAGGTTTTTACGCACTAAGGTATTAACGCTACCAACGGGACTTCGTCCATACTCGGAGGTGAATTCGCCCGGGCGCTTTGCGAGTGGTTCCACTAGTCACTCTTCCCTATCAATTAACCGCTGGGCTACTACTGCTCGTCAACGTATACGGCTATTATATCAAATCAAGACAAATAATTCAGCGGTATTTCATATCGTACAACACGATGGCGGCGGCCATGGCGACGTTCAATGACTCGATGTGCGCCATTGGAATCATGATCTTGTGATCCATGAGCGAAATCAGTTCGGGTCGAAGCCCATGGCCTTCGGAGCCGAAAAACATCACCGTTTTTTCAGGGTAGGAGAAATCCTTCAAGGGCACGGCCGTGGCGTCTAATAGCGTCCCGACGAAGCGATAGCCGCGGTCTTTCAGTTCCTTTAAATCGCTCTCATGGGTTTGCCGGGTGGCGACGCGGAACAGGGCGCCTTGGCTGGCGGCTACGGCTTTTATATTATAGCGAGAGGCACATGCTTGACCCAGCAGCACCAAATCGACGCCGAAAGCGGCCGCCGATCGCAAGATCGTGCCGAGATTGCCGGGATCGTTGACCCCGTCGAGATAAATGATGCGATGGCCCTGAAGAGGGGCTTCGGCCACCTGCCGGCACATGGCCAGGACGGGTTGCGGGGTGACTTGCTCGCTCAGTTTCTGGATGACGTGCTCGGGAACGATGATTTGGTCGATGCGTTCGGAAATGCCCTCCAGCGGTTTCAAGGCGATGATCATGTCGACTTGATTGGATTCAAGTCCCATCGTGACCAGATGGTGGCCGTATACCAAAAAATGCGACGCGCTGTCGGGCCCTTTGCCCGATTTGAGGGCATGCAATCGCTTAATCAAAGGATTGGTGGCGCTGGTGATCGTTTTTATCATCGATATTGACCCTTTAAGATTTTATCATGCTCGGAACGGTAATTCGGATAGTATTTGGCCAGAACCTCATAAAACCGCTTCGAATGGTCGAAGGCGAAATGATGGGCCAATTCGTGAACGATGACGGCGTCGATGATGGCGAGTCCGTAATGGATCAATCGCAAAGCGAGGGTAATGCTATGTTTGGTTTTGTTGTTGCTGCCCAAACGTCCGGCCATCTTCCTGACGATGACGGCGTAGGGGCGGTCCACGCCCATGATTTGCTCGTAATGGCGGACTCTTTTGGTGAAGAGCGTCACGGCTTTTTTCCGAAGTTCCTTTTGGAACCCGTTCGAAAGGTAATCATCAAGCGGTCCCGGGAATATCGTACCGAGGTACGCGTCTCCGTTAGCGGCCCGCTGCCCTAAAAAATACATGTGATGACTCGATTGGGGTGCTTCGCGCGCAAGCATCGGCATCCATTTCGGGAGGTGTTTGGCTACGGTGTCCTTGATGACCGAAAGCGGGACTCCAAACGGCGCGTGGACGATGAGCCGGCCCGGTTCTGGCTTGATGGTGATTCGGCGCATGGCCTTGCGGGTCAAGATAACCGCGTAGGTGCGACCGGCGCATTCGATTTCGGTCCAGGGTTTCATGCCACTCATTTTAACAAGTTTCGGCCACTCGTGCTAATATAATAAACGTCATGAAACTAACCGTTCGCCAGATGACGCTCGCCGCCTTATTGACCGCCTTGACCTTCGTCTTGACGGCGTTCGTCCATATTCCGCTCAGCCTTGGCTATTTTAATTTGGGCGACATCATCGTCTTGTTTTCGGCTATCTTCATCCATCCGATCTTTGGCGCTTTCATCGGGGCCATCGGGGCCAGTTTGGCCGATTTGTACGGCGGTTACCTGTTTTTCATCCCGTTCACAATCGTGGCTAAGTCGCTCGAAGCGATCGTGGCCGGTTTTCTTTTCCACAAGATAAAAACCCCATATTCCTATGGGGCTTTGTTGATCGGATCAGCTTTGATGGTGGCCACCTATGCCGTCAGCTATTTGATTTTCGATCCAAGCGGCGCCTTATTGGCGGCGACGATCCCGTTTGATTCACTGCAAGGTTTAGCCGGGGCCACCGGCGCGGCTTTGCTATACATCGCCATCGCGCCCCATCGGGCGCGCTTGCGGCTCTAGCGGAATTTCGTTTCTTTGAGTGCTTTGACGACGTCGGCGTCGATGGCTTGAACCAATTTCGTCAATAAGTCAACCGTGGTCACGTAATCGTCATAATGGATGATCGACACGTGGCTATGGTAATAGCGGCACGGAATCGACAGGGTCATGGTGACCACCCCGTCGAATTGCTTATGGATTTCGCCGCTGTCGGTCCCCCCGGCGGTCATGATGTCGTAGGTATACTTGACGTTATTCTCTTTGGCGATCTTTTCGACAAAGTCGAACAATCCCCGGTGGGCAATCACGCTCCCGTCCATGATTGACAAGGCGACGCCGGCGCCCAGCTTGGTGTCGTTTTTGGGGCTGGTCGGCAAATCGTAACTCATGGTGACGTCGATGGCGAAGGCGATGTCCGGTTTGACATGGTAAGCGGCCGTCCGCGCGCCGCGGAGCCCTACTTCTTCTTGGACGGTGCCGGCGGCCACGACCGTGGCCTTATGCTTGAGGCCTTTGAGGTTGCGCAAGGTTTCGATCCCGGCGGCGACGCCGAGGCGGTTATCCCAGGCTTTGCCAAGCAGGCTCTTGCCGTCGTTTAATACTCTGAATTCGGTATAAGGGGTAATCATATCCCCAATGCGGATGCCGAGGGCTTCGACCATGGCTTTGTCGGTGACCCCAAGGTCCAAGTACATGTCCTTGATGTCGAGGACTTGCTTGCGCATTTCCGGTGACATGCCGTGCGGGGGCTGGGCTCCGATCACGCCGGTGATCCGTTTGCCGGACCGGGTCGTAATCGTCATCACTTGGGCTAAGATGACATGGCCCCACCAGCCGCCGAGCGGGTGGATGCGGATCATGCCCGAATCTTCGATCTTGTGGACCACGAAGCCGACTTCGTCCATGTGGCCCGATAAGAGGATGGTCGGTTGTCCCGGCTCTCCTTCTTTGTAGGCGAGGAAGCTGCCGAGGTTGTCAAACTCGACTCGATCGGCATAGCCGTCGACCATCTTGGTGGCCAACTGGGCCACTTCCTTCTCGTGGCCGGGGATTCCGTTCGCTTCGCTGAATTGTTTCAAAAAGTCCAAACGTTCTGCTAGTGTCATGTTTTTATCTCCTGTGATGGTGATTATTATACCATCAATACTTATCGGTTTGACGCTGGTAATTGACGCCTAATTTCTTGTAATAGGCCGCGATGACTTGCGCCGGGGTGACGCTTAAAAGGGCGCTCAAGTCGAGGAAACTTTGGAAAGCCGCTTCAAAACGGGCAGCGTTCGATTCCTGAGCCAGGCCGTCGATGCGGTGATAGGCTTCCAAGACTTGTTCGACCAAATCGCATTCGGGACGGGCGATGTCGTAGGTCGTCTTGCCGCTGCCCACATCGATGCCGAGCGATAGGAAAAAGTGCATCCCGTCGGCGTATTCGTCCAATATGGTCTCTAAGGGCGAAGGCCCTTTGAGCGACCAGAATTTAAACGCCCGCGTCTCGTTGGCCAATTCTCCCAGTTCCACCAGCAAGGCTAAAAGACGCTTGCGTCGGGTCGAGGGATAATCGAGCCGATGATTGGCCTGAATGTGGGCGTCGAGTTCTTGTTGCCGGATGAACAAATCGGCTAATTCGATTTTCATTTGACTTTTTCCAAATGCCAAATGTCGGCATTGTATTGCTCGATGGTGCGGTCGGAACTGAAGAAGCCGGATTTGGCCACGTTGACGAGGGCGCTACGGGCCCAAGCCGCCTGGTCTTCGTATTTGGCGACCATGGCTTCGTGGGCTTTGACGTAGGCGTCAAAGTCGGCCAGGATGAAATATTCGTCGTTATGGTACATCAATTCGTCGAAGATCGGCCGGAATTTGTCGGCATTGCCGTCGCTCCACGTGCCGTCGATCAGCGAATCGATGATGCGCCGCAGGCGGAAATCCTTGTTGTAAACGTCCCAGGGGTTATAGGAACCCTTGCGGCGCAGATCCTCGACTTCGGGGGCCTTCAGCCCGAAGATGACGGCGTGGTCATGGCCGACGAGATTAGAAATCTCGACGTTGGCCCCGTCGAGCGTGCCCAGGGTCACGGCCCCGTTCATCATGAATTTCATGTTGCCGGTGCCGCTGGCTTCTTTGCCGGCCGTGCTGATCTGTTCGGAGACGTCGGTGGCCGGAATGATCATTTCGGCCAAGCTGACGCCGTAATTCTCAATGAAGACGACTTTCATGTAGGGAGCCACGTCGGGATCGCGGTTGATCCGTTCGGCCACGGCGTTGATCAATTCGATGATCTTCTTGGCGTAGACGTAACTCGGGGCCGCCTTGGCGCCGAATACGAAGGTCTGGGGATGGATCCTGAAGAAAGAATCATCCTTCATCCGGATGTACAAATACATGATGTGGAAAAGGTTCATCAACTGCCGCTTATAGGCATGGAGCCGTTTCACTTGCACGTCAAAGATCGCGTTGGTGTCCAGTTCGATTTTGTTTTTGACCCGAACATAGTCGGCCAAGGCCGTTTTCATCTCGTGCTTGATGGCCAAAAAGCGCTGCTGGACGTTGGCGTCTTCGGCAAACGGCAAGAACTTTTCGAGTTGTCTCGAGTCCGTAATCCATCCCTCGCCGATTTTCTCGCTTACCAAAGCGGCCAATTTAGGGTTGGCGTACAAGAACCAGCGCCGATGGGTGATGCCGTTCGTCTTGTTGTTGAATTTTTCGGGAAAGAATTTATAGAAATCGGAGAAGGTATCCTTCTTCAAAATCTCGGTGTGCAAGGCAGCGACTCCATTGACGGAGAAGGTCGTATACAACGCGAGGTTGGTCATGTGGACCATGCCGTCGCGGATGACGGCCATGTTGCGCTTGGCGTCATCGCTGACCCCGATGTCGTTGTAGTGGATTTGGCTGCGTCGATGAATTTCTTCGATGATCATGTAGCAGCGGGGTATCAATTGCTGGACGTAATGGACCGGCCATTTCTCGAGGGCCTCGGCCATGGTCGTATGGTTGGTGTAGGCCATGCAGCGGGTCACTTGATACCAGGCGTTGTCCCAGGAATAACCGTATTCGTCAATCAACAGGCGCATGAATTCGGGGATGGCCAGAATCGGATGGGTATCGTTCAATTGGAACACGAAGAATTTATAGAAATCCTTCAAGGTCTTGTAGCGGCGGAAATGGCCCCGCATCGCCGATTGGAGGCCGGCCGACACGAGGAAATACTGCTGGCGCAGCCTGAGGATGCGCCCATGTTCGGTCGTGTCGTCGGGATAAAGGCCGTGGGTCAGCTCGCGGACCGTCTGCAGATAATCTTCGAAGCGTTGGTTGCTGGGAAGGTTTTCCTCGCTCGGCTCAGCGCCCCACAACCGCAGGTAATTGGACACGTGGTTGCGGTAGCCGACCACCGACATGTCGTAGGGAACGGCCTTGATGCAGACGGCATTGGCGGTGCGGATGGCATAGCCACCGTCGGGCTTGATGTAGGTTTCGGAATTGCCGTAGAACTTGACTTCGACGGCGTGCTTCAGCTTGCGGACTTCCCAAACGTTGCCGTTGACGAGCCATTGGTCGGGCACTTCCACTTGGCGTCCGTCGACGATCTTCTGTTTGAAGAACCCATATTCGTAGCGGATGCAATTACCATGGCCGGGATATCCAAGCGAGGCAATGCTGTCGAGAAAACAGGCGGCCAGGCGGCCTAACCCGCCGTTACCGAGGCCGGCGTCGGTCTCGAGCAGTTCCAGTTCGTGGATGTCGACACCCAGTTCCTTGAGGCCCTGTTTCGCCGTTTCGTAAATGCCGAGGTTTTGCATGTTGTTGACGAGCAAACGCCCGATTAAAAACTCCATTGAGAAGTAGATCAATTGCTTCTGGCCGGTGACGAGGGTTTGCTCCCGGGTCCGTCGCCAATCTTTCCCGGCGAAATCCCGGACCATGCGCCCCAAGATGTCATAACGCTCGGTGACGTGGCTGTTTTTAACGTCGCGGCCGTATTTTTCAATCAGCCGCGTTTCATATTCCTTCTTGAATTCTACGATTGAATCAAACATGGATGCTCCTTATGCTTCCGCTTGGTATTTGAGAATCAGCGCCCCAAAACTGGCTAATTTGATCGTCAGGCTATAGGGGCGTTCTTCAGGTCCCGGCGTCTCATAGGTTTCAAGCGGAACCCCGTTGTATTGGTTCCAGCCGCCGTAGACGTCCTTATCGGAGTTGAATATTTCGACGTAGGTGCCGGGGCGCGTGACGCCAATGTTGTAATTATAGTAGAAATTGCCGGTCATATTGAACACAAAAATCAAATGGCTGGTGCCGACGTGGCGTTCGAAGGCGAAAACGCTTTGCTCGGCGTTGTCGACCATCAGCCAATTGAAATGGCGCGGATCGTACTCTTCGACGTGAAGGGCGGGTTCGGCTTGGTAGATCAAATTCAAATCGCGCACCAATCGGGCGATCGAATCGTGTTTGGGATACGACTTCAGGTTCCAAGGCAGCGACTTTTGCTCGTTCCATTCATCGAAACTAGCCAATTCGTTGCCCATGAAATTGAGTTTTTTGCCCGGATGGGCATATTGATAGGTGAACAAGTTCCGAAGCAAGGCGAATTTCGTGTCGTAGTCGCCCCACATCTTGTTGATAATGGTTCCCTTGCCATGGACGACTTCGTCGTGCGAGAGCGGCAATAGGAAGTTTTCCGAATAGAAATAAGCCATGGAGAAGGTAATCTTGCTATGTTCGTACTTCTTATAAATCGGGTCTTTCGAGTAATACTTCAAGGTATCGTTCATCCAGCCCATGTCCCATTTGTAGTCAAAACCGAGCCCGCCGTATTCAAGCGGACGGGTGACGCCGGGATGGGCGGTCGAATCCTCGGCAATCATCATCACTTGGGGGTGGGCGAAATGGATTTTGCCGTTCAAACGCTTGATGAACTCAATCGCCCCGGCGTTTTCGCCTTTGCTGGAATCCCCGTCCCAATAAATGATGTTGCTGACGGCGTCGACGCGGATGCCGTCGAAATGGAAATATGCCAGGAAATAATGGATGCCGCTCATCAAGAAACTGCGGACCGGGTCTTTGCCCAAATCGAATTGGGGCGAACCCCATTGGCTGAACGTGTTCTTCCCATCGGCGTATTCATACATACGGGTCCCGTCGAATTCAATCAAGGCGTGGTGATCGCTGGCGAAATGGACCAAGACGTAATCGAGGATGACCCCAAAACCAGCCTGATGCATGCGGTCGACGAACGACATCAGCTGCATCGGATTCCCATAGCGAGAATCGACCGAATAAAAACCGGTGGCTTGATAGCCCCATGATCCGTCGAATGGGTACTGGGTGATCGGCATGATTTCCACGTGGGTGAAGCCGTGGTCGCGGAGATAGGGAATCAAATAGTCGGCGATTTCCTCATAGCTGAGGTTGCGGCCGTCAATCGGCCCCTTCCAGGAGCCGAGATGGATTTCATAGATGCTCATGGACCGATCGAATTGCCGGGTCCGGCATTTCAAGTGCTCATCGTCGTGCCAAACGAAATTTTCGACGTCGAACAAACGCGAGCAGGTGTTCGGCCGGTATTCGCTGCAAAAGGCAAACGGGTCGGCTTTGTCGACATAGACGCCCTTGGCGTCTTGAAAATGGTATTTGTATGATTGGTAATTGACTAACCCCGGGATGAAGATCTCATAAACCCCGGCATCGTCGACGCGATTCATTTTGTGGACGCCGACGCTCCAATCGTTCCATTCCCCGATCAGGCTGACGTCTTGGGCGGCCGGGGCATATAGTCGAAACATGACGCCGGATTCCTGGATTTTCTTGACACGGCCGTTTTTATATTTTTGACTGGTCTCCTTGGTCGTGAAGTGGGCCCCGAAGTACCGATAGGCCTCGATCGATTGTCCCAGTAGATAATCATAGAGAATGCCGTAAGCCATGATATCACCTCCGTCGATATTCTAATTATACAAAACGCGGTTCTTCATTCCTATGAAAAGCGCATGGATCACGCTGATATTTCCTTGCTAAAAAAGGGGTAATCCACTAATATTTTAATGTTGCCAAGGAGAATTGTTATGGGAAAAATCCTCGCCGTCAATGCCGGTTCCTCGAGCTTGAAGTTCAAATTGTTCGACATGCCATCGGAGCAAGTCATCTGTTCCGGCATGGCCGATCGAATCGGGCATGACGACGGCGTCTTTAAAATCGATTTTGCCGATCAAAAGATCCGCGTCATCCATCCGTTGCCCAACCACGCCGTCGGCGTCGAATTGCTGCTGAAGGCTTTGGTTGACAACCACATCATCGCCAGCTACGAAGAAATCGTCGGGGTCGGCCACCGGGTCGTCCAAGGCGGCAAGTATTATGCCAAGAGCACGCGCTTCGACGACGCCTGCGCCGCCAACATCGAAGCCTTGATACCACTGGCTCCCTTGCACAACAAACCGAATTTGGTCGGTTATCAAGCTTTCAAATCGATTTTGCCCAATGTCGGCCACGTCGCCGTGTTCGACACCGCTTTCCACCAAACGATGGAACCACAGGACTACCTATTTCCCATCCCTTACGAATATTACGAACAATATGACATCCGCCGGTATGGTTTCCACGGCACCTCGCATCAATATTTAGCCGATGAAGGCATCAAACTGCTGAACAATCCGGCTCACTCTAAAATCATTTCCTGCCACATCGGCTCCGGCGCTTCGATTGCCGCCATCAAAGATGGAAAATGCGTGGCCACGACCATGGGCCTGACCCCGCTTGGTGGCTTGATGATGGGGACCCGGACCGGCGACATCGATCCTTCTGTATTGCACTTTGCCGCGTTGCGCAGCGGGAAAACCCACGAAGAAATGTATGACATTTTCAATAAAAAATCCGGCATTCTCGGCGTGTCCGGCATTTCCAACGATACCCGCGAAGTCGAAGCCGAGGTCTATAAGGGCAACCCCCGCGCCATTTTGACCAGCCAACTGTTCGTGCGGCGCATCGCCGACTACATCGGTCAGTATTTCGTCCGGCTCGGCGGGGCCGACTTGATCATATTCTCGGCCGGGGTCGGCGAAAATGCCGGGTTCTACCGAGCCATGATCCTCGACGAGATCAAGGAAGCGCTTAACATTGGCTACGATGCCGAATTGAACCTGCCTCTTCGCGGGAAAAAAGCCATCATCTCCACTCCGGAAAGCGCCATCACCGTCGCTATCATCCCAACCGACGAAGAAGTGATGATCGCCCGCGACACCTACCGCATCCTAAGTGAGTAAAATTTTCAAATGTCTCAATCAAGATCCAGGTTACGGCTTGGATCTTTTTTAATATATCGCGACCCATATGCCAAACCCAACAAGCCGCCCGAACAGGCCCCGACTTCCGGGGATCGGATCGCTTCGAGGCGACGGTAATATTCAGTTTTGTTTTTGACATGGATCATGAGCCATAGCGTCAAGATAACCGTGTCAACGACATAATGTGACGCATGTAATTCCCGTTCAGGGACTTCCTCAAGATGGAGGCGGCCAAGCCGATTGGTTTGCAAGAGGGCGTAGTGGCCGGCTTCGCCCCGATATTCGCTCGACGAATGATAGAAACTTAATGCAGCTTGGATGCCCTTCCTCAGGGCGTTGACTAGACGCCGGGTCGTCAACGGACGGCCGTATTTCCGCCGTGACTTGATGATCTCCGTTGCTGCCGAAATAAGTAACCCGGCCCCTAGGCTGGCTCGGCGATGGCCGACGCTTAAGGTCGTCAACTGGTGAATCAACTCATAGCGAGCGGATATGGTTTTGCCATCAATCGCCATATGGCGGGAAAAACGCCAAGCCAAGGGCAATAAGCGGGCTAAGTTACTCGAATCGATATTCATTTCATCGCTGGAAGCCCACGGAAGCAAGGGCTCATCACGCATGAAGCCCGTCATGGTTTGATTGATCCAAACACGGTTTTCGCCGTCGGCATGATCAATCAAGAAATAACTCCGATAGTGTGACAAAAGTTCCGCTCTCAGGAGGGGTTTTCTCGCGTCGATCATTCGCTGCAGGCACGAGGCTGCCCCGGTTTGGTCGAGAAATGGGCAAACAGAGCCCCAAGTTTTGGAACCGGGTTCCATCGTCGTCGGGCGGCTGGCCCGTTCGGCCGCGGCCATCGTTAAGAACATTTCCGTTTTCAAGCGGTTTTTCATCTTTTTCACAATAGCATAACGGCCATCATAAAATAAGATTGTTGGATTTAAATTACTTGGTAAATCAAACCTGATGGCATACAATTTGTCTATGGAGCGTGTCTTATGAAAAATAACCCCATCATCAAAAAGGCCAGCCGGCCTTACCGTCACATACTGAAGCAGATATTCCGTCAAATCGTCAAGTACGATCACATCGTCGTCTTCCGCCACTTGATTCCCGACTTCGACGCCCTAGGAACCCAAATGGGTTTCGTCGCTTGGCTCAAGGAAAATTTCCCCTTGAAAGACATCCGTTACGTCGGCGACGACCACACGACGTTCACGCCGCGGTTATATCCACCGATGGAAGTCATCGACGACGCCTACTTCGAAACGCCGTTTTTGGCCATCGTGCTGGACACCGGCAATCGGGAACGGGTCGCCGACAGTCGCTTTGCCAAGGCCGCCTGCGTCATTAAAATCGACCATCATCCGGTGGTTGATTCCTTTGGGAACCTCAATCTCGAAGTGACGACAATGGCCGCCACGAGCGAAATCATCACCAGTTTGATCGCCCAGTTCCCGGGCCGGCGCGTCCTTTCGAAAACGACGGCCGCCTACTTATATTCCGGCATCGCCGGAGACTCGGGCCGCTTCATGTATTCATCGACTTCCCCTCATACGTTCGAGGCCGCCCGCATTTTGCTGGAAACCGGCATCGATTTGTCGCGCGACGTCTATCAAAAAATGTATTTGAAAAACATCGATGACCTTAAGGTCACCGCCTATGTCCTCAATAACTTCACCATCTCTCCTCATGGGGTAGCTTATTATCTATTGAGCCGCGAGATCCAACAGCAACTGAAAATCACCCCCGAACGCGGCAAAGAAAACGTCAACATCTTCTCGAACATCGACGGCATCAACGCCTGGTGTTCGATCAGCGAAGACCCCAAAGACAGTGTTTGGCGTATCTCGATTCGTTCCAAGGAAAAGGCCATCAACCAGGTGGCGGCCCAGTTCGGCGGGGGCGGCCATGCCCAAGCCAGCGGCGCCAAGATCGATACCCTGGACGAACTCCCGAAATTCGTTGCCGCCCTTGACGCTTTATTCGAATAATCTCGAATAACGCGGCCGCTTTTCCGATATCGGGTCGGCCGAAAATGTGATAAGATTACAAAGAGGTTTTCGCCATGTTCACACCGCTTCATATTTATACGTCCTATTCGTTCCTGCAAAGCGGTTTTACCGTGGCTCATTTGGTCAATGCCTTAAAGGAAAAGAACTTCAAAGCCGCGGCGATTACCGATTATCAGGTCTTGTTCGGGCTCCCGGAGTTCTTTGCCGAAGCCCACAAGCAACAACTCGACGCCATCCCCGGCCTCGACATTCGGTTTAACGAAGAATTAATCACGCTACTGGCCGTCGACGAAACCGGATACCGCAACCTGATTCAAATCACGAGCGCCCTGTCTCGTCAGCCGTTAAAGGCCGATTTTCTAAAAGAACACCGCGATGGTTTGTTGGCCATCGTCTCGACCAGGCAAGGCCAGCTTCCCCATCTTTTCAATACCGATCAAGCGGCCATCCCGCCGGCTTTGGCCCAACTGGACGCCGTTTTCCCCGGCATTTACCTCGGCTTAGAAATCTACGCTTCCAGCGACGGCGACTTAGCCGACCATCTCCGGGAAGTCGCCAAGAAATACAATTACGAAACGATGGCCTTCCCATTCATCAAGTACCACAAGTCCAGCGACGCCATCATCCTGAAAATCACCCATGCGATTGCCCATGACGAAACCATTGAAGAACATGAAGAATCCGGGCCCTATTATTTGTACGAAACCGAGCAAATCGAGGAACGCTACACCCCTGAAGAAATCGCCTTGACGGGCCTGTTGGCCAGCCAGGTCAAGTTCACTTTCAGTCAGAAGCGGGGGGCATTGCTCCAATTCCCGAAAGCCAAAAACCAGTCTTCGGCCATGATGCTCCGGGAAATGGCCATCGTCGGGTTGCAGAAGCGCAATATCGACTTCACCAACATCGAATATCTCCAACGGCTTGATTATGAGCTGCGCATGATTGACGAGATGGGCTATTCCGATTATTTCCTCATCGTCTCCGATTATGTGAACCATGCCCGCGCCGGCGGGATACCGGTCGGCCCTGGCCGGGGTTCGGCGCCCGGATCTTTGGTGAGCTACGCCCTGGAAATAACCGACATCGACCCCATCAAATACCAACTTCTTTTCGAACGGTTCTTGAATCCCTCGCGCAAGACGATGCCGGACATCGACATCGACTTTGCCGATATTCGCCGCGAGGAAGTCATCGATTACCTGCGCCAGAAATACGGCGCTGACCGGGTGGCCAACATCATCACCTTCCAAACGATTCAAGCCAAGCAAGCCATCCGCGACATCGGCCGCGTCTATAAGTTTTCGCCCCGGACGATCGAAGCCATGGCCAAATCGCTCCCGGACAGCAAACTCGATCTAAGAACCGCCTTCAAGCGGATCCCGGCTTTCAAGAACGTGGTCCTGGCCGATAAGGAATGTCTTGAAATCGTCAAATTGGCGACTCGGATCGAAGGATTGATCCGTCAAAGCGGCATGCATCCAGCCGGCGTCGTTTTGAACGACGAAGACATTCGTCTGTCCTTGCCGGTGATCGAAAATAACGGAAACTTAATCACCCAATACGAGATGGATTATCTCGAAGACCAAGGTTTCCTTAAGATGGACATACTCGGATTGCGCAATTTGACCATCGTCGACAATTGCTTGAAATTGATCAAGGAAAACCATGGTATCGACCTGGCCATGAACGCCATTCCCTATACCGACAGCAAAATTTTCGATTTGATTCGGACCGGCTTGACCATGGGCTTGTTCCAGCTTGAAAGCGACGGGATGCGCCGGGCCATCAAGGAAATCAAACCGACCAGCTTTGACGACATCGTGGTTCTTTTGGCAATCTTCCGCCCCGGCCCGATGGACAATCTGGCCAGTTACGCCGCCCGGAAAGCCGGCGCCGAAAACGTGTCGATACTCGACGTCCAACTCAACGACATCCTGATGCCGACTTATGGCATCATCATCTACCAAGAGCAAATCATGCAAATCGCCGAGCGCATGGCCGGATTTTCGTTGGCGGAAGCCGATTTGTTCCGGCGGGCCGTCAGCAAGAAAGACGCCGAAAAACTTCGCGAGCTCCAAGAAAATTTCGTCGAAGGGGCCATCCGCAAAGGCTATCACCAAGCCCATGCCGTCTCGGTTTTCAACCATATCTACAAATTCGCCGATTACGGTTTCAACAAATCGCATTCGGTCGCCTATGCCGTCTTGGCCTGCCAAATGGCTTATTTGAAGGTTTATTATCCCTATGAGTTCTACGCGGCCATCCTCGAAACCAGTAACGCCATCAACGATACGAAATTCTCTTACTACATCGAGGAATTGCAACAACTGAAAGTGACGATCGTCAATCCCGACATCAACCAGTCGCGCCTTTCGTTCAGCGTCCATGACCAAAAGCTGTATTTTCCGTTGAACGCCATTCGCGGCATTTCTTCGGATTTGGCCGCGCGCATCATCGAAGAACGGGAATTAAATGGCCCTTTCAAGAGTTTCTATGAGTTCATCACCCGACTCTATACCGACAAAATCAGCCCCAAGCAAATCGAGCATTTAATCGACGCCGGATCGTTCGATGTCATCCACAAATCGCGGGCGACCTTGCGGGCGTCGATATCAAACGGCCTTCAAAACGCCGCCATTCACAGCGCCCTGGACGAACAGCCCGAAAGCCTGATCAAAAACAACAACATCCCGAACGCACGCCTCGTCAATGCCGCCGACGACATGATCGAAAACGTCGACCGCGAACTCGAATCGCTGGGCGTGGTCTTGTCGGCTTCGCCTTATAAACACAAGAAAGCCCTCCTGCGCGGGTATAACTTGACCTCAATCAACGAAGCCAAGGAAGCTAAAGGGTCGTTAACCATCGGGGGCATCATCCGGGCCCGGAAAGTCATCAAGACCAAATCCGGACAACCGATGGCCTTCATGACCGTCTATGACGATACGGGCGACATCGAAGTGATCGTTTTCCCGCGCTCGTTCGCCGATGTAGCCACCCAACTAGACAAAAACCGCCTCGTGGTCATCTCCGGCCACGTCGAAACCGACAAAACCACCAATTTCGTCGCCGAAAAAATCACCATCATCGAGGAACATCCGTGAAGCGACTGACGATTATCGACGGCAATTCACTCCTGTTTAGAGCTTATTACGCTTCGGCCTACCCGGGCACCACCTTGATGCGGACCAAAGACGGCATTCCCACGAACGCCATCTACATTTTTGCCAACATGCTGGTGCGGATCCTCGACGACATCGAGCCCGATGACGGCTTGTTGGTCGCCTTTGACACCGGGGCCAAGACTTTTCGCCATCAGCAACTGGAATCCTACAAAGCCCAACGCAAAAAAGCCCCTGAGGAATTGGTCACCCAAATGCCGATTGCCCGGGAACTGCTTTCTGCCTTGGGCGTTTTCACCTTTGAGATGAACGGCTATGAAGGCGACGATGTGGCCGGTAGCGCCGCGGCGCTGGCCCATGATCACGGCCATGAGGTCCACTTATACACCTCCGACCGCGATTTCCTGCAACTCGTCAACGCCACCATCAACGTCCATCTGATCAAACGGGGCATGTCCGATATCCGGGTCATGAACCGCGATCGCGTGATTGAAGAATATGGGCTGACCCCGGAACAGATTCCCGATTACAAAGGGCTTTGCGGCGATGCCAGCGACAACTTGCCCGGCATTCCCGGCATCGGCGACAAAACGGCCACCAAGCTCTTGGCCGAATACCACACGTTTGAAAACATCCTCGCCCACGCCGCCGACATCGGCGGGAAAATCGCTTCCAATTTAATCGAACATCAATCGATCGGGGCCCTTTCCAAGCAATTGGCCATCATCGATACGAAAATGACACTGCCGTTTTCGCTTGAAGACACGGTTTACCACGGCTACGAGTTCGAAGCGATCACCGCCTTTGGGGCCCGCTATGAATTGAAGACGTTTTTGACCAAACTGCCGATCTCGTGGCGGCGGCACCAAGACCCGGTCGCCCTCGAAATCCGCCAAGTCGCTTCATTGACCGGATTCAAGCATCGAGGCGCCGTCGGGCTATACTTTGACGCCGCCGATGGCAACTACCATAAAAACGAAGTCTACGGCCTGGCCTTGAGCGGATCGGAGACGACCGTTTACTTATCGCTGGAAGCGGCTAGGAAAGACCCCGCCTTGCGGAAAATCCTCCTCGATGGCGCCATTACCAAATACGTCTATGACCTGAAGGCCACCTATGTCTACTGCCACCGGTTCGACTTTACGATGACCGGGCCATATATCGATTTGCTGTTGGCCGCCTACACGCTTGACACGTCGTCGAACACCGCTCCGGAAGCCATCTTGAGTTTGTACGGGGCCAATTTTTCCCTCGAGGACGAGACGACCCTCTTTGCAACCGGCAAGCCGAATTATGCCGGCCAGGTCGCTTATTTCATGCCGCGTCTTTGGCACAAGATCGAAGCTGAGCTCCATATCAAGGACAGCCTGGCGATTTTATACGACCTCGAGATGCCTTTGGCCTTGGTCCTGGCCAAGATGGAACTAGAAGGATTCCCGGTCGACGGTCGCCTGCTTGGCCAAATCGGATCGACATTCAGACAAAAGCTCGATCAGGTTACGAAACAAATCTATGAGACGGCCGGACATGAATTCAACATTGCCTCGCCCAAACAAGTGGGCCTCGTCTTGTTTGATGAGTTGGGTCTACCCAAAAACCGCAAAGGTTCGACCGGGGCCGACGTCTTAAAGTCATTGGCCGACCGCCATCCGCTCCCGGCACTTTTATTGGAGCACCGGAAATATGCCAAGCTTCTCTCGACCTACATCGACACCTTGATCGACCAAATTTATCCCGACGGGAAACTCCACGCCGTCTTCAACCAAGCGTTGACGAGCACCGGCCGCCTTTCAAGCACCGACCCGAACCTCCAGAATATCGCCTTAAGAGACGAAGAAGGCCGCTTGGTGCGCCAAGCTTTCTATTATCCCGATGAAAAATACGTTTTGATGTCATTCGATTACTCACAGATCGAACTGCGAATTCTGGCCCATTTGAGCCACTGCCCGGCTTTAATCGAGGTGTTTAACCGCGACCAGGACATCCACGCGGCCACGGCCAAACGGCTATTTGCCCACGATGGGGAGATTACCTCCTTGATGCGGCGCAAGGCCAAAGCCGTCAACTTTGGGATCATCTACGGCATTTCCGATTGGGGCTTGTCCGAACAACTGGAAATCCCGCCTGAGGAATCGCGCAAGATCATCACGGCTTTTTATGCCGCTTATCCCGAAGTCAAGCAATACATGATCGACTTGGTCGACCAAGTCCAGGCCAATGGTTTCGTCACGACATTAATCGGGCGAAGACGTTACTTGCGCGAAATCCATGACAGCAACTACCAAACCCGGGAATTCGCCAAGCGGGCGGCCATGAACGCCCCGATCCAAGGCACGGCCGCCGATTTGATCAAGCTGGCCATGATAAAAATCGATGCTGAGATAACGAAACGGCATCTTTCCAGCCGCCTCGTCTTGCAAATTCACGACGAACTGGTATTCAAAGTACCGCTTCAGGAAGTCGATATCCTGAAACCGCTCGTACTCGACACGATGGAAAACGCCCTCCCGCTCGAGGTCAAACTCCAGGTGGTGGCCACCCAAGGCCGCACTTGGTACGATTTGAAGGATTGATTATGCCCGAACTGCCCGAAGTGGAAACCGTCCGCCGGTTG
Organism: uncultured Staphylococcaceae bacterium; assembly: GCA_964495145.1. Taxonomy (GTDB): domain Bacteria; phylum Bacillota_I; class Bacilli_A; order RFN20; family CAG-826; genus UBA6120. Next base: position 34,959 of record CAZBUP010000002.1, on the reverse strand, counting down.
TTGGAACCGGCCATCATCAACCGCACCATTGCCGAGGTGACCGTCCATTATTGGCGCATGGTCCAGTCTGATCACGCCGTTTTCAAGTCGACTTTGACCGGGCGCACCTTCAAAAAGATCTTGCGGATCGGGAAGTTCTTGATCTTCACTTTCGATACCGATTTGACCATGATTTCGCACCTGCGGATGGAAGGAAAGTTCCTCGTCTTGAAAGAGCGTGAACCCGACAGCGACTATGCCCGGATCGTCTTTCATTTCACCGACGGGGGCAAACTCGTCTATGACGATTCGCGGTGTTTCGGCATCATGAAATTGACCGATGTCGCTCATTACCTCCTTGAGGAACCATTGACCAAGGTCGGGCCGGAACCATTCGTGATCGAAGAAGCTGGTCCCCTATGGTCGGCCTACCATCAATCGACGCGCCCCATCAAAGAATTGCTGCTTGACCAAACGATCATGACCGGGCTTGGCAACATTTACGCCGACGAAGTCCTCTTCAAAGCCCGGATCCATCCGGAACTGCCCGGCCATCGCTTGACTTTACCTGAAGCCCAGCGGTTGCTTGAGCAATCGAAGCTCGTGCTCCAAGCCGCCATCGAGACCGGCGGTTCCACGGTTCGAACTTATCATGCCGCCCAAGGGGTTGACGGCCGGTTCCAGCTTCGGCTCTTGGCTTACGGCCGCGCCGAAGAACCTTGCCTTCGCTGCGGTCATCCCTTGACCAAAATCCAAGTCAAAGGGCGGGGTTCGACCTATTGTCCCCGCTGTCAAATCAACCGGGCCCGTCCTCTAGTCATCGCCATCACCGGGACGATGCATTCGGGCAAATCGACCCTCTTGAAGATTGCCCGCGAACGCGGTTACCCGACCTTGTCCAGCGATGCCCTCGTCCGAGACCTCTACCGAGAACCGGGTAGCCTCGCCCAATTGGAAGCGATATTGAAAACGCCGTTCCCTCACCATGAATTCGATGCCAAGGTGGTGTTGAAGGCCATCCTCAAAGAGCCCAAAACCAAAAAGCATTTGGAAAAATGGGTGCATCCGATTTTGAAAAAACGCGTCCTGGCATGGATTGCCAAGCAAACGTCTACCCATGTCTTCATCGAAGTCCCCTTGCTATACGAAGCCAAGTGGGATGGTTTCTGTCAATACGTCATCGGCGTCAAGGTTTCTCCCGCACTTCTTGAAAAGCGCATCTTAGCCGATTATCCCGATCCGGATTTGGCCTTGAGCTTAGCGGCCACGAACCAATTCCCGGTCTATGAAAAACGCGTCGATCTCCTTTTGGTCAATGACGCGTCGGTTGAAGATTTCATGAAGGCGGGCCGCCAGGCCGTCGACACGGCCGTCGCCGAATCAATACAGGCCGCTGAGTCCACCGACCTCTAATTCGTTTTCGGCGTAATCCTTCAAAAGGCGGACGAGTTGCCGACTGCGGATTTTGCCGGCGTCGCTCGTGGCGTACAGCGTACCGATTTCGTGTATCTTGAAATCACTGGTAAACAACGTGATTTTTTTGTTTTTAGCCCGTTCGAGCAAGAGCGGATAAACGATCTGGTCCCGGAGGAAATCGCTTTTGTATTCATTGCCGAAATCGTCGATACCGAGGACGTCGACCGTGGCCAGGCGTTCGAACAATGGCTTGAAGCCGGCTTTGTCGTTGATGGCGGCGTCCATCAATTCTTTGAAACGAATCCCGGCGTTGATGACGGCGGCTTGGGTAGCGCCTTGAGACAGCAGTTCATTGATGAAAGTCACCATCAAATAGCTTTTGCCGACGCGATGGGCTCCAGTCAGGAACAGCCAACGATACGATTGGCCCCGAATGACCGCCAAGGCGGCGGCGATTGCCTGGGTACGCGATTGTTTGCCATCGAGGCGGGCCAGTGTGGCCTCTTTCCAGTTTTCATCAAAATCGCTATACAAATAGCGGCGATCCTGTTCCATTTTCGCCATGAGGAGCGGGCATGGGGCAAAGGTTCTCTCAATGAAACGCCCGACGCGTTCCAACCGCACCTGATAATGCCTTTGGGGCTTTTGGCAACCGGACAAATCCGGACATGATGAACAATACGATTGATCGTCTTGAAAAGCGATGAAGGCGGCGATGTTTTCCTTGACCTCGGACTCGCTCGCCCCTAAGCGCTTGATTTCTTGATTGACGCGGGGATCAGCAATCAGGCTTTGGTACTGCTCGGCAATGGCCGCGTCAAGGTTGTCGTCGAAGAGATCGGTTATTTTGACTTTATCCATCATTTCGAACCTGCCTTTTCCTTTTCATAAGAAGCAATCAGAGCCTCGATGTCAATCGCTTCACCGCTGGCGGGTTCCGGCTCGATAACCGGGGTGGGGACGCTTTTGGTCGTTTTTTTCCTTTTGGTAGTCTTTAGCAGGTATTCCATGGCGTCGACCGATGAATGGACTTGGGCCCGGGCCAGAGATGATGCGATCTTTTCCACGAGAGCCCGCGGCAGCGTCAAATCGGCGATTTCCAAAACGAAATCGAGCAAGGCGTTGATGACCGAAAACGGCAAGCGGTAATTTTCCTGAATGTCGTTGATCAGTTTCAAATCGGCGGGAGTCGGGGCCGTATTGTGATTGCGGTAGCGCAAATAGGTTTTGGGATCGGTTTCTTCCATCAGGCGGATTTTCTGGGCTTTGGAGGTGGCGCTCGTGACTTTGGTCAAACTGCGGCGGCGCGTCTTGGCAAAGGCAAATTTGGTTTCGAGGGCGGCCATGTCTTTCAGTTTGTCGAAATCGACGATGGTGTGGCCGTTCGTGACGACGGCGGTCAGAAAGATTTCGGCCATGGCCAATTCGTCGATGCCATACAAGTTGGCGATGCGATCGACTTCTTCGAGGACGGCCTCGGTGATCACGTTGGGCTTCAAGGTGCTCTTTTTCAAAACCTCGTCGGCGAAAGCCCGCCGGTCGAAATGCGACTCGGGATGACCGCTTTGACGCCCAAGCAAGGTTTCTGGGTGGTCTTTGGCATACAGCGGATTGCTGAAATCGGGATGAAATACTTCGCCGAATGAAGCCGAATCCTCCTCATAACCTTCGAGGCCGCGCGGGGCTTGGTAGCGAAGGCGGAACCGTTGCACCATGGCCGCTCCGACGTATTGTTCCAACAAGCCGCGCAAAATCACATCGTCAAAGAATGCCGATGGGCTTTTCGGTGCATATAGTTCGAAGACATGTTCCTGATAATCGGCGTGCTTTTTTGAATACGTCTTAAGCAGTCCAACCGCTTCGAGGGCAGCCTTGGCCACCGATAACTCGGCGATGGTGATTTGCATGTGATTGGTCAAGGTGTCAACAAGCCAAGGTTGGCTTTCAACGAAAAGATCCAAGAAGGCATCCAAAGTCAAAAACAAAGCTGCGCCCCGTTGGCCGATCAAAGGCTGGTACAATTCAACGACCAAGCGGCGGTCGGCGTCGGAGATGAGGCTTTGTCTCCGGATCAAGAAGAAATCGTGGGTCGATAAATATTTCATTGGGCTCTCTAATATTAATAGCATATATCAAACCTCACGCTTTGGAAACGGAAAAATGCGTTGCAAACGAGTAAATTTTTGATCGTGTCTGTGAGGTTTTTTCCACAGTGATGCCGAAAACGGCGTCTTGGGCAACACTTTCCGCGGTGGATAAGTTTCGCCTCGCCCGTCGCTATTTGACCATAAATTATTTCTATTGTGATTGCTAATCGTTTTTGTTAGGATTTTATTGGTCCACGAGGAATATCCATGAAACATTTCATGCTTGACGCATACGGTGTCAAACGCAACAATCTCAACGATGTCAAACACATCCAAAATACTTTGAATGAAATCACGGCGCGCCTGAAGCTTAACCCTGTGGCTCCGCCGTTTTTGTTGCCTTACTACTATGGGGTGGAACCGGAAGACATCGGCGTCAGCGCCTTCGTCTTTTTAAGGGGCGGCCATTTGACCATCCACACCTTCCCGCTACTAGCCTGTTATTTCGTCGACTTGTACTCCCCCGATGATTTCAGCGAGACCAAAGCCGAATCGATGTTCTACGAGAACTGGGCTTTCGACAAGGAAAAATCCAATGTGGTCACCGTCGATCGGAGCATCGGGCGCGAGGAAGTCGTCCCGTTTGAACCCCAAGATATCTTTGGCCCCCACGTTCTCGCCCGGATGAAAGCCAAGAAACCGGTCACCATGGAATTCATCTTCAAATTTTTGGAGCAATTGGTCCATGACGTGGAAATGACCCCGATCATCCGGCCATACGTCATTTATGACGCCAATGAAAATCCCAATTACATTTCCGGTTTGACGATGATTGCCGAGAGCCACATCAGCTTCCATTACAACTTGGCCACCGGAGACATCCTCTTCGACATCTTCTCCTGCAAGATGTTCGATTACGCCTCAATCAAGAAACACCTCAAAAAGAGCATGGCCGAGATTCCCTCGTTCGTCGTCATCCCCCGTGGGACCCGCCACCAATACCTCAAAGAAAGCCTCCGCAACAAACGCGCCCTGTCCGAACGCATGAAAAAGTACAGTTTGGCGTGGAAAACCAATTCTTTCAAGTAAAATATCTTTCTTCAATTAACCAATCTATACGAAAATGGTAAAATATTTTTTAGATTGATGAAAAGGATGAATTTATGGTTAATCGCATTGGTGTATTGACTTCCGGCGGCGACTCGCCGGGCATGAACGCCGCCATCCGGGCCATCGTCCGCGCCGGGCTTAAAAACGGCAAAGAGATGTTCGTTATTTATAATGGCTACAAAGGTCTGGTCGAAGGACAGATCGAACAGGTCGACCGCTCGTTCGTTTCCAGCATCATCAACCTAGGAGGCACCATCATCCGATCGGCCCGCTTGCCCGAGTTTGCCGATTTATCCGTGCGCCAACGCGGGGTCGAGCAATTGCGGAAGCATGGCATCGACGCCTTGGTCGTCATCGGTGGAGACGGAACCTACATGGGTGCCAAAAAGCTCTCCGAGATGGGCATCAACTGCATCGGTTTGCCAGGCACCATCGATAACGACATCGCCTGCACCGATTACACGATCGGTTTCGATACCTGCTTGAACACCATCGTCGGAGCCGTCGACAAGCTCCGGGACACGACCTCGAGCCACCAACGCTGCTCGATCATCGAGGTGATGGGCAACCGTTCCGGCGACCTGGCTTTGTTTTCAGGCATTGCCTGCGGGGTCGAATTGATCGTGTCCAGCGACCATTTGATTCCAAGACAGGACATCATGGACGCCATGCACGCCCAAAAGAAATCCGCCAAACAGCACGCGATGATCATCGTCAGCGAAAAACTGTTCGACGTTCAAGAATTGGCCCGCGAAATCGAACGCGAGGTCGGATTCGAAGCCCGAGCCGAAGTCCTCGGCCGCATCCAACGGGGTGGATCTCCATCGGCTTTCGACCGTATTTTAGCTTCACGCATGGGTGCTTACGCCATCGATTGCCTGTGCCAAGGCAAATCCGGTCGCTGCATCGCCATCGTCGGCAACCAAATGGTCGACTACGATATTTACGAAGCCTTGGCGATGCAACGTAATCCCCATTCGCACCTGGTCAAAGTCATCGACACGTTGAAATAATCATGATCAACATCAGCAAAAAAACCAAAATCGTCTGCACCGTCGGACCGGCTTCGGATCGTTATGAAACGTTCTTGGAACTCGTCAAAGCCGGGATGAACGTCATGCGGATCAATTTTTCCCATGGCGATTACGAAGGCCATCAAAAAAAGATCGAAATGGCTCGGCGATTAGCCGAAGAAACCGGCATCTACGTGCCGGTCATGCTTGACACCCGCGGTCCCGAAATTCGCCTCGGGCTATTGGAAAACGACGCTTTCGACGTGCCCAAAGATCACGTGTTCGCCATCTCAATGACCCCCATCATGGGAACGATCGACCGCGTTTCGGTCAGTTATCCCAATTTGTTCGACGACGTCAAAGTCAACGATCATCTACGGATCGACGACGGGAACCTCGATTTGCTTATCATCAAAAAAGACTTAACCAACCGCGAGCTGATCGTCCAGGCCCTTAACGCCCATCGGCTCAAAAGCCGCAAAGGCGTCAATGCCCCCTTTGCCCGATTGTCGATGCCCTTCATTTCCGAACGCGACCGCGAAGATTTGGCCTTTGGCGTCGCCCATCAGGTCGATTACATCGCCGCCAGTTTCACTCGACGTCCTCAAGACGTCCTTGACATCAAAGAGTTAGTACGCCAACTAGGCGGAGCCCCGATCCCGGTCATCGCTAAAATCGAAAACCCCGAAGGGGTTGAAAACTTAGAAGCCATTTTGCGCGTCAGCGACGGACTGATGGTAGCCCGGGGCGATCTTGGCGTCGAAATTCCAGCCCAGGAAGTCCCCCTCGTCCAGAAACGGATTGTCGCCTTGTGCCGTCGCTACGGAAAACCAGTGATCACGGCTACCCAAATGTTGGATTCGATGCAAACCCATCCGCGCCCAACCCGGGCTGAAGTCAGCGATGTGGCCAATGCCATCGTCGAAAGCACCGACGCCGTCATGCTCTCGGCCGAATCGGCTTCCGGGGCCTACCCGATTGAAGCCACCTCGATGCAAGCCAAAATCGCCGAGACGATGGAACGCGAACTCGATTACGCCAAATTGTCACTTGAGGCGTATGAAAGCAGTCAGAAAGTCAATTCCGACGCCATCGCCAACTCGGTCGCCAACACCGCCATTTTAATCGGAGCGAAATTGATCGTCTGCTTCACCGAAACCGGCAACGCCGTCAGACGCATATCCAAAGCCCGCCCCGTTTGTCCAATCATCGCCATTTCCGATTGCCGCAAGACGGTTCTCGAATTGGGTCTCGTCTGGGGGGCCTATGCCTTTTTGGCCTCGCAGCTCCCGCAATTGATCGAAGACATGGAAGTGATGGCCCTCCTGAAAGCCCGGCAACTGGGTTACCCTAGCGGCACCCCGATCTTATTGACCGGTGGGGTCCCGACTGGCGCCGGTAAAACCAATTTCATGAAAATTTTAACCCTCAACCAATTGAATGAGGAAGCCTTGTGAAGCCAATCATCGCCATGGACATCGGCGGCACCAACATGCGCATCGCCTTGATCGATGAGCAATTTCACATCGTGAAAGTGATGCGGTTTCCGACGAAGATCGGGGATAAAGCCGCCTTTATGGAACAAGTGGCCGCTACGATCGAAGCCTTGGAATGCGATTTCAAAGACATCAGCGCCATTTCGATCGGGGTGCCCGGCCAAGTCGATTCCTCGGGACACATCATCACCTTGCCAAACATCCATATCCACGACGTGCCGCTATCCCCTTTTCTAAAAGAACGATTCCATAAACCGGTCTATATTCGTAACGACGCCGAAATGGCCGCCCTGTGCGAAGCCAACCTCGGCGCCGGCAAACGAAGCAAACGCACCTACTTCATCACCATTTCCACCGGTGTCGGCGGCGCCTTGGTCGTCGATCATCAGCTCGTCAATTCGAGTTATGAAATCGGCCATACCTTATTTCCTTATAAAGGAAAGTACCACGAGTTCGAACGAATCGCCTCCGGGTCCGGTCTCATGGCCTTGTGCGCCATGAACGGGCTTGAAATCCAAGCGACGAGCCTGTTTTTCAGTTTGGTCAACAGCGGCAATCCCCAAGCGTTGGCCATCTTCGAGGATTGGCTGGATTTGATGGCCGCTTTCATAAATCGAGTGCAGAATCTCTTCGAACCTGATATGATTGCCATAACCGGCGGGGTCATGAAGTCGCGTGACGTCTTCTTTGAAAAACTGACCCGCAAGGTCCACCGCGTGCCATTGGCGGTCGCCGAATACGGCGATGACGCCGGATTGATGGGGGCGGCCTCATTAGTGTTGTCGACCCCGACTGTTAACACCAAAACCAGATAAGGAGACGCCTTATGAAGATCGCCATCAGTTCCGATTCCACATTGTCAATCACCCAAGTCGAAGCCAAAGAGATCGGCATCTTCGTGATGCCCTTGAACGTCATCGTCGACGGCAAGGAATACCACGACGACATCGACATCACCAAAGAGGAGCTGGCCGTTTTCATGCGGGCCGGCAGCCGCATTTCGACCTCTACCCCGACGCCGGTCGAAATTGAAAACTTCTTCAACGCCATTTTTGAGCAAGGCTACGAGCAAGTCGTTCATTTCACCATCTCCAGCAAATTATCGTCGATGTTTGAGCTCTTCACGGTAACCTGCCGCGATTTATACGGCGATAAAGTCATCGTCATCGACTCTTATTCGATCTGTTCGTTCATGGCCAACCACGTCTTGACAGCTTTGAAACTGCGCGACGAAGGTTTGTCAGCCCTGGCCATCAAAGACGAGATCATGCCACGCATTGGTCAAGAATACGTGATATTCGTACCCGAATCGCTGACCTTCCTTAAAAACGGCGGGCGGGTTTCCGCAACCGTGGCCGCCATCGGCAATTTTATCGGCCTCAAGCCCATCTTGACCTTTGAAGACGGCGGCATCGGCAAGAAAGGCGCCACGCGCAGTTTGAAGAAAGCCATCGAAGAAGCCTTGGTCGAAATGAAAAAAGCCAACAAGTTCGAAGCCAATAAATTCAGCATCGACATCCTGCAATTCGATACGACGACGGCCAACATCGAAATGATGTACGCCATGCTCGAAAAGCATTTCCCGAATTTCGAAATCCATCTCCGGCCCCTGTCGATCAATGTCTGCGCCCATACCGGCCCGGGCACGGTCGGCTTCGGATTCAATCTCAAAGTCGCTTCGTAATTGATTTTATCCCGGTCAAGTTCTATAATTTGACTACTGGCGAAGATGAAGACACGCTGCCGCTAGCCCAAATCAGCGAGGAATCGACTCGGTGCGAGGATTCCGTTGGGTGGCGATCAGTACCGCTTCGGAGCCGCGAATGATGAATTCGCCGTCGGCGGCGTTAACGCACTCGAGAGCGCATCGATTGATGCGAATTAAGGTGGTACCGCGCATTAAGCGTCCTTATAAGGACGCTTTTCTTATTTAGGAGGATGTGAACATGATGAAACTGATACTGATGGATGGCCAACCCTACGAATTGAAGGAACCCCTATCCGGTTTTGACTTGGCCAAAACGCTCAGCCCGAGCCTCGCCAAGAAAAGCCTGGCCTATCGCCTCGACGGGCACCTTTATGACATGCGCCGATTGATCGATCATGACGGTACGCTGGCCTTCATCGACGAAAACGACCCCGAGGCTCTCTCCATGTTGCGACACGATGCCTCGCATTTGATGGCCCAAGCCCTTCAAAACTTGTATCCCGGCATCAAATTCGGCTTCGGGCCCAGTATTGAGGAAGGTTTCTATTATGATGTCGATACTCCGACCGTCATCACCGACGCGGCCTTTCCGGCCATCGAAAAGGAAATGAGACGGCTGAGCCAAGCCAATTTTCCGATTCTCCGCGAGGAAGTCGATAAGGAAACGGCCTTGACCCTTTTCAAGGACAACGAATACAAGGTCGAGCTGATCAAGGACATCGACAATCAGATCAGCCTCTATCGCCAAGGCGATTTTCTGGATTTGTGCGCCGGCCCGCACCTGCCGAGCACCGGCTATGTTAAGCACTTCAAGCTCCTATCGGTTGCCGGCGCTTATTGGCGCGGCAATAGCGACAATAAGCAGTTGACCCGCATCTATGGGACGGCCTTCTTCAGCCAAGAGGCTTTGTCGGCCCATCTTGAGCTGCTGGAACAACGGAAACTGCGCGACCACCGTAAACTCGGCCGGGAACTCGGCTTGTTCATGATTTCCGAATATGGGCCCGGTTTTCCCTTCTGGCTTGACAAAGGCTTGACCTTGAAGACGGTTCTGGAACGGTTTTGGTACGAAGTCCATCGCCGGGAAGGCTATACCTTCGTCGAAACCCCGATCATGCTATCGCGCGAACTCTGGGAAATCAGCGGTCACTGGTACAATTACCGCCAAAACATGTATACCTCGTCGATCGAAGACAAGGATTTCGCCATCAAACCGATGAACTGCCCCGGCGGCATGCTCGTTTACAAAAACAGCCTGCACTCCTACAAAGACTTGCCGTTGCGGGTTGGGGAACTCGGCTTGGTCCACCGCCATGAAGCCAGCGGGGCCCTCAGCGGCCTCTTCCGAGTCCGTAATTTCACCCAAGACGACGCCCACATCTACTGCCGGCCCGATCAATTGATCAGCGAAGTAGTCCGACTTTTGCACCTGTTCGATTACTTCTATGACATTTTCGGCCTGAAGTACGACATCCATCTTTCGACCCGGCCTGAAAAAGACTATATCGGTTCGATTGACATTTGGGACAAGTCGGAAGCGGCCTTGGCCGAAGCCTGCCGTTCGATTGGAAAACCCTTTACGCTGAATCCCGGCGACGGGGCCTTCTACGGGCCCAAGCTTGACTTCAAACTCAAGGATTCAATGAACCGAATCTGGCAATGCGGCACGATCCAACTCGACATGAATTTGCCGGAGCGGTTTGATTTGACCTATATCAACGAGAATAACGAAAAAGTCCGTCCCATCATGTTGCACCGCGCCATCTACGGCAGCCTTGAACGGTTCATCGGCATTTTGATCGAACATTACGGGGGCGCCTTCCCCTTATGGCTAGCCCCGGTTCAAGCCATCGTCTTGCCAGTCCATCAAGCATTGCATCTAGACTACGCGAAGCAAGTGGTGGCTGCCTTGACCAAAAACGGGCTGCGGGTCGAACTCGACGCCAGCGAAGAAAAGCTCGGCTACCGGCTCCGCAACGCCCAAGTCAACAAAATACCAGTCACCTTGGTGGTCGGCGACAAGGAAGCCGCCGCCCAAACGGTCATGGCGCGGCGCTACGGCCTTGAAACGCAGGTCCCGTTCGGCCTTGATGAGTTGATTCAGGGCTTGCTCGACGAGATCGCCAAGAAATCCCAAGTGCCGACTGTGATTAAATGATTGACAACCCATCGCAATATTGTTAATATAAACGAGCAATAAAAATAGAAAGCAGAAGCGCCCCTTCTCACCTGATTCAGTCACTGGATAGGTCAATAGCTAGTCGAACACGATAACGGGCGCTTTGCGCCCGTTTTTTATTAGCAGGAGGACACTTGTATAGCTTATTATAATTTTCCCGTCAAGCCCAACCAAAAATCGAGCGATCTCGTCAATGAGACGATCCGTTTTCCGCGGATGCTCGTCATCGGACCCGAAGGTCAACAACTCGGAATCTTGTCGCGCGATGCCGCGTTCGCGGCGGCGGCCGGATTCGACATGGATCTCCTCTGCGTGGCTCCGAGCGCCAATCCGCCCGTGTGCAAGATTCTCGATTACGGCAAGCATCGTTTCGATCAGCAAAAGAAACAGCGCGAAGCCAAGAAAAACCAGCACGTCATCGACATCAAAGAGGTGCAATTGACGCCCCAGATCGGCGAACATGACCTGATGGTCAAAGTCAAAGCGGCTCGTCGCTTCCTTGAAGAAGGCAACAAGATCAAAGTCGCCCTGCGCTACCGCGGCCGGCAAATCGCCCATCAGGAAAACGGCAACGCCACCATGGAAAAATTCATCCAAATGGTCGAAGACCTGTCCACCATCGAGAAAAAACCGGCCCTTGAAGGGAAATTGCTCATCGCAATCCTAGCTAGCAAAGCCAAGAAATGAAGGAACAACATTATGCCTAAAATGAAAAGCAAACGCGCCTTGATGAAGCGCATCAAGATTACCAAAACCGGGAAAATCATCCACAAGTCCGCCTATACCGGCCACTTGGCTCCCAATAAGACCACGAAGCAAAAACGGCACCTGCAAAAGGGCCGCCAAATGCACCCGACCGATGTTAAGCGGGTCCGCATCTTAATTTCGTAATCGGAGGAACACAACATGGCACGAGTCAAAGGTGGCATCGTCACCCGTCAAAGACGCAAAGCAGTCCTGAAGCAAGCAAGCGGCTATTTCGGCAGCAAGCACATTTTATTTAAAACCGCGCAAGAGCAAGTCATGCACTCGCTCCAATACGCCTACAACGATCGGCGCAATATCAAGTCCGATTTCCGTAAATTGTGGATCAAGCGCATCAATGCCGCTTGCCACATGTGCGACATTTCCTACAGCCAAATGATGCACGGCCTCCGCTTAGCCAACATCGCCATCAACCGGAAGATGCTGTCCGAGTTGGCCATCAACGATTTCCCCAGTTTCCAAAAGCTGGTCCTTGACGTCAAAAAGCAAATTTCCAAATAAAAAACGGCACATGCCGTTTTTTTCTAGATACTCGATAACGCTTGGCCGATCACCTCTCCGATCGTCGGATGGGGAAAGACCAGGCGTTTTAATTTGGCGATGGGTATGTTCTCCTCGATGGCCAACGTCAAAACATTGATGATGTCGCTGGCCCCCTGGCCGATGATGGCCGCACCCAGTAAATATTCCTTGTTGGGATCAACAATCAGTTTGACATAACCTTCGTCAACGCCGGTGACGAAAGCCTTGGCGTTGGCCCGGTAGGGAAGCTTCACAGTCGCATACTCGCGTCCTTGGGCTTTAAGGTTCTTTTCAGTCAATCCGGTGGCGGCGATTTCCGGTTCCGTGAACATGGCCGAAGGGATGATCCGCTCATGGAAGTCGTGGGTGAACAAGGCTTTGGCTTCGGCGCTGGCCTTGTGGGCCAACAAAGGGGATCCCGAAGCATCGCCCAACTTCATGACGCCTTCCGGCAAGTCGATATCGATTGGCCGGCGGCCGACCGCCACCATGACGGCATCGTAGTCGGACGTGCCGTCGGATGAAGTTAGGGTTACTTGCCCTTGATGCTCATCGAGGGAGTTGACCTTGCTATTGGTTTTGACCATCAGTCGACGGTGCCTTTGTAGCGTCAGAAAACGGCGCACCAAGTCGTCGTCAAAGCCCGATAGCACGGCCGGGAGCGCTTCATAAATGGTAACCTCGACACCGAGATTGGTGAAAATAGTCGCCCATTCGAATCCAATATAGCCACCTCCGATGATAGCCATGCGTTTAGGAAGGGTCGACAACGAATAAATCGTTTCGCTATCGTAGACGTTGGGTCCCTCGATTCCGGGTATTTTAAGCACGATCGGGGCCGATCCGCCGGCGAAAATCACCTGATCGGTCTCATAAACTTGATCGTCGACCCGGACTTGATTGGCGTCGACAATGGTGGCCTGACCTTGGATCAGCGTTACCCCGGCCTGCTTCAAATTGATGACCAAATTCGAGGCAATCGCTTCGATTTTGGCGAATACTTCGGCGAATAACACCAGCAAATCCCCGTTAAACGGTTGTTTCGTGGCGTGAAGCAAGGCCTTGGTGGGAATGCATCCTTGATGAAGGCAAGTCCCGCCCCACTTGTCCTTCTCGATTAAAAGGACCGACAGGTTTTGCCGTCTGATTTCCAAAGCGGCTTCAACGCCGCCGGGACCGGCGCCGATGACGATGTAATCAAATCTTGGGTTCATAATCTTTGAATTTCAAGACCGGATGCCGCGCGGCGCTGACTTCGTCGAGACGGCCGACCGGCGTCAGGTGCGGAGCCAGTTTGACGCAGTCGGGTTCGTGTTTGGCTTCCTCGGCGATCTGAGCCATGATGTCGATGAATTGGTCGAGCGTGGCTCGGCTTTCGACTTCGGTCGGCTCAATCATGATCGATTGCTCGAACAACAGCGGGAAATAAATCGTCGGGGCGTGGACCCCGTAATCCAAAAGCCGCTTGGCGATGTCAAGCGTCCGAACCCCGGTCGTTTTGTCGACCAAGCCGTTGAAGACGAATTCATGCATGTACGGGGCATCGATTTCCAGCGCATAGCGATCGCGCAACTTGGCTTTGACGTAATTGGCATTCAAGACGGCATAAGGACCGACCAAATTCAAGGCGGTCCCCATCGCCTTAAGATAAGCATAAGCGCGGACGTAAACCAAAAAGTTCCCATAGAAACCGCTAATTTGGCCAATCGACTGCGGGTCTTGGACGATCTCATAGCGCCCATTGGCTTTAACGATGCGCGGATTCGGCAACAAGTGAGCCAGATGTTGCTTAACGCTGACCGGTCCGCTGCCGGGCCCGCCTCCGCCATGCGGAGTCGAGAAGGTTTTGTGCAGATTCATATGCATGATGTCGAAACCCATGTCCCCGGGACGGGCCACGCCGAGCAACGCGTTTAGATTGGCGCCGTCGTAATATAGAAGTCCGCCTGAATCATGGACCAGGTGGCTGATTTCCAAAATATCCGTTTCGAACAATCCCAACGTGTTGGGATTAGTGAGCATGATGCCGGCCACTTCATCGGATAGGGCTTGCTTCAATGCCTCCAAATCGACGAGGCCATTCGGGGTCGACTTGATGGTGATACAGTCGAAGCCCAGCATGGCGGCGGAAGCCGGATTGGTGCCATGGGCGCTGTCGGGAATTATCATCTTGGTGCGCTTTAAATCGCCGCGGCGTTCGTGATACGCTTTCATGATCATCAACCCGGTCAATTCGCCGTGAGCGCCGGCAAACGGGTTGAGCGAGGTGGCATCCATGCCCGAAATGTTCGTAAGCATGGCGGATAATTCGTCGTATAGACGCAATAACGGTTGCACGGTCGCTCCTGATTGAAGCGGATGGATGGCCCTGAAGCCTTCAAAAGTAGCCACTTCGTCGTTGATTTTCGGATTATATTTCATGGTGCAGGAGCCGAGTGGATAAAACCCGCTTTCGACGCCGAAATTCAACTTGGACAGGTTGGTGTAGTGGCGGACGACGTCGAGTTCCGACACTTCGGGAAGGTCGGGAGCCTCTTCCCGCAACATAGCGGTCCCAAATGTCTTTTCCAAATCAAAGTCGGGCAGATCTTGCTCCGGCAAATTGTAAGCGCGACGCCCGGGCACCGACAATTCGTAAATCAATTTATCGTATTTCATGGTCGGCCACCTCCACGGCTTGGACAAAGGCGTCGAGCGAAGCTTTGGTCATCTTCTCGCTGGCGTAGAAAACGCCGCGATGCTGATCGAGGGGCATCGCCCCCAGATAACCTTTCGCTTCAAGCCGCTTGTTCAATTCATAGATGTTTTTTTGATAAGTCAACGTGACTTCATAACCATAAGGTGCCGGGTAGGTCAAATCGAATTTTTCCGTTTTAATCAGTTGTTCAGCCAGATAATGGGTGGCTTTGATGGCATTGACGGCCACTTCTTTCAATCCGGCCCGTCCAAGCGTCACCGCATAGATGGTGGCCTGTAAGGCCATGAGCGATTGGTTCGAGCAAATGTTGCTGTTGGCTTTTTCGCGGCGAATGTGCTGCTCACGAGCCTGAAGCGTCAAGACGTAGGCTCGCTGGCCCCGATTGTCTTTGGTCATCCCGCAGATGCGGCCCGGCATTTTCCGGACATAGCGGTTGCTGGTGGCCAAGTAACCAAGGTAGGGGCCTCCGAAACTGAGGGGGATGCCCAAGGTTTGGGCTTCGCCGCAGACGATGTCGGCTTCGGCTTGGGCTGGCGTGCTGAAGACATTCAGCGCCAATAAATCGGCATATACGAGCAAAAGTGCCCCGCTTGGATGGACTAAGGGGGCAAAATCCTTGAGCGAAGCGATGATGCCAAACCGGTTTGGGTAAGCCATCAGGAATCCGGCGCTCGGCGTTTGTAGCGCGTCCGTGAGCCGGACTTGATCGACCAATCCTTTTTCGGTCATGGGGATGGTGACCAACTCCACGCCGCGGAAATGGGCGTAGGTCTTCAGCGTTTCCAAAACTTGGGGCAGAAGCCCTTCGGCCACGAGAAAACGGGACCTACCTGTTTGGTTGACGGCCATCATCATGGCTTCGGCGGCCGCCGTCGAGCCATCGTACATCGAGGCGTTGCTGACGTCCATGCCCGTCAATTCGCAAATCATGGTCTGGTATTCGAAGATATACTGCAAGGTCCCTTGGGACACTTCCGGCTGATAAGGCGTGTAGGAAGTCAGGAATTCCTGGCGCGAGGCGATGGCGTCGATGATGGCGGGACGATCATGGTCATAGGCCCCGTACCCGCGCAGCGATATCAGCGGGCGTCCGGTCAATTCCTTGAGGGCCGTCCGCACCTCGCCGTCGGAACAAGGCCGCGATAAATGATAAGGCTCCTTCAAACGGACTTCATCGGGCAAATGGGCAAACAAGTCATCGAGCGAAGCAAGACGCAAAGCGTCCAGCATCGAATGCAGGTCGGCTTCGGTCGCCGGCAAATATCGGTGGTTCATTATGCGTGATGTTTGGCGTAATCGGCTTCGTTTAAAAGTTTGGAGACATCGATCGGCTTTGTCAACGTGACCTTGATGAGCCAGGTGCCCATCGGGTCTTGGTTGATCAGTTCCGGTTGATCGATCAAGGTTTGGTTGACCGCGATGACTTTGCCAGCGACCGGCATCATCAGTTCGGATGCCGCCTTGACGCTTTCGATGGCGCCGAATTCGGTATCGGCCGCGAAAACGGTCCCAAGCGCCGGCAAATCGACGAACACGACGTCGCCGAGGCTGTGCGCGG
Source organism: uncultured Staphylococcaceae bacterium (assembly GCA_964495145.1). Lineage (GTDB taxonomy): Bacteria > Bacillota_I > Bacilli_A > RFN20 > CAG-826 > UBA6120. Next base: position 18,428 of record CAZBUP010000002.1, on the reverse strand, counting down.
CATACTCACTGATGCCAATCTCGCCTTCGTCGCCGTTGATTTTGACCCATTCGTGCGTTTTTGAGAATAAAAGTTTTTCCATGATGCATGCTCCTTTATGTTTAGCGTTTATATTTCTTTTCCATGAACTTAGTATCGCGGACGCGGGCGGGAACGTTTTGGCCGCGAATGATGATATCGACCACTTGGCCGATTTGGCTATACGCCTTGTCGACTAAAGCCAAGGCCAAACCGGTCGCTTGATGCGGCAAGAGATACCCGGTCGTCACATATCCGATTGGTTTTCCTTGAACGGCCACCTCGTGATCGGCCCGGGCAATACCCCGCGACAAAAGCTCAAGGCCGACCAAGGCGCGTTTGGCGCCTTCGGCCCACTGCTTTTCCAAAACCGGCTTACCAATGAAATCTTTGGTAAAATTGCAGGCGAATTTGAGCCCGGCTTCGATCGGGGTGATGGTATCGCTCAGCTCATGGCCATATAGTGACAAGGCCCCTTCGAACCGTAAGGTATCGCGGCAGCCGAGTCCGCATGGCGTCACTCCGGCTTCGTCGACGAAATGCTTCCAAAGAGCGAAAATGGTATCTGGGTCGCTATAAATTTCAAACCCGTCTTCGCCGGTATAGCCCGACCGCGAGACGATGACCGGCCGGCCTTGATATTCGGTTAATAAATATTGCATGAATGTTAGTTCGGTTACCGCCGCCTGGAACAAAGGGGCGACCACTGCTTGACTCTCGGGTCCTTGGATGGCGATTTGACCAAAGGCGTCCGAGCGGTTGGTGATCATGACGCGGTAGCCGGCAGCGTGTTGGCGAATCCAAGCCTCGTCTTTGCCGATGTTGGAAGCGTTGACGACCAAAAGGTATTTTTCCGCTTCGAGCGGGTAGACGAACAAATCGTCGATGGCCCCGCCGTCTTCTCGACACATGATGGCGTAAGTGGCCTTATGAAGGGGTCCCGGATTGATTAAATTGGTGACCAGTTGATTGACGAAAGCCAGGCTGTCGGGTCCTTCGATCACGATTTCGCCCATATGCGACACATCAAAGATGCCGACGTGATGGCGCACCGCGTCATGTTCGTGGGCGATCGAAACATATTGCAGCGGCATCAAATAGTCGGCAAACGGGACGATTTGGGCCTGCAGCCGGATATGTTCAGGGTAAAGAACCGTCTTTTTCATGTTATGCTCCTTCTATCTTTAACAAGTTAAAACGACGATGGTTATTTCGATCGTTCCAGTTGGGCGGCGATCTTTTTAAGGAGATTGCCGGCTTCGAGATAGGCTTGCTGGAAAGACCCGCTTTCGAACGAGGATTCGGCGGCGGCCAGAACCCGGTGATAGTCGGTGAGGCGGTGCCGGTCGCGATTGGCCAGTACGATGGCGCTTTCGGCCAATAGGGCTGTCTTCGCTTCTTGGTCAATCCTTAATAAAAGCGATTCGCCGTCGCCTTTCAAATGTTTGACTTGGGCATCGATCACTTCGATGTCGATTGGAAGCACCTTTAAGGTTTCATGGACGATGCGCAGGCTTTCATAGAAATCGTCGAACATCGGTTGGATTTCATTGGTGATGGCCTCGACATTCAACTCGGCGACTTTGTGTTCGCCTTCCTTGAATTTGCCGTAGTAGACGTTGACGAGCTGGTAAGCTTCGTCGGATTTCGTTTTAAGCGACGCCAAGTAGCGGTTGAAATCATCAATCAAGGCTACGGCGGTGGCGGTTTCGTTCTGGAGGTTTTTAATGATGCCGACTTGGAGCGAGTAAGGCTGTTTCGTGGCCGAAAGCACCAAGGTGTCGAGGCCGCGTTTGGTCATGTTGATTTTGGAAATCAATTGCCGGATCGTTTCGATATTGGCGGCTTGCTGCGAGCCGATTACATAATATTGCTTGATTTGGGGTAAGGTCGAGTTCAAGCGGATGAACGAACGCTCGATTTCGTTGACATGGTTATAGGTGGCTTGATAGTCCTTTTCGAAGACGACCTTGGCTTCTTTTTCTTCTTCGAAACGGGCATAGAAACTTTCGATTTTGGTCACCGAAACTTGCAGGTGATCGTGGATGCCGGCGACGTCAAGGTTGGCGATTTGGCTCGTCAAGGTGACCAGTTCATCGGCGATCTTGTCGATGGTGATGTTCAGCATCAAGTGGTGGATCGGATAGCCCTTCTTAACCATGCGTTCGCTTTCCTCGCGCAGGGCTTTGATTTTTTCGGGCACGATCCGCTCGATCATGACGCATAGGGTCGGGGCTTCGATGATGACGCTTTCGACTTGCCGGTCGAGCCGTTTCAGTTTCTCGATCAGGTTGAGCGATTCGCCGTAATCGGCGATTTCAATCAAGTCGTCAATCCGCTTCAAGGTCGCGTCGACGTTGTTGAACAAGCGATCGAACGATTTCTCGATCAACGACAACTCGCCCTGGTGGAGCCGATAGGTATCCCGAAGGCGCCGGATGTCTTCCTTGATGGAATAGGCGGCCGAACGGGCGTCTTCTTCCGGCTTCATGATCTTTTCAAGATCACGGGTCAGGCTCTTGACTTCATTTTCAAAATTGGCGACCATGCTGCGGGCCGGTTCGAACAGGGATTTGAACCCCTTCATGTTCTTCTCTTCGACCATGCCGCGCAGCGAATTGATCGTTTGGGAAACCGGGCTCAGGTACTCGTCTTTGATTTTGTCGTAGCGGGCCTCGTATTCGTCATGGATCGAGACATATAAAATATTGCGGTTGGCAATCGAAGCCAAACGGTCGACGATCGTCTTGTCGTGGGAGGTGAAGAGGGCGTGACTGTGCTCGTAACGCTTCTCCAGATCGGTCAGGCTCTTTTTTGGAAAAAACATGATTTGCCTCTTTGTAAGTATATCACAAGTGATGAACTTGAAAATCGCTTCCCGCTATTAACAATCATACTAAAATAACCCTGTATAAAAAAGTATTTTTTATAGGAATGACCCTTTCGGTTGACAACCCAAAAATAACCATATATATTAATTGAGCATGTCTGGCAGCAGGTAGATACGATCCGTCCGACCTCGCGAACATGGGAGTAAAGTAACCGAAGCTCTAAGGTGAAATCGTCATCGCGACATCCGGGATCAGGAATCCACCCCTATTACATCGCCTAAACATGTAAAGGAGATACACATGAGATTTACAGGATCAGATTGGAAACGATCGCGTCGTCTTCACTTTTCCACGCTGGAAACCGGCAAGGAATTGACCCGGCGCCCCTACGGCCCCGGCCAACATGGCAACGACCGCAAACGGAAACCGTCGGAATACGGCAAGCAATTGCTCGAAAAGCAAAAGCTCCGCTTCATGTACGGCGTCAACGAACGGCAATTCCGCCGCTTGTTCATGATCGCCAAGTCCAGCAAAGAAGTCACCGGCCTTGCCTTCATGCAAGTGCTGGAATCGCGTCTTGACAACATCGTCTACCGGATGGGCTTTGCCCGGACCCGGAAGATGGGTCGGCAACTCGTCAACCACGGCCACGTGACCGTCAACGGCAAGAAAGTCGATATCCCGAGCTATCTTTGCTCGGTCAACGACGTGATTGGCATCGCTGAAAAAAGCGCCGACCTCGTCGCCGTCAAGGCCTCGCTTGAATCGATCGCCGGCACCCTTGGGTACGTCTCGGTCGACAAGGAAAAGCTCACCGGCAAATTGCTACGCCTGCCGGAACGCGCCGAATTGGCCCAAGACATCGTCGAATCGCAAATCGTCGAATACTACAACCGCTTGTTGTAATCAAGCGTCCAAAGAGCAAAAAAACAAGACCTTGGTCTTGTTTTCTTTTTATCATTTCAATCGATGGTTTTAATGGTGGTTGGCCAAATAGTAATTCTTTTTGCCGCGCCGGATGACGGTGTATTGGCCAAAGAGGCCATCTTCGGCCTTGATGACTTTTTCAAGATCGGTCACGATTTCGCCATTGATGGAAATCGACCGTCCGGTGATGAATTCCCGGGCTTCGCGTTTGCTGGAAGCCGCTTTGACGGCCAATAGCAAATCTACCAAAGGCAGTTTATCCGTCACTTCTACCGTCAAGGAACCCAACGCATCTTCAAGTTGCGACTTCGACAGGCGCCGGATTTCGCCATTGAAGAGGACTTCCGACATGGTCATCGCTTCTTTGGCGGCATTTTCGCCGTGGACGATGCGGACGACTTCTTCCGCCAACCGTTTTTGACCCAAGCGCAAATGGGGTGAAGCCCGGTGCTCCTCGGCGATCGTTTCGATTTCAACCCGGGTCAAGAAGGTAAACACTTTCAAATAGCGGATCGCGTCGTCATCGCCCGTATTGATGAAATATTGATAGAGTTTGTAAGGCGAGGTCAAACTGGGGTCGAGGAACAAGGCTCCTTCTTCCGATTTGCCGAACTTGCGTCCGTCGCTCGTGGTGATCAAAGGGGCGGTAAATACCGCCAGCGGCTCTTGCTCGGTGCTCAACTTGCGGATCAATTCGAGTCCGGCCGTCAGATTGCCCCATTGGTCGGAACCGCCGATTTGGATTCGGCAGCCATAGCGCTTGAACAAGGTCCAAAAATCGATTGATTGCAGGATCATGTAGCTGAACTCGGTGTAGGATATGCCCGATTCGAGGCGATTGGCGACGATTTCCTTGCTGAGCATGTAATTGATCGGGAATAGTTTCCCGTATTCGCGGAGGTAATCGAGCATATTCAGTTTCGACAGCCAATCGTAATTGTTGACCAAAAGCCCTTGGCTCGGGTCCCGCAGATTGATGAATCGCTCCAACTGACCCCGAATGGCGTTGGTGTTTTGACGCAAATCGTAGGTGTTCAACAGGTTGCGTTCCTTGCTTTTCCCGCTCGGGTCGCCGATCATGCCGGTACCACCGCCCACCACGGCGATGACCCGGTGCCCGGCTTGTTGGAATCGCATTAATAGCGAAATCATGACGAAATTGCCTAAGTGCATGCTGCTGGCGCTCGGATCAAATCCGCAATAAATCGTCTGCGGCGTCTCCAACAGCTGTTTGAAGGTGTCCAGGTTGGATACGTCCTTGACTAGGCCTCGGAATTCCAAATCTTCGAATAATTTCATGGTTGCCCTCCTAAAAAAAGAAAAACGCCCTCTAAGGACGCTTTCACGTGGTACCACCTTAGTTGCCGGATCACCGGCCCCTCATTGTCGATTTAACGCATCGGACGGTCGGTTTTCGCCGACATGCTCGCAAGGGGTAATTCCCATCGTTACCTTACACTGGACGTAACTCGCTCGTGATGGTACTGGCCTTGGTCAAAGCACTTAATATTGTAAACAAATATCGCGATATTATCAAATCTAGTATTTGGTGCTGTCGCGCTTGACGAACGTCGACTCGAATTTGTGGACGTGGGGAATGTCGTTTCCAGATAGTAGATCGCCCATGATCTGCATGGATTTGGCTCCGACTTCCTTCATGTCAATGTGCAACGACGAGACATGGGGCCGGATGATGCTGGCGTACTTGGTCCCAACAATCGAAAGGACTTCGACTTCTTCGGGGACCCGCAGTCCGCTGTCGATGGCGGCGTTGATGACGGCGGCGGCCAAACTGTCGCGGTGGGCTAGGAAATAACCGGACCGGGTCGATTTGAAGATTTCCATGAAATCGGCATAAGTTTGCCGATAGCTGTCTTCGACGCTATAGATGCCATAGCCGCGCATGGCTTCGACATGGGCGTCGACGAAGGCGTGCTCAATCCGCTGCAGGAGGCGGCCCGAATGGTGCAAGTGCAGGAAATACATCTTCTTGTCGCCCTTGGCGAAGTATTCCCGGATCACAGTTTTGATTTCCTTTTCGTAGCCGAAGTTGATGCAAGCGACCCGTTCGTCGGTCAAATGGTTGTTGATGACCACCAGCGGAATTTTATAGGAACTGATTTTATTGACTTCCTCGACGTCGAGCTCATCATCGAAAATGATGGCCCCGTCGACATGGGACGTAATGACTTTCTCGACCATTTGAAGGGCGTCTTCCTTCGAGTGGTTGGTGACGAACAATGTCAACTGGTAGCCTTTGTTCTTGGCTTCGTCGGTCATGCCGTTGAGCATGTTGGCGATATAAACGTAGTTGGCGCTTGGGATGACGATCCCGATATTGGTGGTGCGATTGGTGGCCAGTCCGCGCGCCAGGGCGCTCGGCTTGTACCCCAATCTTTGAATGGTTTCTTGGACTCGCTGCCGGGTGGCTTCCGTAACATTGTCGTTATGGTTGATGACTCGGGAAACGGTGGCTAGGGAAACGCCGCTGGCTTTAGCGACTTCGTAGATGGTGACCCGATCTTTAATGTTACGCATAAGAAACCTCCCGCAATGAGTATTTTACATTGTATCAGGAAAATTTACATTTGCAATGAAAACGAATGAAAATATCAATAAATCGGATAGGGGACTTTCTTCAGTCGCTCCGACATCACTTCGTGACGGCCGACCTTGGCTTGGGGCTTTCCGTCGAGATTGACGAGGTCGCCGGTGAAATTGACGATCAAGGGGACCAAATGACCGCCGACGCCATACATGTCAACCGGGGTTTTAGCCTTTTCGAAATCGGCGATCTTCTCGGCGGTGAACCCGCTACTGACGATGATTTTGACTTCCGGAAATCCGGCTGCATCCAGCGCTTCCCGAAGGCCGAAGACCAGCTCTTTGCAGACGCCGTGAGGATCAAAGCCCCGCGTGTCCTTGCCTTCAAAGAACCGATCGATCAAAGCAATCGAGGTATCGATGCGGACCGCAGCTAATTGCCCTTTTAAATAACGGGCCAGCATCACGCTATCGGTGACCACGTCGTTATGGTAATCGATCAGGGCGGTAATCGGGGAGTCGGGATAGGTTTTATGATATAGCTCGGCGGCTAATTTGATGTCTCCGTCGCATATTTGAATCAATGCGTGGGGCATGGTGCCCATGCCCTGTCCACCCCACCAATGCCCTTGGGCATTCGTGCTGACTTTGCGGATTCCGGCCACATATGACGCATAACCGTCGCCCATTTGGGTCCGATAGTCGTCTTGGCGGTCAGCCATCGAAAAGACCGGTTTTCCATGGGCGGCCCTTAAAACCCGCATGGTGTTGGTGGCGGTGCTGGTCCGGCGCGATAAGATGCCGTCAATCATGCTTTCAAGAAAACCGAAATACTCGTATTTCCCGGTGATTTTCAAGACCGGTTCGCCGCTGGAAATGAGGTCGCCGTCATTCAAGGCTTGGATGGTCAGCGTCTCGGGATGTTCACCGAAGGTGTGAATCAAGGCGATAGCTTCGTCCACCCCGCATACCATGATGTCGTCCGAACGCTGGAAAAACTGCATGGTAACCACATGGTTTGGAATCAGCGTTTTCACGATCTGGTTCGTTTTCAGGAAATAATTAGCGGCGTAAAAACCGGTGCCGAGCTTTGGATCGAATTCAAAGGTCCGATTGGTCAAGCGCGAGATTTTTCCGGCTTCTTTTAAGGTAATTTCCAATTCCATAAGCTACTCCCATTGAAAATAGTCAGCCCCGGGTGTGAAAGCATCATCCACGATCAAAGGACGATCTTCTAGACTAGGGTCGAACAATGCCCGTGAACAAATCATGACCTCGTCAGCCGTTCCATGATAGACGCGTCCATTTGGTAGCAAGGAGCCATCCAGTGCCACGACGACTGATTGATTGGCCAAGAGGGTTCCAGAAGCATCATGAGCCCGCTTGAAACCATTTTTGAGCGTCAGGCGAATCTCGGTCGGCGAGATTTTTTCGACGACTTGGGCTACCCGAAAGCCGCTTTGATACGGCGGCAGGAAAACGTCAATGCCGGCATTGGCCAATAAATCATTGATGATGTCGATTAAAACCGGCGGGACATTGGTCAATAAGCCATGGGCGTGAATCTTGGCAACGGCCATGATGTTGAAGATGTTAAGACCGATCAAACGGTCCGATTGATATAGCAAGTGGACGTCGCCGTGAGCGACTGTCCGGGTCGGGAAGGCCTCGGGCTCGAACATGATCAACAAAACGTCGCCGAGGGTATGCGGTTGGTAGAATAACGCGTAACTTTTCATCGCCGCTCCTGACGGAACGAATCAATCAATTGGGCATTCAAACGGCGGAGCATCACCAGCAAAGTCTTCTTGGCGGCGAGGTAATCGTCGGCGTCGAGAATCGAGGAATTGGTGTGGATGCTGCGGGCACAGATGCAATGAGTCAAGGTCAAGACCCCATCGGCGTTACGATGGATGGCCCCGGCGTCGGTTCCGCCCGGGCTGTCAAAATACTGGACCGGGACTCCGGCTTCTTTGGCGCAGGCTTCTTGGAATTCCAGTAGCGGTTTATATGCGATCATCGACCCATCGACGAAACGCAGCAAAACGCCTTGGCCCAATTGGCCCCATTGGCTCTTGTCACCCCCGGCGTCGCGGGCTGGGGAACAATCGAGCACGATGGCCAAATCCGGTTGGATTTTATAAGCGGCCGTGGTGGCGCCACGCAGGCCGACTTCTTCCTGAACGGTGCCGCCCACGTATAAATCATAGGGTAATTGCTCGTCTTTCAGTTCGTCGAGAATATCGAGCCCCAAGGCTAAGCCATAGCGGTTGTCGAAAGCTTTCGACATCAAGCGCTGGCCGCCGTTCAAAGCGACGAACGGTCCGTCGACGACCATCATCGCCCCGAGGTAAATGCCGGCATCGAGGGCTTCTTGGCGCGAACGATAGCCAAAGTCAAACCGGAATTCTTTAATCTCGGGCACTTTGGGTTCGCTATCTTTGGTGAAATGCGGCGGGGTGGCATCGATGGTCCCGACAAGGTACGCGCCCTTTTTTGTTTTCAGTAATACTCTTTGGCTCGTCAGCGCCAAGGCGTTTAAGCCGCCGACGGCATGTCCCTTGACGAGGCCGTTATCGAACAGGTCGATGACGATGAAACCAACTTCGTCCATGTGACCGGCCACCATGACGCGGACCGGATGGTCGATTTTGGTTTTCTTGACGGCGAAAATACTCCCGAGGTTGTCGGTGACGATGGGCAGATCGCGGCTTTCATAAGCCTGTTTGAGGTAATGGGCAATTTCGTTTTCTTGTCCCGAAATCCCGTTTAATTGCGTCAGTGTCTTCAATTGGTCTACTTGTTTTTGATCCAACATAGATGCTATTCCTTTCTGATCTTGAGGCGGTGAATCGGCTGTCCCATGGCCCGAAACGCCGCTTCGTATTCGCTCATGGCGTCGTCGGTTTCGTCAAACCGATAGTCGAGGTCGCTCGATACTATATTATAACGATGTTTCAAAAAATTCTTGACGCTATATTCGAAAAAGTCCCGATTGTCGGTTTTCAAAACCAAGCATCCGCCCGGTTTCAAGATTCGTTCGTATTGAACCAGGTAATAATCGCTGGTCAAGCGCCGTTTTTCATGGCGCTTCTTAGGCCAGGGATCGGAAAAATTCAAATAGATGCCATCGAAGCGGCGATCTTCGATTTCCCCTATGATAAAGGTGATATCCGCGTGAACGAAGCGAACGTTGGGAGCCTCTTTCTCCATCAGTTTCCGTCCGGAGATGGCAATCGGGACCAAGACCCGTTCCACCCCGTAATAGGCATTTTGGGGATGGGCGGTCCCCATCGTGATCAGAAATTGGCCCTTGCCGCTTCCGATTTCAAGATAGACCGGCGTATGAATCGTTTTAAGTTGTCGCTGAAATTCGGCCTCGTCAATAACGAGATCGGGATGGTCGTCGATGAATGGTTGCGCCCACGGCTTATTTTTGAGCCGCATACAACCGACCCAAATCGTTGATGGCGCGCGCGTAGATGGCGATGCTGCGATGGAAATCGGCTAGGTCGATCTTTTCGTCGAAATCATGGATATGGTCGTCCTGGCCGGGGAAGCCGGGCCCGAAAGCGATGATGTTCTCGGCTTCTTTGGCGTAGGTACCCCCGCCGATGGTCATCATGGCGGTTTTGGTATCCCCGCTTTCTTCTTGGTAAGCCCGCAACAAGGTTTGGACCATGGCCGACTGCGGATCGAACAATAGATGGCGGCTGGTCATGGTGACGGTAATCGGCAGCGGGGTAATCTTTTGGATCTGCTTAATCGTGTCTTTGACGGACACCGTTTCCGGATACCGAAAATTGACGACCATCGAGAAGAGGTTATTTTGATAATGGATCAATCCGACGTTATACGTCGAATAATGGAGCAATTCCGATTCATAATAAGCGTCCAAATGGCGTCCGAACGGCTCAACGTATTGATAGGCGAGTTGTTGGAGCAGTTCAAGCTGATAATGGTCGCCCAACACCTGCAGCAATTGGATGCCGGCATTGACGCCCAGTTGCGGCAGCGAACCGTGGGCGGCTTTTCCTAGGATTGTGACCGTCGTCGTCTTATCATCGTGGGAAATCGAATAATGGTATCCGGTGGCGGCCAGGGCTTTTTCAAGCGAAGGGTCGCGATCGAGGACGGCTTCGGCGCGGTCGGCCACCGAATTGGAAACGACCCCGGCTTTGATGCGATGAATCGGTCCTAAGGTAGCCCGGCCCTCGATTTTATAATTGGTAATGCCTTTTTCGCCGTAAATGAGCGGAAATTCGCCGTCGGGCGTGAACCCGGCCACGGCGTGCGGTTTCTTAAGGGCGTGGAAATAATGGTGGAGGCAAGCGCTCCCGCGTTCTTCGTTCCCGCCGATGACGAGGCGAACCCGGTAACCATCGATCAAGCCATGATCCTTCAATAAGCGCATGGCCATGTAACTAGCGACGGCCGGGCCTTTGTCGTCGGTGGCCCCACGGCCGTAAATGCGCGTGTCGGTGATCGTGCCGCTGAAGGGAGGATAGGTCCATGTGCCGCTGACCGGCACCACGTCGGCATGGGCGTAAACGCCGATCAACGGTCCGTGCCCGAAACTGATTTCGGTCGCGTAGCCGTCATTGTAGCTCACTTCGAAGCCATCGCGTTCGGCTCGGTCCCCGATATAGCGCAGAGCCCGGTTGACCTCGAGGCCGAATGGTTGCCCTTCGGCGATGGTTTTTTCATCGTAAACAGAGGGAATTTTTATAAAATCGGAGAGAATCGAATTGGCTTCTTGGAGGTATTTTTGGCTGAATGCGTTGAATTTCGAGTTCATGTTAATGCTCCTTTTTCTTAAAAGCGTCGGCAATCAATTGGAAACGGGGATAACGGGATAGGGCCAAAGCCAAGATCGGCAGGAGAATTCCCGCCAAAACCGCTTCTGGGATACCATTAGTCAAGATGACGAATCCCATCAATAACCAATAGGTGGCAAATCCCAGTCCGGCAAAGTCGCCCGAGGCTTCGATGGCCGGACCGCTGAGCAGCCCTAAAAATAATAACACCAAAACCGAATGGAGCAGGGTCATGACGACGCCGGATCCGGCGATAATCAGTTTGTTAAGGACGTTTTTGGAAACCTTGCGGGCCAAATCGAACATCAAGCCGGCCGCCAACCCGAAAGCCATGCGTGGCAAAACCGAAATCAGCGGATTGGCAAAGTAGACGTCGAGAAAGCTGACCGGGGCGACGACAGCCCGCAGAAACGATAATCCGCCAAAAGCGAATCCGTAAATGAGCCCGGCTTTCCAACCGAAAAGAAGGGCCCCGAACAGCACGGGAATGTGGAGCAAGGTAAAGGATACAAAAGGCGAAAGCGAAATAAAGCCGACTTGGGGCACGAAGGTCATCAAGGTCATGAGACCGATGAACATGGCATGGATCGACATTTGGATAATCTTGGGGTTATTCATTTTTAAGACCTCGGTTTTTCAAATAGATTTGGTATAAACCGTCCAACAATAAATTTTCATCGTAAATGAACTGGGGCAACAGGCTTTTGACGTGCTTGGCGTAACCGCCGGTCAAAATGACCGGTTTGTCGGTTCCCAATTCTTTTTGGACTTGGGCTGCCAAACCTTGGACAAGGGCGGCGTGGCCGTATAAAGTCCCGCCGTTGATGGCGTCGTTAGTATTCCGGCCAATCACCTGATGCGGCAATTCCAAATCGACCTCCGGCAAGAGTGAGGCTCTTCCAATCAAAGCTTGGAGTGAAACCATGAGCCCAGGGGCAATCGTCACCCCAACGAAAGCGCCGCCCGCGTCAATGGCGATGATTTTCGTGGCCGTGCCAAGATCGGCGATGACGAGAGGCGCTTGGTATTTATATAGGCCCCCGACGCTGGCGCTGACAAGGTCAGCCCCGACTTCCGAAGGATGGTCGACGTGGAGGGCAATCCCGGTTTTGGCTTTGCGTCCGACCGTCAGGATCGGCGCCGCGAATAAGTCGGCGATGGCTTCTTTGACTACCGCGGCTAGGGGTGGGACCACGCTGCTGAATACGATGGCTTCGCAATCTTGATAATCAAACGGAGTCGCTTCCATGAAGGACTGGATAATCAGGCGGTATTCGACGCTCGTCCGCGTCAAATCGGCCGTCGTAAAAAAACGATGTTTCAGCCGGCCTTGCTCGTAAACACCGATGGTCAGGGCGGTATTGCCCAAATCAAATGCGATGATCATGGATCTCCTTGCTACCATCTTGCTTCCGCAAGTATCGTGCTTGATGGATTCCTATATATTATAACCGAATTTCACCGACGGTAAAACGAATTACGCATTGTTGAAGAAACTCGAGTTGTGGTACTAGTATTTTATTAAAAATCAGCATAATATAAAAAAGTAAGTTTCATAGGAGGAATAAACATGAAGAAAACGCTTACTTACATTCTGACCATTCTTGCCTTAGGTGCATTGTCAGCATGCGATTTGGGTGGTAGCAAAACTTCCGAGGTTGGTGCCGAAGAAGCAAATACCGCAATGATCCGAGCCATGGCCAATATGACCAATATGACCGTCGGTTCCATCGATGCCACCTTGACCGCTGATTCCACGGTATCGGTTGTCCAGGATTACGCCGCCAACGAATACGAATACTACGATACCGATATTGATGTCGTGCTTGATGGGTCCGTCAACGTCAAAGTCAACGACTTGTGGGGCGCCAGTCCCAAAGCCGCGTTGAACGTCACCGTCAACCAAGCCACTGTTCACGCCGCCGATACCGAGGAAACTTTTGTCGATATCTCGGTGACCGACGAAGAAGCCAATGCCTATTATGATGGCGAATATGCCTACCTCGATCTTTCCCAGACTCCGTCCCTAGTCGAAGCATTATTCGGCGAAGCGGAATCCTCTGAAGAGTTCCCGACCAAGATTAAGGGACCGGTTGGCTCGGTTGAAGATCTTGAAATCCCCGACATGACCGAAGCCGGATTTGCTCCAACATCGTCCGAAGTCGATGAAGCCATTGGCCAAATGCTGCCGATTATGGCTTTGCTTCCCAACGTCACGGCCACGGCCTCCGCTGGTGTCCTCACCATTACTTATACGCTGACCCAGGACGACCTGCCTGAATTGATCGAGTCGGTCATGCTCCAAATCGTTCGGATGTCGACCGATGATTTCCCGTCCAGCATCGACGCCAGCCTGCAAGCCATCATTGACGAACAGGTGAACATGATCGTCGACATGATCGATCTTGACATTCTTCGGATTGAAGTTCAAATCGACACCGCCAAGAACATCCTCAAGAAGTTCGAATTTGAAGTCGACGCCACCTTGGACATCGCCGAAGAAGAATATGTCGGCGGCTACTATGATTCCGAAATCTCTGAATGGGTCGATACTTATGTTGACGTCGACACCACCATTGACGTCGATTCGACCATTACCTTCGAAATCAACAAATTCTCGGAAGCCGTTTCCATCACCTTCCCGACCGATTTCGATGATTATTTCGATATGTCCGAAGCCCAGATGGGCTAAGGTTCTGATTCTTGTCCACTAAAAAAGTGGCCGCCCGCCCGGGTGGCCACTTTTCCTTTGACCGATGACGATTAAATGACGATATTGACGATTTTGTTTTTGACGATGACCCAGCGTCGGATCGGCTTGTCCTCGAGGAAGCGACGCACGGTGGCATCCTCAAGCACTAATGATTTCAACGTTTCCTCTTCGACGTCGACGGTTACTTTGAGCGTTTGGCGCAGTTTTCCGTTGATTTGGATGGCCATTTCCACCTCGTCGCGGCGAAGCTTAGCTTCCTCATGGATCGGCCAAGGCGCATGCGTCAAGCCACCCTTGAAGCCCATCAATTCGTAAAGTTCTTCGCCGACGTGGGGGCAGAACACGCTGAACAGTTTCAAGAAACCAATCAAGTAGGGCCGATACAACGTTTTAGCTTTATAGGCTTCGTTGACGAAAATCATCATTTGCGAGATGGCGGTGTTCAGTTGCAGCGAATCGATGTCGGACGTGACTTTTTTGACGGTGTAATGATAAATATAATCCAATTGATGGTCGTTGACATCGGTATGCAAGGCGACGGCTTCGGGTTCGCTCAACAAGCGGGCCACCCGGTCGATGAAGCGTTTGGCCCCGTCTAACCCAGTCGTCGACCACGGCAAAGTCGCTTCAAGCGGCCCCATGAACATTTCGTACAGCCGCAACGAATCGGTGCCGAAGGTGGCGATGATGTCGTCGGGATTGACGACGTTGCCGCGGGATTTCGACATCTTCTCGCCGTTGTCGCCCAAAATCATCCCTTGGTGGAACAACCGTTTGAACGGCTCGCTCGTGGACACGAGACCTTGATCGTACAAGAACTTGTGCCAGAACCGGGCGTATAGCAAATGCAAGACGGCATGCTCGGCCCCGCCGATGTACAAATCGACCGGAAGCCAATGTTTCAATAAAGCCGGATCGGCGAACGCATCGGGGTTGTGCGGGTCGATGAACCGGAGATAATACCAGCAAGAGCCCGCCCATTGGGGCATCGTGTTCGTCTCCCGCTGGGCGAGATGCCCCTCATAGGTCGTATTGACCCAGTCTTTGGCGCTAGCCAAGGGTGACAAGCCTTCGCCACTCGGCTTATAGGCTTCGAGTTCGGGCAAAAGCAGCGGCAAATCGGCGTACTTCAAAGCCATGGGTTGGCTATTTCCTTCTAAAAATACGATGGGAATCGGTTCGCCCCAATACCGTTGCCGCGAAAATAACCAGTCGCGCAGTTTATATTGAATGCGCGCTTGGCCATCGCCTTGGCGGACCAAGGCTTCGGTAACGGCCTTTTTGGCGTCTTCCACGCCTAAGCCATCGATGAAGCCCGAGTTGATATGGCTTCCTTCGCCGGTATAAGCCGACTGGCTGACGTCGCCAACGACCACTTGTTTGATCGGCAGCCGATGTTTGGTCGCAAATTCGTAGTCGCGGTCGTCGTGGGCCGGCACGGCCATGACCGCCCCGCCGCCGTAACCGGCCAAGACGTAATCGGCGACCCAAATCGGAACGGCTTCCTGATTGATGGGATTGATGGCATAAGCGCCGGTGAAGACGCCGGTTTTCTCTTTGTTGAGTTCGGTCCGTTCAAGATCCGATTTATTGACGGTGGCTTGAACGTAGGCCTCGACAGGCCCTTGTTGCGCCGCCGTGGTGATCTGCTTCACCATCGGATGTTCCGGAGCCAGGCAGCAATACGTGCAGCCGAACAGCGTGTCGGCCCGGGTCGTGAACACGTTGAATGACCGGTCGCTACCCTGGACTTTAAAGGTGATGTCGGTTCCCTCGGAGCGCCCGATCCAGTTTTTTTGCATCAAAACGGTGCTGTTCGGCCAGTTGAGCTCGTCAAGCCCGGACAGGAGTTTATCGGCATAAGCCGTGATCTTCAACACCCATTGCTTCATCCATTTTTTGATGACGGGGAAGCCCCCGACTTCGCTTTTGCCGTCAACCACTTCCTCGTTGGAAAGGACCGTCCCCAAAGCCGGGCAATAGTTGACTGGTTTTTCGTCGATATAGGCCAAGCCGTTTTCAAACAGCTTCAAAAAAATCCATTGAGTCCAATGGTAGTAGCCGGGATCGGTCGTCGCCAGCTCCAACGACCAATCGTAACTAAGGCCCAGTTGTTGGATTTGGCGCCGGAAGGTATCGATGTTCCGTTTGGTAAAGGCGGCCGGATGATGCCCCGTTTTGATCGCGTACTGCTCGGCCGGGAGGCCAAAGGCGTCCCATCCCATTGGATGCAAGACGTTATACCCTTGCATGCGTTTCATCCGGGCAACGATGTCGGTGGCCAGGTATCCGCGGGGATGCCCAACGTGAAGACCCTGGCCCGATGGATAGGGAAACATGTCCAGAACGTAATATTTCGGTTTGGAAAAATCGTAAAGGTCGGTTTTGAAAACTTGGCCGTCGGCCCAGCGTTTCTGCCATTTGCGATCGATGTTCATGAAGTCGTAAATCATTCGTTTACCTCCTAAAAAAAGAAAAACGCCCCTGGTTAAGGACGCTGCCGCGCGGTACCACCTTAATTCACAAATAGATTGTGCGCTTGATTTCCGATATCGGGGGACCGTTGACGGATGGATGTTCGTGAGACGAAACGCCAGTTGCCTTGTTTCACCACGCCAAGGCTCTCTAGGGGGCGCGTTTCTTAGCGAACGCCGTCATATGGTAGATTATAGCACGCTTTAGCAAAATGCGCTAAATCGATTCGTATAATTTCAAATAGGCCTGGGCCGAACTCGCCCAGTCGTTTTGGCTTCTAAAAGCATTGTAGATCAATTGGTCGGATATATCCTTTTGTTGATAGTTTTGGACGGCCCAGGCCACGGTGTCGATGAGGGCCGAAGCCGCATAGTCGTGAAAACCATACCCGTTGGCGTGGTCAATGTTGGCGCCCGTGAACGGGGTGACCGTGTCCTTGAGACCGCCGACAAGGCGGACCAGGGGCAAGGTTCCGTAGCGGAGGCTGATCATCTGCGAGATGCCGCACGGTTCGAACAGCGACGGCATCAAAAAGAAGTCGCTCGAAGCGTAGATGCGGTGGGCCAACTCCTCGTCATAGCCGATCTTGACGTAGACTTTTCCCGGGTAGCGTTCCATCATCTTGACGAGATCTTGCTCGGCGGCATATTCGCCGGAACCGAGGATCACGAGGGTTCCGCCCTTGCCGACCAAGAAGGGAATGGCGGCCACCACCAAGTCGAGGCCCTTTTGCCAAGTCAGGCGCGACACGAGGCCGAACAGCGGGCCTTCGCCTTTGGCGAGGCCCAATCCTTCCAGCAACTGGATTTTATTGATCTTCTTATTGGTCTTGTAATCGAGGTAACTGAAGTTCTTATAAATGTAAGCGTCGGTTTGGGGATTCCATTCCTCGTAGTCAATGCCGTTGAGGATGCCCGAATAATCGTCAAGGCAATACTGGAGCACGTGATTCAAGTCGTGGCCGCCGGCTTCGGTCAACAGCTCCTGGGCATGGGTCGGGGAAACGGTCGTCACCTTGTCGCAATAAACGATGGCCGCTTTCAGGCTGCTGGCCGCCCCTTTGAAGCGGACTTGGCCCGAGCGGTACAGCGCATCGGGCAATCCGTAGAAATCGCCGAGCAAAAACGGATCGAACATGCCTTGGAAAGCCGGGTTATGAATCGTCAAGACGAACCTCATCGCTTCATAAAAGCGATCGTCGCGGTTCTGTTCCTTGATCAGGACCGGAAGCATCCCGGCCTGCCAATCGTGGATATGGACGATTTTCGGTTTGAATTTAAGGTACTTCATCATGGTGCGGACCGCCAGGGTGAAGAAAGCGAACCGTTCGATGTCATCATAATAACCGTACAGGTTTTCCCGGTTGAAATAATAGGGGTTGGCGATGAAATAATAGGTGATGCCGTCGAGATAAGTCCGATACAAGTCGGCGTGCTGTTTGCGCCACGACATGTATAAATCAAACGAGCCGACCATTTTCAGGGAACCATTAATCTTCTTGACGATCGATTGGTAATACGGCAAAACGATGGTCACCTCGTGGCCTTGGATCGTCAATTCCTTGCTTAAGGAATAAACGACGTCGGCGAGACCGCCGGTTTTGGCGTAGGGATTGGCTTCGCTGGCAACCATCAATATTTTCACTAAATGCGGTCTCCTTGGCGGACGTATAAGGGGTCTTGCTCGGTCCCGGAGATGTCTTTGACTTCGCGAATGCGGACGTATTTGTCGACGATGGCGTGCGTCAAACGGACCTCGGATCCGATTTTGGTATCGGTGAATACGATTGAATTTTTGATGACGGCCCCTTCTTCGATGACGACGTTGCGCGAGATGATCGAATTGACGACTTTACCGTCGATTCGGCTTCCGTTGGCGATGAAGCTGTTGCGGATTTGGGCGTGGTGGCCGTATTTGGCCGGCGGGGTGTCATGGGTGACCGTGTAAATCGGCCAATCCTCCAGGAACAGCCGCTTCCGGATATCATAATTCAATAATTCGAGCGAATAGTCGCAGTATTGCTTCAAACTTCCGAAATGGCGGACGTAACCTTGGTGCTCGTAGGCAACCACGTTCCAATCGGCGACCACTTGGGCGATGATG
>CAZBUP010000001.1:93174-98959 GCA_964495145.1 uncultured Staphylococcaceae bacterium | reverse complement strand
TTTTGCGACGGCAATCTTGTTCCAACACCGGCTTTAAGAACTGCCCGGTATAGGATTGATTGACCTTGACAATGTCTTCGGGGGTTCCGGTGGCGACGATGGTGCCGCCGCGATGACCGCCTTCCGGCCCTAAGTCTATAATATAGTCGGCCACCTTGATAACATCAAGGTTATGTTCGATCACGATGACGCTGTCCCCGTGATTGACAATGGAACGGAGCACGTCGAGCAAACGGGCGACATCATCGGTATGCAAGCCGGTCGTCGGCTCATCGAGAATATACAAAGTCTTGCCAGTAGCCCGTTTCTGCAGTTCAAACGCCAATTTGACCCGTTGGGCTTCGCCCCCCGAAATGGTGGTGGCTGGCTGACCTAACTTCATGTAACCCAAACCGACGTTGAACAAGGTTTGAAGTTTGCGTTTTAAGCTGGAACGGTTTTCAAAAAAGCCCAAGGCTTGTTCCACCGTCATTTCGAGCACGTCGTGGATATTTTTACCTTTGTAGGTGACTTGCAGCGTCTCTTCGTTATAGCGTTTGCCGTCGCATTCCTCGCACTTGACGTACACGTCCGGCAGGAAATTCATCGGGATGCGCTTGACCCCGTCGCCCTGGCAGTGTTCGCAGCGGCCGCCTGGGATATTGAATGAGAAGCGGCTTTTGGAAAAGCCGCGCGACTTGGCTTCGATCGTTTCCGAAAACAGGTCGCGGATGTCGTCGAACACCTTGGTGTAGGTGGCTGGGTTGCTGCGTGGGGTCCGGCCAATCGGATCTTGGGAAATATCGATGCATTTATCGATGTTTTCGAGGCCTTTGATGGCGTCGTGGTCACCGGGATAAGTGGCCGTCTTCTTGAATTGCTGCTCGATGGCCTTAAACAAGATTTCGGTGATCAATGACGATTTTCCCGACCCGGATACCCCGGTCACGGCCACGAACAAACCGAGGGGAATTTTCACGTCGATGTTTTTCAAATTATTGCATCGGGCCCCATATATTTCGATGAACAAACCATTGCCTTTGAGGCGGGCCGGCGGACAAGAAATGTACTTGCGTCCGGCCAGGTAATCGCCCGTCAGCGATCGCGGACTCGAGATGATGTCTTCCAATTGACCGACGGCGACGACTTCCCCGCCGTGCTGACCGGCGCCAGGGCCGATGTCGACGATATAATCAGCCGACCGGATCGTCTCTTCGTCATGTTCGACCACGATCAAGGTATTGCCAAGGTCGCGCATTTGGCGCAGGGTGGTGATCAATCGCCGGTTGTCGCGTTGGTGCAGGCCGATGCTCGGTTCGTCGAGCACGTATAAGACGCCGCTTAGCTGTGACCCGATCTGAGTCGCCAGACGAATCCGCTGGGCTTCCCCACCCGACAAGGTCATGGCCAGTCGCGATAAAGTCAAATAATCCAAGCCGACGTTGATCAAGAATTCGGCACGGTGCTGAACTTCCTTCAAGACCAAGCGGGCGATTTCCTGTTCAGAAGGCGAAAGCTTGCTCGGCAAGGCGACAATCCAATCCCGGAGTTCGGTAATTGGCTTGACGGTCACTTCGTTAATATTGAGATCATCGATCCGAACGGCCAAAGCCTGGGGATTGAGCCGGGCGCCGCCACAAGTGGTACAGACGGTGTCCCGCAGGAATTTTTCATAATATTCGCGCATGAAATCACTGGTGGTTTCGCGGTAGAGCCGTTCGACCCGCTTCTTGACGCCTTCGATGAAATTGTAGCGATGGTTGAGGTTGCCCGACGACGATTTAAGGACGTAGCGATGCATCTTCGGAGAACCTTCGAACAGGATTTTCCGCTGATCGGCATTCAATTCCTTGAATGGGACGTTGAGCGGAATGTCGTATTCATGGCAAAGATAGGCAAAATCTTGCCATTCGAGGTTGGTGGTCCCAACCGTGTTTTTATAGTATTCGATCGCTCCTTGGTTGATTGACAAGTTGGGATTCGGAACCAAAAGATCGGGATCGGCCTCGCGTTTGAAACCCAGACCGTTACAATCGGGACAATAACCCAGCGGGGCGTTGAATGAAAAAAGCCGCGGTTCCAACTTCGGGACCGAGAAACCGCAGTACTTGCACGAGTGATGTTGGCTGAACAACCGTTCGGCGTCGTTGATTAAGACGCTGACGTAACCATGGCCCCAGTCGAGCGCCAATTCGATGGCGTCGAACAACCGGGACCTGACGTCATCTTTGAGCACGATGCGATCGATGACGATGTCGATGCGATGCTTCTTGTTCTTGTCGAGTTCTCCCACTTCATCGAGACGGAAGCTCGCCCCGTCCACGCGCAGGCGTTCAAAGCCTTGGGCCTTGATTTTGGCGATGGTGTCTTTATGGGTGCCTTTTTCGTCGCTGACGACCGGGGCCAAGACTTGGATGCGGCTATTGGGCTCCGCTTCCAAGATGATGGACACCATTTGCGAAGGTGAGAAAGCGATGATCGGCTCATGGTGGATTGGGCAATAGGGGACGCCGATCCGCGCGAACAGCAACCGAAGATAATCATAGATTTCGGTCACCGTGCCGACGGTCGACCGCGGGTTGTGGGAAGTGGTTTTCTGATCGATGGAAATGGCCGGCGACAAACCTTCGATCGATTCGACGTCGGGTTTCTCAAAGTTGCCTAAAAACTGCCGGGCGTAGCTCGACAGCGATTCGACGTACCGGCGTTGTCCTTCCATGTAGATGGTATCGAACGCCAAGGTGGTTTTCCCGCTTCCCGACAAACCGGTGAAAACGATCAGTTGGTCCTTGGGAAGTTCCAGGTCGATGTTCTTCAGGTTGTTTTCGCGGGCGCCTTTGATGACGATCTTCTTATTGTCCAATTAAAAAACCTCAGGTTATCATTATATGATAATTGAGGTTCTTTTTGTAGGTTGTCGCGAATTATTAATCGATGAGGACCGGCGTCGGTTCCACCATCAAGTCAATGGACGCCACTTGGGCATACCCATCGTCCATGTCATGGGCGGTGACGGCCATGTCGCTGACGGCGAATAAATAGGAGCCGATGTAAACCGACCGCGAGATGCTGGCCGACCAGTAGCAGAAATACCCATACCGATCCGTCAGTTCTTCTTGATGCGCGATGGCAAAGTCGCTATGGCTGATAACGGCTCCGATCGTGATCGGGGTCTCCGAAGTCGAATCGACGTTGAAGATGTAGTAATTGTCGACATACATCCAAGCATAGGCTTCATCGTAATAGTAGCTAGAAATGCTGAAACCGATGAAACCGCGCATCTTATTGATCAGCAAAGCCTTGTGGTTGTATAAAGCCTCGCTCCACTGCCAGCCGTAATCCTCATTCCAGAGGACGAGCGGTTCTCCGACCACGACCGGGTTTTCCAAATCGCTTATATCGAATAAGGTGAGTTTAAGGCCGAATAGTTCATTGCCTTCGCCTTCATAACCGATGCCCAAAATGAGGTCATCCGCCCAGACGTGTTGGTAAGTGGCATAGCCGCTGACCTTAAGTCCGGCTTCGATCGTTGGATGGAGCGGGTCCGATAAATCGACGGTATACAAGGGGTCGGTGATCTCATAGGTCACGATCGTAGCCGCATCCTCGTTGAAGCGGACCGATCTCACGGTTTCGCCCGGTTCTCCGATGCCATCGTCAATCAAGGCGACTTGGGTCAGATATCGTTTTTCGTCAATGGTCTGCCGTTGGAAGACATAGAGGCGGTTCTTCGCGGAACTCCCCCAGCCCTCGGTGGTTACCATCCGGAGATAGCCGTCGTATTCGTCAATCGCGAATTGATTTAAAACCCAGCCCTCATAACTGCCGGCTCCGCCAAAAGCGACGGTGCCGTCGTCTTCGAACACGTAAGACATCAACAAGCCGCTATAGCCATAGCTATCGCCAATGACGCTGTAATAGTAATAATAACTGGCTAGATAAATCGCCTGATGGCTGACGTAGACGATGCCCCAACTGGCATTGCCCAGGAAGATGTCAAGACCCAACGCTTCGGCGTTGATGTCTTGATCGAGGAAGATCGTCGCGATGATGGTAAAGGTTTCGGTCGGGAGCGACTCCATGTATTTGATGTCGGAAATTTCCGGCACGATGATTTCTTCATCGACGCGGAAGACCGGCCGGGGGTCATCGTCTTCTTCGGCGAAATACGGATAATGGTTGGAGATGATGTACAACCGTTCGTCGATCATCCGGGTGGTCAGGTAATAACCGTTGAGTTCGATTTCATGCGCCAACTGCAAATCGTCTAAGTTATAGAGATAGACCATCGTTTGGGGGACGCCCCAATAACACAGGCAATCGATCATCGCTTCGCCATCGCGATATTCGTAGGTGAAGATCTCGTAGCGTTGGCCGATGACTACTAAATATTGTTCGCTCAGGTAAATATCCGAGAAATAGGTATAAGACATTTGATCCCGGAGCGATTCCATCGATTGATCGAGGACGACTGCCATCTGTCCTTCTTCGAGCACTTCGATGACCTGAAGCCGGTTATAGGAAATTTTATAAATACGTTGGTCATCGACTTTGATGATGTCGCCTTCGTCGACGCCGTCGACTTGGACGTTGGTTTCCGAATGTTGTTGATCCGCATCAGTCAGGCCGTCGGTTGGCGTTTCCGAATTGGCGGTGGAACTGGCGTCTTCGTTATAACCCACTTCAGGGGTCGCGCTTCGCCACGAGGAACTATTGATCAAATCGCGAAGCTGGTCGACGCTTTGGACTTGTGCCAAGCCGTAATCATGGGGATTCAGGTTTCCTTGATAATCGGAAATGATGACCGCTCCGATGGCAAACGAAGCCGCCAAGGCCATCATGAGGCCGCCGCTTCTCCAAGCGAGAGGCCGCCATTTCGGCATCGGTTTCGGGTCGGGGTTCCCTTGTGGGGTCGTAAAATGGAGTTTGCCCGAAAAATCAAGATCTGGGGTCCGATCTTGGAAATAGGCGCGTCCTTGTTCTTTGATTTCTTTTTTGAAATGCTTCATGTCATTGTCCTCCGCTCTGGCTATACCAGGCTTTTAACGTCTTGAGGGCTTCGCGGTATTCGCGGTGGATGTTGGTCAAGGGTTCTTGAACCAAAACGGCGATTTCCTGGAAGGTCAACTCATAGACAAGGCGGTAGGCGATGATGAGATTTTCTTTCTCGCTGAGGCAACCATGCCACAGGCTGATGAAGTTGCTGGGGGCATCACTGGTTCCGATTTGGTTCCATGCGTCGGGATCAAGCGTCGTCTCAGTCGTTTGCTTGAGGCGGTTTAACGCCCCATGGCGCGCGATTTGGATGATCCAACCATGGAAAGCTTGCGGATTTCTAAGCGTCTTGGCTTCGGTAAACACTTTGATGAACGTGTCCTGAAGCAAGTCTTCGCTCGTTTCGGGATGCTTCGTGATCGAGAAGATGATGACGTAAAGCAGGTCCCGATAGTGATGATAGACTTCATTAAAAGCCGTCTCATCGCCCATTTGAAGGTTGAGGATAGTCGAATCCGGCAATCGTTTCAAAATCGAGATTCCTTTCGACCTTCACTTATATAGACAAATGAAGGGGTGCTTTTTTTCCAAATCACGCGAATATTTCTATTATAGTTTCTTTGCCCAACGATGGGCAAGGCAACCGGATTCGATTGTCTTGCAAAATCACCTCATCTCGCTATAATTAATACGAGTCGGGACGTAGCACAGCTTGGTAGTGCACTACCTTGGGGTGGTAGGGGTCATGAGTTCAAATCTCATCGTTCCGACCATGATGAAAATCCAGCCCTTTCAAGGGCTTTTTATTTGG
>CAZBUP010000001.1:55196-93074 GCA_964495145.1 uncultured Staphylococcaceae bacterium | reverse complement strand
TTTTTTATGGGGATGAAATGATTATCCGAAACGCTTGATCAATTCCCAGCGTTGCTGCGCGTGACGGGCGCTGGCGTTCAAGATTTCTTCGGCGTGGTCGGGATTGACCATCGGCAGATTCGAGAACCGGGTTTCTTCCATGAGGAACTCCCGGAACTTGGTGAAGTCGGGATCTTTGCAGTCGAGGATCAGCGGGCTCTTGCCTTGGCCGGTCAAACGCGGGTCGTAGCGGAAGATCGGGAAATACCCGCTTTCGACGGCCTTCTTCTGGACCGAAGTGGCGACCGTCAAACCGCCTTTGATGTCGTGGTTGACGCACGGGGAATAGGCGATGACAAGGCTGGGTCCGTCATGGTAATCCTCAGCTTCCTTCAAAGCCTTGATCGTCTGCATGTAGTTGGCGCCCAAAGAGATTTGGGCGACGTAGACGTGGCCGTAGACCATGGCCATGGTGGCCAAGTTCTTCTTGGCTTGGGTTTTGCCCGAGGCCGTGAATTTGGCGATCGATCCGGCTTGCGAGGATTTGGAGGATTGGCCGCCGGTATTCGAATAGACTTCGGTGTCGAGCACCAGGATGTTGACGTCTTCGCTGCTGGCCAGGACGTGGTCCAAACCGCCGAAACCGATATCGTAGGCCCAACCGTCGCCGCCGATGATCCACACCGATTTATCGATGAGATCGGCTTCGTATTTCAAGACTTCCTTGACGGCTTCGTTCTTCGAGGCTTTGATCGCGGCGATGAGGTCGTTCACGAACGTGCGGACGACTTCGCGCTTTTTGACGTTGGCGACGTATTTTTCAATCAACGCGGCCAGTTCGGGTTCCACCAAGTCTTTCTCGCGTTCGAGCATCGAGGTGATGAATCCCAGTTTTTGGTCGGTGGCCAGGCGCATGCCATAGCCGAATTCGGCGTTGTCTTCAAACAAGCTGTTGGCCCAGGCGACGCCTTCGTTGTTTTTGTCGGAGCAAAACGGGGTCAGCGGGGTCGAACCCGAATAAATCGAGGAACAGCCGGTGGCGTTGGCCACCAACATGTCACGGCCGAACAATTGCGTGGCCAAACGGTAATATGGCGTTTCGCCGCAGCCGGCGCAAGCGCCGCTCACTTCCATGTAAGGCGTGAGGAAGCCGGCTCCCTTGACGGTCGTCAGCGGGAAAATGTCGCCTTTGTATTCGATGTTTTTATATAAGTATTGGGCGGCCGGTTCTTGGTCGAATTGCGACTTGGCGTCGACCATTTCCAGAGCCCGTTTGCCAGGTCCCTTGCCGGGGCATTGCACGACGCAAATCGAGCAGCCGACGCAATTCTTAGGACTGACTTGGATGCGGTATTTCAAGCCTTTGACGGCGGCGGGGCCGAAGGCGTCGAGCACTTCCCCGTCCCGGACTTGGTCGGGACCGTCGGCAATCTCTTGATCGGTCAAAAGGAAAGCGCGGATGGTCGCGTGCGGGCACACGAACGCGCATTGATTGCATTGAATGCAGTTTTCCTTGTGCCAGACCGGGACTTTGTCGGCGATTTCGCGTTGTTCTTTGAAGGTGATGTTGTTTTGCATCGTCCCGTCGAGCAGTTCATAGTCAAGGAACTTGCTGACCGGAAGATCGTCGCCTTCGAGAGCCGTCATCGGGGCCACGAAGGTGTCCCAATATTCATCGCCGGTGTCTTTCCGGGCGAATAGCGGCGGCAGTTTGATCCATTCGGGATCGACTTTGATCTCGCGGAGCCCTTCGGCTCCGGCGTCGATGGCCTTGTAGTTCTTTTCGACCACGTCCATGCCTTTGCGCATATAGGCTTTCTTGGCGAGCTTCTTCATCCATTCCTGGGCTTCTTCGTAGGGCATGATGTCTTGGTTCAGGTAGAAGAAACTGGCTTGAAGCGTCGTATTGGTATGGCGGCCCATGCCGATTTCGCCGGCGATCTTGTTGGCGTCGATCACGAAGAAACGGGCCTTCTTGCTCGCCAATTGGTATTTGATGCGGTTGGGCAATAGTTTGACCAGGGTCTCGTCGTCGAGATTGGTGTTCAAAAGGAAAGTGCCGTTATGCTTCAAATGCCGGAGCATGTCGAACTTATAAAGGTAACTGTCCAAGGAACACGATAAGAACTGGGCTTCGTCGATGTAATAGGTGCTGTGGATCGGTTTTTTGCCGAAGCGCAGGTGGCTCATGGTAACCCCGCCGGCTTTCCGCGAGTCATAGGCGAAATAGGCTTGGGCGTATTGTCCGGTCGCGTCCCCGATGATCTTGATCGACGATTTGTTGGCGCTGACGGTGCCGTCGCTGCCCATGCCGTAGAAGAGGCAGGAACGGTATTCTTCCTTGACGTGGAACGATTCGTCGGCCGGCAATGACCGATGGGTTACGTCGTCGGTGATCGAAATGGTGAAGTTGTGGAAAGGCTTGTCCGACAAAAAGTCGTAAATGACCTTCAGGTGTTTCGGCTGGGTGTCCTTGCTCGATAAGCCGTAACGGCCGCCGAAAACTTCAATCTTCCGTCCGGTTTGTTCTAGGGCGGTGACCACGTCGACATAAAGCGGTTCCCCAGTCGCCCCTTGTTCCTTGGTGCGGTCGAGGACGGCCATCCGTTTGACCGAGGCCGGGAGGACCGATGCTAAGTGCTTGGCGGAGAAGGGTCGGTACAAGTGGACTTTGACGAGGCCGACTTTGCGGCCTTGGGCGGTCAATGCTTCGACGACTTCGCCGATGGCTTCGGTGACCGAACCCATGGCGACGATGACGTATTCGGCGTCGGGAGCGCCTTTATAGGTGAAGGGGGCGTAGGGGCGCCCGGTCAGGCGCGTCGCTTCCTTAAAGTACTTTTCGGCATAGCCGATCACGGCTTCATAATGGCGGTTTTGGGCTTCGCGGGCTTGGAAGTAGATGTCGCCGTTTTCAGCGCCGCCGCGGGTGACCGCGTGCCCGTGGGGATTGAGGGCCCGTTCCCGGAACTTCTTGATCTTCTCAAGCGGGAGCAATGCCTTCCATTCCTGGTCGTCGACGAATTCGACGTTTTGGATTTCCGACGAGGTCCGGAAGCCATCGAAGAAATGGAGGACCGGGGTTTCGGCGTCCATCGCCAACAAGTGGGCGATTGGCGCCAAGTCGGCCACTTCCTGAACCGAGTGGGAACACATCATGGTAATGCCGGTTTGCCGCACGGCGTAAATGTCCTGGTGATCGCCAAAGATGGACAGCGCCCGGGTGGCGATGGCGCGGGCAGCCACGTGCAAGACGGCCGGGAGCAGTTCGCCGACCCATTTGTAAATGTTGGGAATCATCAACAGCAAGCCTTGGCTGGCCGTGTACGAGGTGGCAAACGAACCGGCTTGAAGCGCCCCGTGGACGGCGCCGGCGGCCCCGCCTTCGGATTGCATCTCGACGACCTTGACCTTAGCCCCGAAATAATTCAATTTCTTCTGGGAAGCATAGACGTCGACGAGCTCCGCCATCGAGGTCGAAGGCGTGATCGGATAGATGCCGGCCACTTCCGTGAAGTTGTAACTCATCAAGGCGGCGGCGTTGTTGCCGTCGACCGATAAGAATGTTTTTTTGATACTCATATGTTCCTCCATAAAACCTTCATTAGTATAACTAATACTAATGGCATTCTCAATCATAGATTGCGTCGACAAGCCTTCGTTAAGGCTTATTTTTTCTTGCGGGCCAAACGGCGCTGCCGCAGTTCTTCAAGGGCGATGCGCTTGATCATCCGCAAGTCGGGGTCGGACAAGACTTGCGATTTGTCGACGATGCCGTCGAAGGTCATCTTGTCATAGACGAATTCGACGACGTTGTTGTATGGAAGCGGCTTTTTATTCAATTCGCCGCTTTTCTTTTCATAGGCGCCTTTGCCGGAAGCTTTTAGGTAAGCTTCGAGATCGGGCAGCAATTCTTTCAAATCGAAGGAATAATCCATGGTGGCGATTGGGTTGAAATAGGCGGCCGCCTCTTGGATCGTTTCCGGCAAGAGGCCGATTTCGCGCGAGAGCGTCTCCGCCATCAAATACTTGGCTTTGCTGGCTTTGATGCCACCGTAAATTTTTAAAATCGTCTTCAGTGAGGGTTTATTCATTCTAATCATAATCATAGCATCACTAAGCCTTATTACAATACGTAAAGAAAAACCTCCCCCAAGGGGAGGCAGTTAACCGAATGGTGAACCATGAAGGACTCGAACCTTCGACCCGCTGATTAAGAGTCAGCTGCTCTACCAACTGAGCTAATGGTCCACGCGCCGATTAGTTTACAACAATATGGGGCCAGTGGCAAGGACTAACCACGCATTATAAAAGAAAAGCCCGTCATTTGACGGGCTTGTCGGATTCGGAATGCGGATTATACCGCGGCCACGAGCGTGACGTCTTCAACCGGAATCGGGAGCAGTTGCGGCCCGTTGTACCAGCCAAGGACGCCTTCGAAGGTGACCGTAGCGCCGTCGACGGCACCTTGAAGCGTGTCGAGAATGACTTGGCGGCGCGTGGTGGTGCCGGCCAAATCGTTATGGTAGTTCAAATAGACTTTGACGCTGACGTCGCCCAGCTTCATGAAGAGGGTGGCGTGGCCGCCCAAGGTCACTTCGCCGCTGGCGGCGGCATCGTAGGTCAAGCCTTCGATATGCGCCAAGGATCCATCGCGTCCGCTGACGAGGCCGGCCCAGTCGGCTTCCTCGATGACGGTGGCTACCGGTTCGACGGCGTTTTCATCGATCGGGGCCGGGGTCACGCGGGTAATGTACGATAATTGCCGCATGCCGGCATACAAAGCGAACGAACCCATGACTTCCAGGTAATCGCCGACGGTGATGACGGCTAGGAGGTCGGGGGATAGCGACAGTTTATAGAGGTTGATGCCGGTGGTGCCGTTATGGATGTAGGCCGAGTCCCAGTCCAGCATGTTGCGGGTCAGATAACCGCGCATCCGGACGATGAAGGAACCATAGGCATCCCGAGGGCCTTCGGCCGGCGGGGTCACCGTATCTAGTGGGAGCAGCGGGACTTCCGATAGGTCGACCGTTTCCGAAAGAAGCGTGATTGGGAATTCCTTGGAAACCGACTTGTCATTCAAGGTCGCCGTGGCGATCAAAGCCGTCTCGACGTTATCTTCGCCGTAGCTGGGGCGAATCGGGTTGGCTAAGTAAACGTTGGTATTGTCGACGAGATTGGGAATCGAGGTTTTTTCCCGGAAGGGGCTCCAGTAGTCTTCAGTCCCTTCTTTGACTTCCCAGGCGATCGGGATCGTGTGTTCGATTTCGGTTTCTTCGTCAAAGATTTTGGCTTCCCTCAATAGGAACAAAGCCCCATCGATTTCTTCGGTTTCGCCTTCGTAAACTTCCAGCGATTGGCCGTTGCTCTTAATGGCCAAAGTCGGGGTCGCCAACGCCTGTTCCAATAAGACCGTATCCGGGTCGGTGCCGCAGCTTCCCATGGCAAAGACCGAAAGCAATAGACCGAGTCCCAGCGTGGCGATTTTAATCTTGTTGTACATAGAATCGTCTCCTTTCCCTAGGCCAAAGCGGTGATGGCCACACCATTTAATAATTGCAATTGGTAATTTTCGTAAAACTGGGCGATGTAACCGCTGACTTCATAACTCGCGCCGAGTTCAAACCAATCGTAGTCGACGTATGGGAAGAGCCCTCCGTCAATCCGCAGATTGAAGGAGATGTCGGTTCCATAGAAATAGGCATAGATGGTCATGTTGTCGCTGCCGTCTTTGCGCCAGTAATCCCCGTAGGTGTAACTGGGATCGTCTTCTTCTTCGAAGGTGACTTGGCGGATGGTGACGTTGGCGGTGACATAAAACCCGTTATAAGGGGCAAATTCGGTCCGGTCGGCGACTGCCAACTCGGTGAAATCGAGCGGGGCGGCCGTGGCCGCTTCCGGTTCGATGCCGTAGGTAGCGATCAGTTCGGAAAAATTCTCAGCGTCTCCAGCTGCCAGTTTGACGAAGGGGTACTTCATCGAGTAGGTGGTCAACTCCGGATCGGTGAACTGGATGTTGTCGTTGAACACCGTCACTTTGCAGTAGAATTCGATGATGTCGCCGGCTTTGGTCGATAGCGGAACACCGCGGTACTGCGTGAATACGAAGACGGTGGCGTAGTGCCCGGATTCATTCGGATTGTAGACGTCGCGGATCACCATGTTGTTGCCGATCGAGCCCAAAAACATCGCCCGAACCCGGATCTTGGTCGAATCGTAAAGCGAGATCATGATCGGGTCTTCGTTTTCATCGAAAACAAGGTTGCCTTCGCGATCTTGCAGCTGCACCGTTTCGCCATAGGCGGCCCGAGCAAAGCGAATCGAGATGTCATAGACCTGGTCGGTATAGTCGAAGGTCGGATCGTCTTCGCCGTAAATGCGGGCGCCGGTGGCCGAGGCATGGGCGCCGGCCCGGGAGAAAGCGTCAAAGTAATCGCAGATGGTCGATTGGTCGAAGAGGAGGTTTTCCGTATAGGCTTGCTCGACCAGTTCGAGGTTCAAAAGCCGATAGGGGGCATCCACGGCCGGTTGATACCAGACGAAGCCCAAATAGCGGCCGCCGGAACTGTCGGTGACCCCGAACAAGTCGCGGTCGTTGATCAAGATGATGCCGGTGGCCGTTTCCAGTTTCTGTTTGGTAAAGGCGCTGGCGGCTTTGCCCCACGGTTGGATTTTGCCGGTGGATTCCGGGGTGTTGATGCCCAAGAACCGAACCGGAACGTTGGTATTCCCGACGTTGAATCGGGCCGTGTCGCCGTCGGTCGACGAACGCAGGGTGGCGACGCCGATCCCGTCGGTGAGAAAGTCCTTGCCGACGTAATCTCCGACGAACGCCAAGGCGTCGGTCTCATCGGTGTTCAAATCGTCCGGCGTCAAAGACACCGGTTCCGAGGAAGAACCGCATCCAGAGAGGACCGTGGCCACGAGCGCCAAAAGGGGAATCAGAAAGTGTCGAAATCTCATAAACGCTCCGCTATTCCGCTGGTTCGATGTAGCGTGATAAGGAGGTATAGCTGTAATCGATGATTTCTTGAGAAGTCATGGCGACGCCGTCTTTGCCGTAGAAAAGCATCGGGAAGATGGTGCCGATTTGTTCCCGGATGTCGGAACTGCCGACGAAACCCGGGTCGACGAATTTGTGCCAATTGTTGGCGGAGGCGCCGTACACGTCGGCGTTGACCTTGGCGGCGTTGATCTTGCTCATGTTGTACTCGCTGTCGCCCGTGGTCGAAATGTAGTTTTGATAGAAGGTGCTGTTCAAACCGGTTTCAGTCACCGGGTAATAACCGGTGTTCAAGGCGAATTCGGCATTGGCGGTCGTCGTCAGGTAACGGACGAAGAGCCATGAAGCCAAAACCTTTTCTTCGTCGCGGTTCTTGAACATGGCCAAGTTGGTGCCTTGGGAAATGACGTACTTGTGATCGGCGTCTTTGCCGATGACCGGTTGAATCGACACTTTAAAGGCATCGCCGACCGGCACGTTGTTGTAAACGCCGGCCGAGGAGGAAACCGTCATCACCGACTTAAGGGAGACGAACGGGACCGAGTTATAGCTGGCTTCGCCGAAGGAAGTCGGGATCGCGAAGATTTGGTCATCGTGGAGTTCCCGGAAGAAGTCGAGCATGTCCAAGGTCGATTGGGTGTTGTATTGGAGGTAGCCTTTGGTGATGTTTTCGCCCATCTTGGTGTATTGGCCGCCCCATTGACGCACCATCGTGATGAATAGGTTGCTGGTGGAGTCATAGGAGAAGGGTCGGAATTCATCGGACGTGACGTTGGTGAAATCCAATAAAAGCCGCGGATGTCCAAGTTTGCCGGCGTTGTCGTTGACGTCGCCGTTTTCGTCAATCTTATGGCCATAGGCGCCGATGCGGCCCATCGTGGCTAAAATGTATAGGCCGACGGTACGGACTTCGTCCCATGTGGTCGGGATCACGATCCGATCGTCTTTGGTGTTGATCCAATCCATGAAGGTTTGGTTGACGACCATGACTTCGGTCGATTTGTTGAATGGCAAGCCGAGGGTGTAGGGATCGGTCTTTTCCTCGTCCTTGAATTGGAAGGAACGGTTTTCGACCATGTAGTCGGCCACGTAATCGTCGATGTCAACCCCGATGTCGGGATCAGTCGATTCGATGAAGGGGTCGAGGGCGTATTGGATCGAGGAGCGGATATAGCTCGCGAAGTGATCCGGGTAACCGACGGCTACTTGCGGATAGGAGTTCGAGGTAATCGACAAGTTGATGGCTTTCAGCAAGTTGTCGTAGCCGCCTTTGGAGGTGTGGTTCACCTTAATGAACGGATATTCGGTCTCGAATTGTTCGATGGCCGGAAGGATGCCCGTCGAGGTGACCGCGCCGCCGAATCCGGTCCAAAAGTCGATTTCAAGCGGTTCTTCCGCCGAATAATTTTCTTCCAGCTGAGCAAGGGTCAAAGCCGCGGCTTCGGTTGGAAGTTGCACTTCATACGTGGCCACGTTGCTGCAGCCGGCCGCCAAGACGACGGCGACAGCGGCAGCGATGCCGGTCATTCCGTATTTGAATAACTTTTTCATTTGATATCTCCTTTGTTTCTTGTCTTTTTTTATTATACACCCTATGGGTGCAATGACATACTTAGCCTTTGATGCCGCTCCGCGAGACGCCGCGCATGATGTACTTCTTGAAAATGAGGAAGAAAGCCAATAGCGGCGTGGTAACAACAACTGATGCGGCGAGTTTAATATTATTCCACATTGCATACTCAGCTGACTGGAATAGACGCATCAACCCATTGGCGACGAGGCGCATGCTTTCACTTTCGGTGACAA
Source organism: uncultured Staphylococcaceae bacterium (assembly GCA_964495145.1). Classification (GTDB taxonomy): domain Bacteria; phylum Bacillota_I; class Bacilli_A; order RFN20; family CAG-826; genus UBA6120. The sequence continues at coordinate 84,283 of CAZBUP010000001.1, read as the reverse complement.
GATCAGGCCAAATATAGGCATTCCAGGAACCCATGATCTGCAGGATGATGACGGTGACGATCGAAGGCAGGGCAATCGGAATCATGACTTTCCAAAGGTAAGCGAAATCCCCGTAGCCGTCGACCTTGCTGGCCAAGTACAACTCGTTGGGAATCTGTTGGAACGTCTGCCGCAAATAGAAGGTATAGAAGACGCTGACCGAGAAGGGGAAAATCAAGGCCATGAAGGTATCGCGCCATTGGAAGACGGAAATGGTTTGATAGTTGGTGATGACCATCATTTCGCCCGGGATCATCATGGTGGCCAATAGAAGCGTGAACAAGGCTTCCTTGCCCTTGAAGTTCAATCGGGCAAAGGCAAATGCCGCCAGGACGGTGGTCACCACCGAAATCGAGGTCGTGGCCAAAGCCACGATGATGGTATTCAAGTAATAACGCCCGAAATTGACTTGGGCCGAGCGGCCGAAGACGATCACGAAGTTGGCGAAAGTGACGTCGCTCGGGAAGAAATTCAAGACGCCGGAAATCCGTTCGGCTTCCAAGGTGGCGTTGCTCTTGAGCGAGGTAATGATCATCCAATAGAACGGAATCAAAATGAAGAGGGCCAGCAAGGTCAAAAAGCCGTACATCAGGAAATTGCTGAAGAAACGGGCGACCTTGTAGCGCCGCATCGCGTTGGCGTCGGCGAAGTATAATTCGCGGTCGATTGCCATAATCTCGCCTCCTTCCTAATAGTGGATCCGCTTCTTGGAAGCCAAGAATTGGATACCGGTGATCACTAAGATGATTAAAAGCAGCAAGATGCTCCCGGCCGCGGCTTTGCCGGTGTCGGTGCGCATGACTTTGTAAACGTAACCGACGATGGTGATCCAGGTGTTGCCGTCGCTGCCGCCGAAGTTAAAGGGGCCGGCCCCGAATATCGAGATGACCGAGGTATACATCTTGAAGGCCCCGATGAACGAGGTGATCGTGATGTAGAAGATTTGCGGGGACAGGAGCGGCACCGTGATCTTGGCGAAGATGCGGGCCTTGGAGGAGCCGTCGATGCGGGCCGCGTCATAGTATTGCTTGTCGATGCTGGCGAGCCCAGCCATGAACACCAACACTTTGAAGGCCAGTCCGTTCCATAACGAGGAAGTGACCAGGACCACGGCCATGTTGAACTTGGTGGCCCCGTCGGCGCCGACCCAGTTTTGGGCCGTGAGGCCAAACCAAGACAGGAGCTGATTCATGAGGCCGCTATCGTATTTCGAAAACATGACGTTGAACACCATGCCGAGGGCGATGGAGTTCGTCACGTAGGGCAGGAAGAAAATCGTTTGGTACAAGCCTTTGAGGAATTTGACGTTGTGAAGGGCAACCGCCAATAGGAGCGAGACCACGATCGTGAGCGGGACGCTGACGACCACGAGGATGGCCGTGTTCAAAACCGCGTCCAGGAAGATCGGGTCGGCGAGCACCGAAAGGTAATTGCCTAACGAGGGGAATGCGTCAAAGGTATTGCCGAATAGCCACAGCCCGGCGCCAGGCCACCAAGCAAAGTTGTCCATGAAGGACAGAAGGAACGTATTGACGATTGGGAAAAAGATGAAAAGGAACAAAACCACCATGGCCGGAGCCAAGGCGATGAATGCCTTCCAACCGTCGCGCTTGCCTTCTAACATTATTTGATCCTCGCGCCATCGGTTTCAAAAACGTAGAACCGCTTGGCCGATAGTTTCATGATGCCGGGGGATACTTTTTCTGACAGTTCGCTCGGAATGATGACGCGCATCTTGGTATTCGGGCCGACGGCTTTGCCGACCAGGGAAATGTCGCGTCCAATGTGTTCGATGTATTCGACGTTGACGGCGAATTTGGCGGAAGCCGCTTCGTCGATGCTGAAGGCTTCGGGCCGGATGCCGATGAAGACCTTGCGGTTCTTCTTCAAGGACGTCTTCATCTTGATCAAGGCGGCGGTGAATTTCTTCTCGTCGTCTTTAAAGCCTTTGGTCCGGGCGTGAGCCAAGACGTTTGGAACCGTCAATTCGAAGGGCACGGTGACCGAAGCCCCGTTTTCTTCGCGGGTTTGGGTTTGGTGCAAGGCCAGGTAATAATCTTCGAACGAGGCCGTATAGCCCGATGCGGCCAACAAGCCGTGGACTTCTTGCCCGTCGAGGGCCAGATCGCCTTTGGCGTCATAACCCTTGTCAAACAGTTTGCCGTCCAATAGGAGCTTGCCGTCTTTCAGTTCCCCTTCGACGATATTGATGGCCGGCGAGCCGAGGAATTTAGCCACGAACATGTTGATCGGTTCGTTATAGACCTTTTGGGGTTCGTCGACTTGCTGAACCACGCCTTTGTCCATGACGACGATGAAATCGGAAATCGACATCGCTTCTTCTTGGTCGTGGGTGACGAAGATGGTGGTGATGCCGGTTTCCCGTTGGATGCGTTTGATCTCTTCGCGGGTTTGGAGCCGGAGGCGGGCGTCGAGGTTGCTGAGCGGTTCGTCAAGCAAGAGGACCCGGGGCCGTTTAGCCAAGGCGCGGGCGATGGCCACCCGTTGCTGTTGGCCGCCCGACAGCTGTTTCGGTTTCCGTTCAAGATACGGCTTGATGTCGACGAGTTCGGCCATGCTTTCGGCGATGGCGTTCATCTCGGCTTTGGTATAGCGCCGCGTCTTGCCGGTTTCCGGATCGACATAATCGCGCACGTTTTCAAGCGGGAAAAGAATGTTTCCCCGAACGGTGAAATGCGGGTAAAGGGCATAGTTTTGGAACACGAGGCCGATGCCGCGCTTCTCGGGCGGGACGTTGGTGACCTCGGATTCGCCGAAGTAGATCGATCCTTCGGTCGGTTTGTGCAAGCCGGCGATCAAATACAGCGTCGTCGATTTGCCGCAGCCCGAAGGACCTAAAAGTCCGACTAATTTGCCATCCGGGATCGTGATCGACATTTGGTCGACGGCTCGGGTTTCATCACCCTTTTTGCCTACGAAGACCTTCGATAGCTTTTCCAGTTTTACTTCCATGCTTGTTCCTCCGAAAGTGTCATTGGTAATTATAATCTATCACAACCGCCCGCCTCAGGTATGGGCGCCCGGTTGCAAATCGCTTCTTATGAGTCGGCTTTGTCCTCGTGGTTATCGCTTGGTAGCGGCTCGGGTTCGTCCTTCAAGGCCGGGGTCATGTCTTGATAGGCCTGGCGCTTGGCGGTTTGATAGGCTTCTTCGTCAGCCAGCTTCTTTTCATAGGCGGATGCTTCTTCGGCATCGGCGAAAATCAACGATTCTTTCAAATTGATGACCGTCGTTTGAGCGATGAAATCGTGGGCCGAGCGGTTGCCCTTGGTGAAAATCATCAAAGTGTAACTGATCAGGAACGCCCCCATGATGGTATATATCGACAAGACGATTTCCGCCGCGAATACGACGAAGCGGACCAGCAATTGCCACGTTTTCAATTTGTAGCCATTTTTGCTGACGACGCCAAGATTGAACAGCTTTTTGGACAAGGTTTGACCGTTTTTGAAGATAAGGGGCAGCGCCAGATAAAAAATCAACACGGCCACCGATCCGGAAATGGAAAGGATTTGCAGTGAATAGGAACTGATTTGGGCGGCCAGTTCCGCATACGGGCCGTAATCGGACAAATCCAATTGGGCCGATTGGTAGGCGGCTTGATAGAACGTGCCCAATTCGGCTTCGGTGGCATCGTCTTTGGGGACCCCGCGCAGCGTCGGATCGGGTTGGTCGAATTCGTCGAGGTCATATTCGAAATAGACTGTGATCGATTCGTCGGTGGTCCCGATGTTCAAAACGTTGGCGTTGTACCATTCGTTGGTAAAGTCGAAAGGCGTCGTCTCGTCGACATAGGTCTTGCCGACTTTGAACTCGGAATAATAGGCGTAGACGGCCTCGGGAATATCCTCGTCGGTGCGATAGGTGATGACTTCGGTATCGGGATCCTCGGCGTAAAGATGGCTGGCCAATTGAATGGCGATGTAGTCGTCTTGGATCGCCCGGGTGCCGAAGGCCTGATTATAGATCGGGCTGACGGCATATGTGATGAGGGCGAGCCAGACCACGACCGCCAATAAAAAATCAAGGATCGCGGCGCCGGAACGTTTAGCCAAATTTGCTGGTGCGATATTCATATATAAATATTATTTATAAACCAATTAATATTATTGATGAGAGTGCTTTCAAAAGCAATCAAAAGATTTTCTTTATAAGAAAAAAGGCCTAGTTAACTAGGCCTTCTTAGTCGGATGATCGTTACTTCAAGATCTCGACGACGGTGCCGGCGCCGACGGTGCGGCCACCTTCACGGATGGAGAACTTCGTGCCCTTTTCGACCGCGATCGGGTGAATCAATTCGACGGTGAAAGTGACTTGGTCACCCGGCATGACCATCTTCACGTTGTCGGGAAGGGTGATGACGCCGGTGATATCGGTGGTTCGGAAATAGAATTGGGGACGATAGTTGCTCAAGAACGAGGTGTGACGTCCGCCTTCTTCCTTAGTCAAGACGTAGACGGTCGCCGTGAACTTGGTGTGCGGGGTAACCGATCCGGTTTTGGCTAAGACTTGGCCGCGTTCGACTTGTTCGCGGTTGACGCCGCGCAGCAAAACGCCGACGTTATCGCCCGATTGGGCAAAGTCCAAGAGCTTGCGGAACATTTCGATGCCGGTGACGATCGATTTGATGGTCGGCCGGATACCGATGATTTCGACTTCGTCGTTGAGTTTCAAGGTGCCGCGTTCGACACGGCCGGTGACGACGGTGCCGCGTCCGGTGATCGTCAAGACGTCTTCAATCGCGAGCAATAACGGTTTGTCGTTGTCGCGGACCGGGTTCGGGATGTAGCTGTCGACGGCTTCCATCAATTCGATGATGCATTTGTCGGCGCCGGGTTTGCCTTCGAGGGCATCGCGGGCCGAACCGCGGATAACCGGGATCTCATCGCCGGGGAAATTGAATTTGGATAAGGTTTCGCGGATGTCCATTTCGACGATGTCGACCAATTCCGGGTCATCGACGGCGTCGACTTTGTTCAAGAAGACGACGATGTAAGGAACGCCGACTTGGCGCGCCAATAAGATGTGTTCGCGAGTTTGAGCCATGACGCCGTCATTGGCGGCGACGACCAGGATGGCGCCATCCATTTGCGCGGCGCCGGTGATCATGTTCTTGACATAGTCGGCGTGCCCTGGGCAGTCAACGTGAGCATAGTGACGAGCTTTGGTTTGGTATTCGATGTGCGCGGTGTTAATCGTGATGCCGCGAGCCTTTTCTTCTGGTGACGAGTCGATTTCGTCATAAGCTTTGACGATGGTCCCGCCGACGGTTTTGGCCAAAACCTTGGTGATCGCCGCGGTTAAAGTCGTCTTGCCGTGGTCAACGTGACCAATGGTGCCGATATTGACATGAACCTTGCTTCGATCAAATTTTTCTTTTGCCATTTTAGATTTTTCCTCCTGTTGATTCAACGTTCATATTATAGCAAATATAGTTTTAAATCAATACAAGTATTGACTAACTACCGATTGGATATTCCCGATTTCTTGATAATCTCGTCGGCGACGTATCGGGGCGCTTCGCCGTAGTACCCAAACTGCATCGTGTAGTTTCCGCGTCCTTGGGTAATGGAACGCAGGTCGGTCACATAGCCGAACATTTCCGAGAGGGGGACGTCCGCGTCGATTACTTTGGCGTTGCCGCGTTGCGATTCGCCGGTCATTTGGCCGCGCCGCCGCGACAAGTCGCCGATGACGTCGCCGTAGTATTGGTCGGGGACCGTCACTTCGATCTTCATGATCGGTTCGAGGATGGTCGGGTCGCATTTGCGGGCCGCTTCCCGGAGAGCCAAGCTGGCCGCGATGCGGTAAGCCGCTTCCGAGGAGTCGACTTCGTGATAGCTGCCGTCGAAAAGCGTCGCCTTGAGGTCGATGACCGGATAACCGGCCACGAGCCCGCGTTCAAGCGCCTCCCTCAGGCCTTCCATCGTCGGTTTGATGTATTCGCGCGGGACGACCCCGCCGACCACCGCGTCGACGAATTCGAAGCCCTTGTTGGGATTGGGTTCGAACCGGAGCCAGACATGGCCGTATTGGCCGCGTCCGCCGCTTTGACGGATGTATTTGCCTTCGCACTCGCCGCTGGCTTTGATCGTTTCGCGATAGCCGACTTGCGGGGCGCCGACGTTGACTTGGACGTTGTATTCGCGCCGCATCCGATCGACGATGATGTCGAGATGCAGCTCGCCGACGCCGGCGATGATCGTCTGGCCGGTTTCGGGATTGGTATGGACTTTGAAGGTCGGGTCTTCCTCGGCCAACTTCATCAAGGCAACGGTCATCTTCTCTTGATCGTTTTTGGTTTTCGGTTCGACCGCCTGTTCGATGACTGGGGTCGGGAATTCCATTTTCTCAAGCAGAATCTGGTTCTTTTCGTCGGTGATGGTGTCGCCGGTGGTCGTCGATTTGAAGCCGACGACGGCGCCGATGTCGCCCGCGTGGAGCTCATCGACTTCTTGGCGATGGTTGGCGTGCATCAAGACGAGGCGTCCGATGCGTTCCTTGACGCCTTTGGTCGTGTTCATGACATAGGAACCCGATTTCAAGGTGCCGGTATAGACGCGGACGTAAGCCAGCCGGCCGATGAATGGGTCGGCGGCGATTTTAAAAGCCAAAGCGGCGACGGGAGCGTTGTCGTCGGGAATCACTTCCACGAGCGAGCCGTCGGGCTTGGTGCCTTTGGCGTGGGGAATTTCGTTCGGGCTCGGCAAATAGTCGATGACGGCGTCAAGCAACAATTGCACGCCCTTATTCTTATAGGCGGAACCGCATAGGACCGGGAAGAATTCTCCGGTCAAAACGGCCTTGCGGATTAAATTTTTGATTTCGGCGACGGTCGGTTCTTCGCCTTCGAGCACCTTCATCATGAAATCGTCGTCGTAGTGGGCGATGTTTTCAATCAGGCTTTGGCGCAAGGCGGCGACTTTGTCGCGATAGGCCGGATCGATCGGATTCGGGGTTGGCCGTTCGTCGCGATTGGCCGAATAGTTGTATTGGACTTGTTCGATGATGTCGATGATGCCGTTGAAATGGCTTTCGGTCCCGACCGGGTATTGCACCGGGGCGGCGTTGGCCGCCAAGCGGGAATGGAGCGTTTCCACGCACATGTCGAAATCGGCGCCGATCGCGTCGAGCTTATTGACGAACACGATGCGCGGGACCCCGTATTTGCTGCCTTGGCGCCAGACGGTTTCCGTTTGGGGTTCAACCCCGTTTTTACCGTCGAGAACGGTAATGGCTCCGTCGAGGACCCGCAAGGAGCGTTCGACTTCGACCGTGAAGTCGACGTGCCCGGGCGTGTCGATGATATTGATGCGGTGGCCATTCCAAAAAGCAGTCGTGGCCGCACTGGTAATCGTGATGCCGCGTTCCTGTTCTTGGATCATCCAATCCATCGTCGCCGTGCCTTCATGGACTTCGCCCGTTTTGTAAATCCTGCCGGTATAGTACAGGATCCGTTCGGTCGTCGTCGTCTTGCCGGCGTCGATGTGGGCCATGACGCCAATGTTTCTTGTATGGGCTAGATCATAATCGCGAGGCATAAAGGGTCGCTCTTACCACCGGTAATGGGCATAAGCCTTGTTGGCTTCGGCCATCTTGTGCGTATCTTCCCGTTTTTTGACGGAGGCGCCGGTCTTGTTGGCGGCGTCGATGATTTCGTTGGCGAGTTTGTCTTCCATGGTCTTTTCGTTGCGGAGGCGGGCATAGCTGACCAACCAACGGAGCCCGAGCGTGATCTTGCGTTCGGCGCTGACTTCGACCGGGACTTGGAGGTTCGAGGCGCCGACGCGGCGGCCTTTGAGCTCGACTTCCGGCATGATGTTGTTGATGGCCGTGGCGAAAACGTCCATGGCCGGGGTGCCGGATTTCTCTTCGATCTTCCGAAAGGCGGTGTAAAGAATCGTTTGGGCGGTGCCCCGTTTACCACCAAGCATGATCTTGTTGATTAAGCGGGTAACCAGTTTCGAATTGTAAAGCGGATCGGGTAAAACGTCGCGCTTGCTGACTTGTCCTTTGCGTGGCATGGTGTTGGTCTCCTTTGGTTATTCGTTGCCTTTTGGCTTCTTGGTGCCGTATTGGCTGCGACCTTGACGCCGTTTTTCAATGCCGGCGCAGTCGAGGGTTCCGCGGATGATGTGGTAGCGGACACCCGGCAAGTCCTTGACGCGGCCGCCGCGGATGATGACGGTCGAGTGTTCTTGCAAGTTGTGGCCTTCCCCGCCGATGTAGGCGGTGACTTCGTATCCGTTCGACAAACGGACACGGGCGTACTTCCGGAGGGCGGAGTTCGGTTTCTTCGGGGTCATGGTGCCGACCCGGGTGCAGACGCCGCGCTTTTGGGCCGAATTTTGGCTACTGGCGCGTTTCTTGAGCGAGTTCCAGCGCTTTCCGAGCGCCGGCGACTTGGTCTTGAATTCGGATTTGGTGCGTCCCGAGCGGACTAACTGATTGATGGTGGGCATAAATTCACTCCTTAGCTTCTTTGTGCATAACGGTACACAATACCCGGTGTATCAATCTCCATCTTTTTAAAATGACCGTCGCCGGTCACCGCGTGGAGATTTTTGTCCTTAGTAAGTATAGCGATAGAGGCTTTTGTTTGCAATAATAATTTGTCAAATCGCCACGAACGAAAGCGCGGCCTCGTAGCGATTCAAGGCGGTGACGGTAAAGGCCCACGGGAGCGGGGTTCCGTCGTTAAAGGTGAAATCGCCGAAGGAAGACAAGCCAAAAGAGTCGCCTTCGTACCACAAGACGTCGTTGGTGGCCATGGCCCCGGTCAAGAACGTGGTGGCTCCGCCTTTTTCAAGCAGGCGGTAGATCAAATTGCCGTTAGCGGTCGTCGCATAGGTGTTCGTATGGGCGATTTGCCTATAATAGGCGCCCGAAGCGTACACGTCGGTCGGCAAATCGAGTTCCGGGCCTTGGTCTTCGTAAGCCAAGAAGGCGTCGCCGACGCTCCGGTGATAGCTGGCCCGGGCGTCGACATGGTAAACCTTGAGGCCGAATTGACCCATCAAACGGGCCGAATCGTGACCATAGGCTCGTTCCGAATCGACGTAATTCAGCCGAGTCGGGGCAAAGAATTCGATGGCCAAATATTCATCGAAGGCCTTGCCGTTCCATTCGGGGGCAATGATGATTGCTTCTCCGGCATCGACCAAGGGTGTCAATTTGATCGTTCCGGGTCCGGTCACCACATATGGACGCGTCCAATTCAGCAGCATCTTGCTTAAGACGGTATGGTCGCCGATCGAATAATCCATCATGTCGACTTTCCCGGTCGGGCCATAGGTGTATTGGTATCTTTTATAGATGGAATCGCTCGTGGAAAAATCGGGAAAAGTGCTCGGAAGCGAGGCGGTGTTGTAATAATCGGTTAACCCAAGTAAATGCCCAAATTCATGGATAAACGTATGGGGATCGCCTTTTTGCCGATAGACGTTCAAGAAATGATAACTGGCCCACACATAGGCATTTCCGATCGGGTCGCCAATGTAATTGGACCCGTCGAGGCCGGTGTCAAAAGAGGTAAACGCCCAAAACACCGAGTCGTTATCGATATACGGAGCGGCGTAGACCAAATAGACGGCGTCGACATAGCCGTCCCCGTCTTGATCGTAATCCAGGAAGTCGTCGTGGGAATTCTTATACCAGCCGACGGCCGCCTTCAGGATGCGTTCGGTGGCCACGGTTTTGCTCCCGGAACTGATTAAATCGGCGACGGATTCTGGGCTCGAATACCATTCGCTGACCGTGCCCGATATTTCCAGTTGGCCGTAACTCGATTTATGGTAAAAACTGGCGACCGACTCCCATTGGGTCGTTTCCGGCCGACCGAAAAAGGCGTTTTGGATGATGAGGCGGCTAGCGTCGCGGCCTTCGTCGAGGTTCTCGGATCGATAATCGACGAAATCGACCGGGATCACTAAAACCTTTTGTGAACCCAAACTCGAGAGCGGTACCCGGCGTTGGCTGGCGACGGGATGGGTTCGCATCATCGCATGATAGTCGTCGGAATAGGCCGCCGGACGGTAGTAGTTTTCGGCGGAAACCTCCCGCTGTTCAAACGCGATTTCCCCGAAACCATATGGCAAAAAGGCCACCGCGCCCAAGGAACAACCGGTCACCAGGGCGGTCAAGGTTAAGGCAAAGGCGGTTTGCGCGAACCATCGCCGACGCATGGCTAAGCGCTCCTCAGGGCGACGGTGATCGTCGCCGCTTCATCGGTCAGTCCGTCGATGGATATCGCATAGGGAAACAAGTTTCCGTCATGGAAACGATAATCGGGATAATTAATCTCGTCGAAAGCCTGCCCGGCTTGGAAGAGGGCTTGGTTGGTGGCCACGTAACCGTGTTTCAAAGAATTGCGGCCGCTTGGTTCGAGAAGATGGATCAATTTATGGTAAGGCACGCCGCTTCTCCCGGCGCTGTTACTATTGGCCAGCCCGTAATAGACGGTCGTCGTTCGCGCCCCGATGCGGTCGACGTAGTTTTGAAAACGCCAGCGGCCGCCGACTTGGACGAAACGGCCCGGCCGGGCGTCGACATGGTAGATTTTAATGCCGGCTTGGCTGAACTGCCGCGGATAATAGCCGGCGAAAGGCAGGACCGAATCCTTATAATTCAAAGCCATCGGCCGGTAGTATTCAATCAGCAAATACTCGTCCACCAAACGCCCGTCGTAACTTAGCGGCACGATGGCCCCGTCCGGCGCTTCGACCGATGGCGTCAAGCTGAACGTCGCCGGGCCATTGATGACTTGAGGATGAATCCAACCAAGGAGGGCTTTCGAAAAGGCCCCGTGGTCGCCGACGTTATAATCCATCATGTCCAACGCCCCGCACGAACCCCAGTCGCCGCTATCGGCGTCGTAGGAATAATAATCGACCAAGCCGAAGAAATGGCCGAATTCATGGATGAAGGTGTGGGCATCGATCAATATCTTCCCGTCGCCGTCGGTCCAAGGATGGAAGACCGGTTCGTCGTTCTCATCGCGCAGCAGCCGTCCTTGTTCGTCGCGGTCGTAATAGCCGTCTTTGTACATGAAATCGTAACTGGACCACCCATAATGGAATACCCCGGGTCGATTCACGTCGGATTGGCCGGCGTTATCGAAACTGGTATAGGCCCAAAAGACCCGCTCTTCGTCAAGGAATTGGTCGTCGTGATCGTGAGCCGGAACCGAATAAATGAAATAAATGGCGTCGACGAAACCGTCGCCGTCAGTGTCGAAACGGGTCAAATCGTCGTGGTATTGTTCACGGTACCACGTCACGGCCGGGCGCATGACCTCGCTGGCGATCGATCGATCGGAACGATTCAATAAACTCATGGCCGACACGTCAGCTTCGTACCAATCGCTGACTTCGCCTTCGAATGCCAGTTGCCCGTAGCTCGATTGCAAATAAAATGAGCGAACCGACTCCCAGCCGGTATCCGACGCTTCTCCGAAAAAGGCCGTTTCGATATCGGCGCGCACCTCGGCGCACCCACCGGGCAAGGCGCTGCAGGGATAATCGGGGAAAGACACCGGGATGACAAGAATCGGCACCGTCCCGGAGGTCGGCGTCGCGGATTGGTAACCCTGAGCTTGCCGCAGCGTCTGGTAATCAAGGCTATATGTCGTCGGCCGGGTAACCGCCGCGAGGCTGGTCGATTCCTCCGACGAGGACAAAGTTATGGAGGAACAGCCCGACATGGCGGTCATTAACACGATAAAAAGCAGAGGCTTCTTCATGATCATTCAACCAAGCGCGGGAAAATCAAATTCAACCCGAACGCCAACAAGACGATTAAAAGGAAACTGGGGACCGGCGTGGTCCCGATCATGATGCGGAAAGTCGTGGTCCCAAGAAAATCCGAGATGAATTCCATGATGGTCATCACCATGCCGCCCCCGAGCACCAACATGGCCAAAGCCGTCGCTTGGGGATGAAGGTCGTCATGGACCCGTTCGGTCACGCGGCTGAATCCGCGCACGGCTTCATAACCGGCCCAGGCAGTCATCACGCCGCCGATGGCCGGCAGCGGAATCAAATCGAACGCCCGGGTAATCGGCAAATAAGCGCTTAACCCGACGGTTAATAGCGCCAATAATATCAAAACGATGGGGCGGGCTTGGGGTGACCGGGTCCCGATGGCGACCGTGTCTTGGTTGAACGTTAGCGGTACGCCGGAAACCATCCCGCCTACCAAGACCGTGATTCCTTCGATCAAGATGGTTTTGTCGGCGTGAGGACTGGTTTCCGGTTCCGGGTTCATCGTCGCATAACGGGTCATGGCCGCCATATGCTCGGAAATGGTCACTAATACCAAAGGCACGAACAGTAGAAGGCTTTCCCAATCGAAATGGAGATACTGCCAGAAACCGAAATAAGCCTCGAGGTTATGAAAGGGAGTCGCGGCCGTCTCGGCGAAGAACGAGGCGTTCATGAGCCCGATCACCATGGTTTCTTCCAGCGATTTGGAAATCCACAGCAGTTCGACGGCATCCAGTAGCAAAGCCATGGCTAAGCCGCCGGCCAGACCGATCAATATCGCGCTCGTGGGCTGCTGCCCGACTTTTTGACTGAGTGAGGTCGTGATGAAATAGCCCATGAAGGCGGCGACGGCTACCAGCAAATATTTATAAGCGGCGGCGCCGGCGGTCAGGACCGGTTCATAATAGGCGAAAGTGAAAATCCGCGGCAAAAGCGAAAGCGCCAGTAAGACGATCATGATGCCGCTAAAAACCGGCGAGAAGACGCGTCGCATCCGTTTGACGCCGATATACCGGGCCAATGTGGCCAATAAGATATACAAAAGGCCGCTGATCCACAACGAGACAAGCAAACCGCCCCAGCGGAAATTCCAAGCCGGGGTCCCGATTTCAAGCGTTTCCAGCGACCGGCTATAGATGACGAGGCCGGCCAAAAACACGAACGAAGGGGCGGCCCACAGCGGAAATCGGCGCCCGCCCATGATCAAGATGACGAGGGCGGCCAAGCCGACGGACAATAGAATTGACGACAAGCCAACGTTGGCACCAACGGCAACGAGAATCGACGACCCGAAAACTGCCAGCCATTGGCGCCAGCCGTTAGCCCATCCCAAGGGGACACGGGTTTTTCTTCGGGTTTCAACCATAGTTTAATGATACAACAATTAAGGTTTGGACTATGAAAAAAAGCGTGGTTGCCCACGCTTTAGATCTTTGGTTATTCGTCCAGCGACAGCGCGTTATCGAACTGGTCCATCCACTGGTCGTGGGCTTCGCGGTAGTTGTTGCGAATGTTGCGCATGAACTCCTCGACCGAGAAATCGGCGGTCAATTCCTGCCGTTGTTCCTCGGACATTAGTCCGCGTCCGGCCGGAATCATCTTGCCGGTGATGACGTTTTCCTTCAAACCATGAAGAACGTCGGTCTTGCCTTTGATGGCGGCGTCGGTCAACACGCGGGTCGTTTCCTGGAAGGAAGCGGCCGAGAGGAACGATTCGGTTTCCAGGGCCGATTTAGCGATGCCTAGGAGACGCGGCACGGCGACGGAGGGCACTTTGCCTTGGGCCAATACTTCGGCGTTCTTTTCGGTGAAGACGTTAATGTCGACTCGGGTGCCCGGGATCAAATCGGTATCCCCGGCGTCGATGACGACCAGTTTGCGGAGCATCTGGCGCACGATGACTTCGATATGCTTGTCGGCGATGTTGGCGCCGTTGCCTTGGTAGACTTTTTGGACTTCTTTGATGATGTATTTCTGCACGGCGTTGACGTCGGCGTACTTAAGTAAATCTTTCGGGTAAATGGCGCCTTCGGAAATCTTTTGGCCGGGGTGCACTTCGTCGCCGACGACGACCCGGAGCCGGGCGCCGAACACGGTGGCGTAGTCGCGAGTTTCTTTTTCAGAAGCGACGCGAACGGTGAAACGGCCGTTATTTTCATCGATGGAGACGACTTTTCCGTAGATGCCGCTGATGACGGCTTCGCCTTTGGGCGTCCGAGCTTCAAAAATTTCCTGGACCCGCGGGAGACCATCGGTGATGTTGCGTCCGGCGACGCCGCCTTCGTGGAAGGTCCGCATCGTCAGCTGGGTGCCCGGTTCGCCGATGGACTGGGCGGCGATGATGCCAACGGCTTCGCCGACCTCCACCAATTTGCCGGTGGCTAAGTTGCGGCCGTAGCATTTTTGGCAAATGCCGTCGTGGCATTCGCAGCCGAATACCGAGCGGATCATGACGTCGGTGACCCCGGCGTCGACGATGCGCCTGGCGTCTTGTTCATCCATCAAATGGTCGGCCGGGACGATGATTTCGCCGGTCTTCGGATCGAAGACGGGATTGAGGGTAAAACGTCCGACCAAACGGTTGAATAGCGGGGTGATGACGGCTTGGCGCGAAGAATCCATGATCGTGAAGACATTGCTGCCCCGATCGGTATGGCAATCTTCCTCGCGGATGATGACGTCTTGGGCGACGTCGACCAGCTTCCGGGTTAGATACCCGGAGTCGGCGGTCTTTAAGGCGGTGTCGGCCCCGACTTTGCGGGCGCCGTGGGTGGCGATGAAGAATTCGGCGATCGAGAGGCCTTCACGGAACGAGGACCGGATCGGCAGTTCGATGAACCGGCCGCTCGGCTTGCTCATGAGGCCACGGTAACCGATCAATTGTTGGAAGTTGCTGGCTTTGCCGCGAGCGCCCGAATTGAAGATGATATTCAAAGGGTTGTCGTTGGTGTTCTGCATCATCTTGACGACGGCGTCCTTGATTTTGGATTGGATGTCGTCTTTCCAGACGGTCACCACTTTTTGGTAGCGTTCTTCGTCGGTCAACAACCCGTCCTCGAATTGAGTCTGAATTTCGTCCACGCGATCGTCGCCACTTTGGATGATGTCCTTTTTGTGTTCTAGGACCAGAATGTCGCTTAAGGCCACGGTCAGACCCGATTGGGTCGCGTAGCGGAAGCCTTGGTCTTTCATCTTGTCGAGGATGGCTGAAGTCTTGGTGGTCCCGTAACGATGGAACACCTCGTTGATGATTTCGGACAAGTCCTTGCTGCCGTAGGGCGTTAAGACGCGCCGACGGGCCAATTCCTCAGGGATATTGGTGCCCTTGGCCACGAAATACTCCGGCAAATCGGTCTTTAAATTCACCGAGTTCTTGTTGTTGAGGTAGGGAAAATCCGAAGGGAAAATCTGATTGAAGAAGACTTTGCCGACGCTCGTGAGCAAATAGCCGTCGTTCATGGCCGCGCTGAAACCGTCCTTGTGGAGGGCTTTGCCCGGCATGGCGATGCGGTTATGGAGGTGGACTTGCTTGGTCATGAAGGCCAACAGCACTTCGTCGACGTCGCGGAAGACTTTGCCTTCGCACGTGGCGAATAGCTCATAGGCGACGGCTTGTTCCTCGTCGCCATGTTCGCGCGAGGTCTTGGCTTTCCGCAGGAAGTCGTCTTTGGTTTGTTCCATGGTCAAATAGAAGTTGCCGATGACCATGTCTTGGGACGGGGTGGCGATCGGGAGACCGTCTTTCGGCCCCAGGATGTTATTGCTGGCCAACATCAAATTGAGGGCTTCTTCTTGAGCCGCTTTCGAAAGAGGGACGTGGACGGCCATTTGGTCGCCGTCGAAGTCGGCGTTGAAGCCGGTGCACACGAGCGGATGGAGCCGGATGGCGCGGCCTTCGACCAATTTCGGTTGGAAGGCTTGGATGCCGAGGCGGTGCAGCGTCGGGGCGCGGTTGAGCAAGACCGGGTGCTTGGAGATGATTTCTTCGAGGATGTCAAAGACGATTTCCTCGTAATTGTCGACTTTCTTGTCGGCTTGCTTATGGGAGGTGGCAAAGCCGCGCTCGATCAAAAGACCGGCAATGAACGGCCGCAACAATTGAATGGCCATTTCCCGCGGCAAACCGCATTCATACATTTTAAGATCGGGACCGACGGCGATGACCGACCGGCCCGAGTAGTCGACCCGTTTGCCGAGGAGGTTTTGCCGGAAGCGGCCTTGTTTGCCCTTGAGGGCGCTGCTGAGCGACTTGAGTTCGCGTCCGCTGCCACCGGAAGAGAGAACCGGCTTGCCGCGCCGGCCGTTGTCGATCAAAGCGTCGACGGCTTCCTGCAGCATCCGCTTTTCGTTGCGGAGCATGGTGGTCGGGGCTTTGATGTTGATTAAGTTCTTAAGCCGACGGTTCCGGGCGATGAGGCGCCGATACAAGTCGTTCAAATCGCTGGTGGCGAACCGGCCACCGTCGAGTTGCAGCATCGGGCGGAGATCCGGCGGGATCACCGGCAATACGTCAAGGACCATCCATTCGGGACGGTTGCCCGATTGGCGGAACGATTCGATGATTTCTAAGCGCTTGGTCAATTTGACGCGCCGTTGGGTCGTGCATTCTTTCAATTCTTTATCGATGGTCTCGGCTTCGCGGTCGAGGTCGACTTCTTTCAATAAGCGCTTGATGGCTTCCGCCCCTTCGCCGAATTCGGCGCCGGTGTGCTTGTTGATGAAATCGGTCACCACTTCGAAGTTGATCGGCTCAGCCCGGTTTTCGAGCTTGTCGATGAACTCTTGGGCCCGGGCCCCTTCGTAGGTGCCTTCGAGGCTGTCGATGAATTCCTTGATGACGGCGACGAAATCGACCCGGCCGGTCTTTTCGTCAATGACTTGGCGGTATTTCAAAATCTTCGAGGTGCCAGGGTTCAAACAGATGAGGGTCGAACCGGCCAAATACACGATTTCCTCGAGTTGTTTGGCGTTGATGTCGAGCACGAGGGCAATCCGCGAAGGAATGCCTTTGACGTACCAAATGTGGGCGCATGGGGTTGCCAATTCGATATGGCCCATCCGTTCGCGCCGCACGTCTTTGGTCATGACTTCGACGCCGCACTTTTCGCAGACGACGCCGGCATAGCGTTGCTTTTTGTATTTGCCGCAATGGCACTCGTAGTCTTTGCTCGGGCCGAAGATCTTTTCGCAGAAAAGACCTTGCATTTCCGGTTTTTGGCTCCGGTAGTTGATCGTTTCCGGCTTTAAGACTTCGCCGTGGGACCAACTGCGGATGGATTCCGGCGAGGCGAGCCCGACGCGGATTTTACTGATACGATTGATGTCAAACATGGGTGGCCTCCTCGTTAATCTTCATAACTGTCGTCGACGACCGCGTTTTCATTGAGGTCGACGACGGTCTCGCTCGTCATGGCGCGAATCGAGGAATTGATCTTGCGCTCCTCGGCCAAGGCTTCCTTGGCGAGGGCTTCCATATCGATTTCCTGGTTGTTCTGATCGTACATCCGGACGTCGATGGCCAGGGATTGGAGTTCCTTGGTCAAGACCTTGAACGATTCGGGGATGCCCGGCCGCGGGATGTCGCGGCCCTTGATGATGGCTTCATAGGTTTTCCGGCGACCGACCCGGTCATCGGATTTGATGGTTAAAATTTCTTGCAAAGTATGGGCGGCGCCATAGGCTTCCAGGGCCCAGACTTCCATTTCGCCGAAGCGCTGTCCGCCGTTTTGGGCTTTGCCGCCGAGCGGCTGTTGGGTTACCAATGAATAAGGTCCCGTCGCCCGGGCGTGCAGTTTGTCGTCGACCATGTGCACGAGTTTGATCATATACATGACCCCAACCGAAATCCGTTCGTCGAAGGCTTCGCCGGTCCGTCCGTCGTGGAGGATGGTCTTGCCGTCTTCGGGGACGCCGGCCTGTTTCATCAGGTCGAGGATTTCCTCATTGGAAATGCCGTCGAAGACCGGGGTGGCAATCTTGAGTCCGAGTTTTTTGGCGGCCATGCCCAAATGGATTTCCAAGATTTGGCCGATGTTCATCCGGCTGGGAACGCCCAGCGGGTTGAGCATGATGTCGACTGGGGTGCCATCGGGCAAGAAGGGCATGTCTTCGATCGGAAGAATCCGGGAGATGACGCCTTTGTTGCCGTGACGTCCCGACATTTTGTCGCCTTCGGAGATTTTCCGTTTTTGGACGATGTAAACGCGGACGACTTCATTGACGCCGGGTGGCAGTTCGTCGCCTTTTTTCCGTGAGAAAACCTTGACGTCGAGCACGATGCCGGCGCCGCCGTGAGGAACCCGCAAGGACGAATCCTTGCCTTCCTTGGTCTTTTCGGAGAAAATGGCGCGCAGTAGTTTTTCTTCCGCGGTCGGTTCGGTCTGGCCTTTGGGGGTCACCTTGCCGACGAGGATGTCGTTTTCTTTGACTTCGGCGCCCGGGACGATGATGCCGCGTTCGTCAAGGAAGGCCTTGGCGTCTTCGTTGATGTTGGGCACGTCGCGGGTGATTTCTTCGTTGCCGAGTTTGGTGGCCCGGCATTCGAGGGTATGTTCTTCGATGTGGATCGAGGTGTAAACGTCGTCCTTGACGAGCCGTTCCGACATGATGACGGCGTCTTCGTAGTTATAACCGTTCCAAGTCATGAAGGCGATGGTGACGTTTTGTCCCAGCGCCAATTCGCCTTGGTTCATGGCCGGTCCATCGGCGATGATGGTGCCCTTTTCGACATGGGTGCCCGGCTTGACGATGGCCACTTGGTTGATACAGGTGCCTTGGTTCGACCGGTTGAATTTTTGTAGACGATAGGTATGGGGGCCTTTTTCTTCTTCAATCACGACTTTGCGGGAGTCGACGTAACTGACGGTTCCCGGCGCTTGGGCGACGACGGCCAGCCCGGAGTCGCGGGCGATGGTCGATTCGATGCCGGTGCCGACGAACGGAGCCGAAGGACGGAGCAGCGGCAAGGCTTGCCGTTGCATGTTGGCGCCCATCAAGGCCCGAGTCGTGTCGTCGTTTTCGAGGAAGGGGATACAGGCCGAAGCCACCGAAACGACTTGTTTCGGGGAGACGTCGATGTAATCGACTTCGTGAACGTCGGCCATGATGTTGTCGCCGTCGGCGCGGGCGATGACCGTTTCGTCGAGGAAATAACCCTCGGCATCGACGCGGTCGGTCGCTTGGGCGATGATGAAGGGGCGTTCTTGTTCGGCCGACAAATAAACCGTTTCGTCAAGGACGCGGCCTTTTTGTTTGTCGACGCGCCGGTACGGCGTTTCGATGAAGCCGTAGTTGTTGACTTTGGCGTAAGTGGCCAAGTTGGTGATCAAACCGATGTTTTGGCCTTCAGGGGTCTCGATCGGACAGATGCGGCCGTAGTGGGAGTAGTGGACGTCGCGGACGTCGAAACTGGCCCGGTCGCGCTTGATGCCGCCGGAACCAAGGGCCGAAATGCGCCGCTTGTTGGTCAATTCAGCCAAGGGATTGGTTTGGTCCATGAATTGGGAAAGCGGGTCGGTCGAGAAGAATTCCTTGATTTGCGAAGTCAGCGGCTTGATGTTGACGAGGCTTTGCGGGGTGACGTTGGTGATGTCGGAAATCGACATTTTCTCGCGGATGGATTTGCCCATTTTGGACAAACCGACCCGGAACCGGTTTTGGATCAATTCACCGACGCTGTGGATGCGGCGATTGCCCAAATGATCGATGTCGTCTTTTTGGCCGAAGCCGTCCATCAGGTTCATGAAGCAGGAGAAGGTGGCAACCATGTCCGGGATGGTGACCGTGTTCATGGTCAAGTTCAAATCAGTGCCGACGATCGGGGACACGAGTTCTTTTTTCTCGTTGTTGTAGACGTGGACGATATTGACCTTGTCATGGGGATCGAGCCGGGCGAAAATCGGCAGCGTCACTTCGTGAGCGCCTTTTTCGAAGAAATTATCGGCTCGCAGTTGATCGACCAATTCCTTGGTCATCAAGGTGTTCTTTTTGATGCGGACTTTCTTGTTGGCGCCGACGAGGTCTTCGGCCAAAATCATGCCGACGAGACGATTGTAGACCCCGAGTTTCTTGGCGTATTTGTAACGTCCGGCCACGCCGAGGTTATAGCGTTTCGGATCGAAGAATTTCTGGTAAATGAAATTGACGATGCCTTCGGGGGTGCGCGGTTCGCCCGGCTTCATCTTGCTGAAGATCTGGACGAGACCGTCGGTAATCGATTTGGTGTCGGCATCCTTTTCCAAGGTATTGCGAAGGGCTTCGCGATCGCCGAAAAGATCGAGAATCTGCTGAGGATCTTCTAGGCCAATGGCCTTGAGGAAAATCGTCGAATACATCTTCCGTTGCCGATCGATGCGGACCGTCAGCACGTCTTTGATGTCGCTTTCGAATTCAAGCCAGGTGCCCCGCATCGGGATCAAGTCGGCTTTGTATAGCAATTTGCCGGTCTTGTCCATCGTTTCCGACAGGTAAGCGCCCGGCGAACGGCGGATTTGCGAGACGATGACTTTTTCGACGCCGTTAATGATAAAGGTGCCGCTTTCGGTCATCATCGGGAAATCGCCCAAGAATACTTCGGCGTCGTTGATGACGGAAGTTTCTTTGAAAATCAATCTCAGGGTGACGCGCAGGGGGGCGCTGTAAGTCATGTCGCGCTCTTTGCATTCAAGATAGGTGTAAGTGGGTTCGTCAAAACGGAATTTCAAATACTGGAGTTCGAGGTTGTCGGCATAGTTGGTAATTGGAAAGACGTCCTTCAACGCTTCGTCGAGACCGGCCTCAATCAGCCATTTGTACGATTCGGTCTGCACTTCGACCAAATTGGGAAGAGGCAGGGTGCCGCTGATTTTGCTGTAGTCGCGGCGATTGGTACCTAACAGTTTGAATTCTTTTTTGCTTTTTTCCATAAAGACGCTCCTTGGTATTTGAGTTAGTCGTGCGCTTGGTAGACGTGGTAACCGGCGTCCCGACATAGGCGGGTTACGTGGCGGTACAAGGTTTTGAGGTAATCGTAAGTCGAGGCGGCTCCTTGGTCCTTGCGGACGACGAGGTACAGCTTGCCGGCCGGTCGCAGATGGTCTTTGGCTTCCCGATAGAAGCGATAGACGACTTCTTTTCCGGCGCGGATCGGGGGATTGGTGACGATGGTATCGTAACGGTCGGGCACTTGCTCGTAGCCATTGCTGACGAGGGCGCTTACGCGCGAAGCAAGCGCTCGGGCGGCGACATTGGCTTGGGCCAAGTCGATCGAGCGGCGGTTGACGTCGGCCATGGTGACGCGAAGCTTGGGGAATTGGTCGGCCAAGACGATGCCGATCGGACCGTAACCGCATCCAAGGTCAAGCAGAGTCGATCCCAATTCTTCCTTCAGCAACGTTTCGATCAGCACCCGAGTCCCATAGTCGAGACGGCGGGCCGAGAAAACGCCCCTGTCGGCGAGGAAGGTATACGCGCGCCCGGCGAAATTCGCCTCGAGGGCGCGCGGTTTGCTCGTGAGATTCTGGTCATTTTCGAAGTAATGCGACAGAATTCGGCACCTCCTCATAAAAGCCCAAAAACCCGCCGTGAGACAGGTTTTGGTATTGGTTGGGGTTAAGCTTGTTTATTTAATTTCAACTTCGGCTCCGGCGGCGACGAGAGCTTTCTTGTGTTCTTCGGCTTCGACCGGGGAGATCTTTTCCTTGATGGCGACTGGGGCGCCGTCAACGAGCTTCTTGGCATCCATGAGGCCGAGACCGGTGATCGCTTGGACCGCCTTGATAACGGCGACTTTGGATTGGCCGACGGCTTTCAGGAACAGGCTGACGTCGACTGGTCCTTTGGGAGCGGCTTCTTCTTCGACAACCGCGGGTCCGGCGGCGGCCATGGGGGCGGCGGCGGTGACTCCGAATTCGGTTTCGACGGCTTTAACGAGATCGTTGAGTTCGAGTAAAGTCATTTCCTTCAACGAGGCGATGATTTCTGAGATGGTGAGCTTTGCCATTGTGTTTTCCTCCTAATTGGCATGTGTTTTAATTTTTTTCGCTGACGGCCTTCACGGTCGCGGCGAAGGAACGGATTGGCGATTGGATGCAGGACAGGAACATGGATATCAATCCGAGTTTGCCTGGCAACATCGACACGGCCCGGACGCCGTCGCCATCGAGCACGCGGCCGTCGATGACGCCGCCTTTGATGCTCATGATGCCGGTTCGACGCGCGAATTTGACCAAGGCTTTCGGCCCTTCGATCGGATCGGGGCAGAAGACCAAGGCGTTAGGTCCCGTCAAATGGTCGACTAATCCGTGGTAATTGAGCTTGTCGCTCGCCCGCCGGACCATGGTGTTCTTGTAAACGCCGATGTGGGCGTTCAATCCACGCATGAGACGACGGAGTTCGCCGATTTGGGTCACGTTCATGCCGCGATACTCGACTAAAACGAGGGCGGCCGCCTTTTGGGCGAGAGCGACGACTTCGTCGACGACAGCTTCTTTTTGCTTTAAGATAGCTTGATTCACTATTTACACCTCCTATTTAGATTTTTTATTGAGGCTTCAATATCCAATTAGTAATGTCAATGGTTACTATGGTTTTGATCCATTACCTCGGCAACATGATTAAGCGCGAGCCGTTGCTGTCTTGGGTCTATTGATGCGATCAAACGAGTTGGTTAACGACCGACGAACGTAATCTTGATGGCCGGACCCATGGTCGTGTGGATGACGGCGTTGCGGATGAAGGTCCCCTTCACCGCGGACGGGCGCGCCTTCACGAGCGTTTCGGTCAAGGCGGTCAGGTTATCGATGATTTTTTGGTCATCGAAGCTGATGCGGGCAATCGAGACGTGGATGTTGGCTTCTTTATCGATCCGATATTCGACTTTGCCGGCTTTGATTTCTTGAATCGCTTTGGCGATGTCGACGGCGACGGTGCCGGTCTTCGGGTTGGGCATCAAGCCTTTGGGACCGAGAACCCGGCCCAATTTGCCGATTTCGCCCATCATATCCGGGGTGGCGACGATCACGTCGAAGTCAAACCAGTTTTCCTTTTGGATCTTTTCGAGCATTTCTTTGCCACCGACAATGTCGGCTCCGGCGTTTTTGGCTTCCTCGACCTTTTGGGTAATGGCTAAGACGCGTTTGGTCTTGCCGTTGCCGTGGGGGAGTACCATCGTGCCGCGGATTTGTTGATCGGCTTTCTTCGGGTCGATGTTCAGATTGAACGAAACGTCGATCGTGGCGTCGAATTTGGTGGTATTGGTTTGCTTGAGGAGCGGGATGGCTTCTTCAAACGTATAGAGTTTCTTATGATCGATCAGCGCGGTGGCCGTCCGATATTTCTTGCCGTGTTTCATTGGATTGTATCCTTTCTGGTGGTGCTAACGGGGTAGACCCTTCCACGCGATCAGTCTTCGACCTTGACGCCCATGGCGACGCACGAGCCTTCGACGATTTTCATCGCCGCTTCGACGTCATAGCAGTTCAGATCGACCATTTTGTATTCGGCGATCTTCTTCAAATCGGCGCGCGAAATCTTGCCGACCTTGGTCGCTTTGGGATTTCCGGAACCCTTTTCGATCCCGGCCGCCTTTTTGATCAACCCGGCCACGGGGGCCGTTTTAATGACGTAATCGAATGACTTGTCTTCATATGCCGTGATGATGACGGGGACGACTTCGCCGCGGCGATCCGCGGTCTTGGCGTTGAAATCCGTGCAGAATTTCGGCATGACGATACCCGCCGAAGCGAGTTTTGGTCCTGGTTTGGCTTCGCCACCAGGCAGTTCCATCTTGAGAACTTTAGCGATTCTTTTGCTCACGCGACACACCTCCTGTTAATGTGTTGAGTCCGTGCTGTGGTCAATGGACGAATCACGTCCTTCCACGCTTTGGCACCAGTCCGAATTCGGTCTCCCGAGATGAACCTATGCGTTAAGTATTATACTATGTATATTTTTTATAGCAAGGAAAATTTGCCATTAATTTTATGGGAATCGCCAATTGGGCCAAAATCGTCCCGATAATGGTCGATAGACATCGGCTCCTATTAGTAATATAATCTTGACATGGTTTGCGAACCGCGCGAACCAGAGGTCTTTGTTTTGCTCAGTAAAAATAAAATATCCCCTTACCTACTCGTCTTCTTGAGTTTTGTGGCCTTGGTCTTCCTCGGCACCGCCCTTTTCGCCTTGCCCTTCTCGCATCGGGACGGCCAATGGGGCAACTTCGTCAATTCCTTATTCCTATCGGCGTCGGCCGTGTGCGTGACTGGCTTGTCGCCCTATGCTAGCTTAGTTCAAGAACTGACCTTGTTCGGCCAAATCACCCTCTTGGTCTTAATTTCGATTGGCGGTCTTGGCTTTATCACCGTCTTCACGTTCGTCGTCACCTTGTCGGGCCGGCGCATCGGCATCATCGATCGCTACATCATCAAAGAAGCCTTGAATTTGTCCTCGATGAAAGGCGTCATCAACTTCGTTCGCAAAGTCATCTTCATCACCTTGATCATCGAAGGCCTGGGAGTCATTCCCTACCTGTTCGTGATGGTGCCTCGCTTTGGCCTTTGGGAAGGTCTTTTCCAATCGGTCTTCCTCTCGGTATCCGCCTTCAACAACGCCGGATTCGATCTTTTGGGCAGCACCAGTCTCCAAACCTACGCTTCGGATGTCGTCATCAACGTGACAACCATCGTGTTAGTGATTTCCGGTGGAATCGGATTCCTGGTTTGGATCGATTTATTGTCGCGGCGGCCGGCCCGCACTTGGTCGGCATACACCAAAGTCGTATTGACGATGACCGGCATCTTGATTCCGTTCGGCATGCTGACCTTGATGTTCACTGAAATGAACCAAGGCAACGATTTGACGTGGCTTCAAGCCTTGTTCCACAGCGTCACCGCGCGCACGGCCGGTTTCTCGACTATCGACATGAATCGGATTTCCTTGGCCGGGCGCTTGTTCCTCATGATCTTGATGTTCATCGGCGCCAGTCCGATATCGACCGGCGGCGGCATCAAGACGACCACCATCTTCGTCATCGTGGTAGCCATCGTTTCTTTCATCCGCGGCAAGAAAGTCCATGCCTTCAAGCGCTCGTTTTCGAACACGACCGTCATTAAGGCCATGTCCTTGACCTTCATCGCCGCCGTTTTGATTTTCGCCTCGATCATCGCCATGGAGCGAATTGAATCCGGCAACGTCAGCTACCCGCCGGGTTCCTTCGACGCCAGCGCTTTCATGTTCGAAGCTTTCTCGGCTTTCGGCACCGTCGGCTTGAGCCAAGGGGTTACCCCATATTTGGCCGATGGGAGTAAAATAATCTTGACGTTGTTGATGCTGCTGGGCCGCACCGGCCCGATGACGCTGTTCTCGATCGTGTCCGAATCGATGAACCAAGCCGAAACTACCCATTACAGCCATATCGAAGCCACGATTCCAATCGGATAAGGAGAAACATTACCATGAGTAAAAAATCATTCGCCGTCATCGGCCTGGGCCAATTCGGCCTCGCCATCGTCAGCGAGCTGGCCGCCATCGGGGCCGACGTCATCGCCCTCGACCGCGACGAAGCCAGCGTCCGCAAGGCCGGATTGCACGTGCCGACGGCTTTCATCGCCGACGCCACCGACGAAAAAGCCCTTCGGGAGTTGGATGTCCACCACGTCACCCACGCCATCGTCGCCTTCGGGGACAACATTCAAGCCTCGATTTTGACGACGGTCATCCTGTCGAATATGAACATTCCCCACATCGTCGTCCGGGTCGACGACGATTATTACGTTCCCATCATCAAAAAACTCGGGGCGACCGAAATCATCATGCCGCAACGTCTGGCCGGCCACGGCCTGGCCAATCGGCTCGATGACGAGGATTTCCTCGATTACTATGCGCTGGGTGACAACTTTTCGGTCGTCAAAATCACGGTGGGCGCCACTTTCGTTCCCCAAGCGATCTTGGCCATGGATCCGCGCAACAAATACAACGTCAACCTGATTTTGTTGACGAAAAACCTCGTGACCTCAATACCGCGGGCTTCCGATTTGATCGAACCGGGCGACAGCGTCTTCGTCGTCGGCAAACGACGGGAGCTCCGGGCGTTTGGAAATTTCCTCCAAGGCGAAGAATAGGCAAACGAAAAGGCCGGGCGACCGGCCTTTTGATTTGATTAGATTTTTTCGATTTCCCCGAAGTCGACTTCAACCGAGGTCGCCCTTCCGAAGAAGACGGTTTCCACTTTGACGACGCCGGTTTCCTTGTCGATGGCTTGAATTGTGCCCTCGGTCCCTTCGAGCGGGCCGTGGATGACTTTGATCAAGTCGCCGACGTTGTAACGGTCGTACATGCCTTGATCGACCATGCCCATCCGCTTCAGGATCGGTTCCATTTGCTCGGGCGGGACCGGGATCGGCTTGGTGCCGCCGCCGGACGATCCGACGAAACCGGTGACTCCCGGGGTGTTACGAACCATGTACCACGATTCGTCGGTCATGATCATTTCGATGAAAACGTAGCCGGGATAGGAATTCTTCATCTTGGTTTTTCCGGTCGGGACGCCATCCTTGAAGACTTGCTCTTCTTGTTCGACGACGAGAATCCGAGACACGAAATCCTTCAAGTTCATGGAATCGATGCGGCGCCGGAGATTCTCGGCCACCTTGTTCTCATGACTTGAATACGTGCTGACGATATACCATTGTTTTTCGACTAACATGTCATTGGTCATCATTTGATTACCTCAAAGACTCGAAGGCGTTGCGAAGCTGCTTCAACAATTCGCCGACGAGCAGGTCTTCGAGACTCAATACCAAGGCGGCGAAAACGGCGATTGAAACCACGACGATGATCGAGGGGACCAAGACTTCTCGTTTCGGCCAACGGACGCGTTTGCTTTCGCGCACGACTTCGGCGGAATATTTCTTGATGTTCATGAAGGGACCTCCTACCGGCTTTCTTTGTGAACGGTGACCTTGTTGCAGCGCGGACAATATTTTTTGATTTCGAACCGCACTCCGGAAGCACCGACGCGTTTGGTCGTCTCGTAGTTGCGAGCCAAACACTCCGAGCAAATTAAAATGATTTTTTCACGCATAATTCATACCATAATATTTAATCATTTTAGCGTAAAAAAATATACCATGACTGACCGGTCAAGTCAAATGATTTATCATTTAGCGGCAATTACTCTTGAAACTTTCCAGCATGGGCTTGGTTGATGTTTTCAACGATGCGGGAAATCTGGCGATAACTCTTCTTGTAAATGCGGCCGATCTCGCTGAAGGAATACCCAAGCATCCGATAGGCGATGATGGCCTTTTCAAGCGGCGTCAATCCCGACTGGACATCTTCGGCCAACGCCAGGATATGTCCCGAATTGACGGCGCCGATGGCGGTGTCTTCATAACCGACCACATCATAGAGCGTCCCGCCTTCGCTCAAGGGCTCGTCAAACGAGAGAGCCGTGTTTAAAAGCGTCTGATTGAAGGTATTGAATTTTTTGATTTCATTGACGAGATCTCGTTCCAGGAGCAGGTGGTAATAAGCATCGAAGACGGCTTTGCGCCCATCGTAGGAATCGATGGCGTGATACAAGGATTGGATGGCGATCGTCTTGAGATCGCCGGGTTCGAGTCCGCTGTAGCGGTTGTCTTTCAACAGCCGGAAAATCATCCGGTCTTGTTTGGGGCGCATCCGCTCGAGCAAAACGCGTTCGGCGTCATGATGGCGCTGGCGCGCCAAAAAAACTAATTCATCATCGCTGACATCGTCGTAAGACATGGATTCCTCCTAAAGAGGAAAACGTTGGGATTGGATTTGGGCCAATAATACGGCCGTGGCCGCCGAGGCATTGATGGAATTGATTTTGCCAGCCATTGGAATCTTGACGACGACATCGCTATTGCGAAGCACCAAATTGGCAATGCCCGCGCCTTCGGAGCCGATAATGAGGGCGATTTTGCGGCGATAATCGAAGTTTCGATAATCAATGGCGTCTTGCAAAGCCGAACTGACGATCCAGTAACCAGCGTCTTTCAGTTGCTTAATCAACTGAGAGAGATTCGTCACTTGGGAAACGGGGACATGTTCAATCGCCCCGGCCGAAACTTTGGCAACGACGCTGGTCAGGCCGACTTGTCGGTCTTTCTTGACGATGACGCCCTGGGCTCCAAAGGCGTCGGCGTTGCGGATGATGGCCCCGAAATTATGAGGATCTTGAATCGAATCCAAAATCACCAGGAGCGGATAGACGGCCCGGTCGGCTTCCTTGACGAGCGCTTCGATCGGCATGAAATCATACGCCTTGATCAAAGCGACGATTCCTTGGTGGCGCGGACCGACCAAGGCGGTCATCCAATCGTTTTCCTTCCGTTCGATGGTAACGCCTTGTTTCGTCAAGCGGGCGATGAGTTCGGTGTCCGAGAAGGATGGCGCCAAAAAGACCTTGAGGACCCGACCGGTTTCCAGCGATTCGAGAACGGCGTTACGACCGTATATGTATTGTGTCAGGTTTCCCATGGGGCGAATTTCAAATATGGAGCCAATTAATCCCAGTTAACTTCTAATATTCGGTCGAAATGCGGATTTCGATCGGATTGATGGCGTTTTTGAGTTCCTCGACCAAAGCAGCCGAGGTGGCCGTGGACATGTAGGCGATGCGCAAGGAGACGCGCAGGAAGATTTGGCCTCCGACGTTGACGATTTGCGATTGGAAATCTTTGACTGAAACGCCCAAACGCGACGCCACGAAATGAATTTGCTTCAAGACAGGGGTTTCCGTCGGGACCACTAACGTGATTTTCGGAGACTTACGTGAAGCGTAATGCTCGACTTTGCGCAGAATGATCAAGGTAATCAAGGCAATGACCGTCGTCACGATGGCGATGACGAAACGACCGGCTCCAGATGCCAAGCCGATGGCCATCGTCAACCACAAAGTGGTGGCCGTCGTCAAACCCTTGATGTCGGTGCCCGTTTGAATGATGGTGCCGGCACCGATGAAACCGATGCCGCTGACGACTTGGGCGGCTAAGCGGGCTGGGTCGCGATTGGGATATCCGGTTCCAAATCCATAGATCGAGATGATCATGACCAGGGCGGAACCGACCCCGACGAGGATGTGGGTCCGCAATCCGGCCGAATGGCCGTGATATTCGCGTTCATAACCGATGGCGCCCGAGAAAATCGCCGCCAGAAGCAACGATAAAATGATTAAAAGGATGTTTCCAAATGCGCCCAAGCCGTTCAGCCAGTCTATCAGATATTGGTCGATGGTGCTCGTCAACATAGGTGGTGCGA
>CAZBUP010000001.1:0-55096 GCA_964495145.1 uncultured Staphylococcaceae bacterium | reverse complement strand
TTCAGCCAGTCTATCAGATATTGGTCGATGGTGCTCGTCAACATAGGTGGTGCGAAAAAGATCATAAAAACTCATCCCTTCCTATAAAATGTTTCTCCGTATCAGTTCAGTGCGCAAGGCATCGGAACCTTGATAATCCCGGGCGGCTTTCTTTGCTTGGTAACGCTCGAACAGCGAGCGATCGTCTTCGGTTAGCCGCGGGTAATTAATATCTAGTCCAAGTATATGGAACATTGTCTTTAAAGTAAAGAAATAGGAGCCGATTCGCCCATAATCGAGCGGGTTTTCACGTAATGACCGATTGCTTAATTTGATCAGGTCATAAACTGAAGTTAAGGCATTGCTGGTATTCAAATCGTCCGCCAACGCTTTGATGAAGTCGTCCATCCGCGGCGGATAAGCGGTTTCGATGTCGTATCCGGCCAGTTGCAAAGCGACGGCCAACTGCTTGATGGCCAAGGTCATCTTGTTGACCTCGGTGCGGGCCGTTTCTAGGAACGATTGGTTGAAATTGACCGGCAGGCGGTAATGGGTCGACAAAAGCATCAAGCGGAGAGCCGGCCCCCCAATCGCTGCCAAAGCGTCTTTGGCCGTCATGAAATTGCCGGTCGATTTTGACATTTTGTCATCATTCAAATTGATGAAGCCGTTATGCATCCAAATGTTGGCCAAACGGGTGCCGTTTTGCGCCATGCTCTGAGCGATTTCGTTATCGTGATGCGGGAATTTCAAATCGAATCCGC
Organism: uncultured Staphylococcaceae bacterium; assembly: GCA_964495145.1. Lineage (GTDB taxonomy): Bacteria > Bacillota_I > Bacilli_A > RFN20 > CAG-826 > UBA6120. The sequence goes on along the minus strand of CAZBUP010000001.1, from coordinate 54,353 downwards.
CCCCGTGGATGTCGATGACTTTTTCATGGAAAATGGCGTCGATCATGACGGCGCATTCGGTATGCCATCCCGGTCTTCCTTTTCCCCAAGGACTATCGAAAGTCAAGCCTTGTTCGGTTTTCTTCCAAAGGAAGAAATCCAGTGGCGATTGTTTTTTGCCAGATTCTTCGACCCGGGCCCCAACGATTAAATCGTCGGTCTTCATGTGGGACAAATGGCCATAATCGGGAACCGAGGCCACTTGGAAGAACACTTCGCCATCGACGACGTAAGCGGCGCCTTTTTGGACCAAACCCTCGATGTAACGGATGATATCGGCGACGAAATCGGTTACCCGCGGGGTCACCGTCGGGAGTTTAGAATTGATGCCGATGACGTTGTCTTGATAAGCTTTAATAAAGAAATCGGCTACTTCTCTTTCGCTTTTGTGCTCGGAAAAGGCCTTGGCGATGATTTTGTCGTCAATGTCGGTGAAGTTGCTGACGTAGGTCACTTGATAACCCAGATATTCAAACAGGCGACGAAGCACGTCAAAGACAACCACCGGGCGCATGTTCCCAATGTGGACGAAATCGTAAACGGTCGGCCCGCACACATAGAGGCTGACCTGTCCCGGTTTGATCGGCTTGAATACTTCGATTTGGTCGGACCAGCTGTTGAATAGGCGAATTTCCATCCGTAACCTCAATTGTTATATTACTTTATCACATTATGCCGATTTTGCTTTCAATCGGATCAAAAATATTGCCGTAAGCCGATTAGCCGAGCCAACGGGCCAAATACTCGTCAAGGCCGAACTTCCGGCGGAGACCCGCCATGTTCATGTAGCGGATGGTCCCGAAGACCGGGCGTTCACCCCAAGGGCGATCGTGGACCCCGCCTAGTGCCCAGGCGATGCCAGCGTAGCCATTTGGATCGCGGCCGTCCAGTTGATATTTATCGTTTAAATAAAGTGAAATTTTGAATGCCTCTTCAATCGTCGGGGTCCATTCAAGGATTTTCTTAGCCCAATACATGCGCATGTACCCATGCATGTAATGGGTCGTGACCAATTGCGTTTGGGCGGCATTCCATGCCGGATCGTGCGTCTTAGCCAATTCAAGTTCCGGAAGGGAATACGTATAAGGGCGCGGGTCTTGGCGGTGGGCTTCGAGGTTTCGCTTGGCCCACGCTGGAAATCCTTCAATCGCATCATAGTCGGGATTGTAGTGACAGTAATTTTCAGCTAATTCGCGCCGGACGATCATTTCTTCGAGGAATTCCTCGCTGGGATGGGGGCTTTGCTTGACTGCCAGCGCCAGACGATTGGCGCTTAGATTCCCAAAATGCAAATAGGCTGATAGACGCGACGTCACCTCAAGGTTGGGATTGTTGCGGAAATGGTAATCGGGGAGCCGTTCCGCCACGAAACGGGACATGGCCTCTTCTGGCGTGACGAGCGGCGGTAAATGGGCGAGCCAGGCTTGAAGGCTCGTTTCGACGTCGATGTGGGCCGTTCGATTGAAAGACACTTCGGGAATCGGCTCAAGATAGTCGGGTAAAAGACGATGGATTTTGGGCCTGATGGTGTACGCTCCCCATTCGGCTTTGTCGGAAGTGACCCACACTGGGACGATATTGTGGGCATCGACTTCCCAAAACCGCATGGAGATGGCTTCTTCGACGGTTTGTTTGATTTGCCTGATCGGTTTCAAAGGGGAATAATCACCGATTAAGGCTCCGGCGTTCCATTGCTTCATCAAGGCCGGGATCACGTCGACGGGATCGCCCTTTTCAATCGTCAGGTCAATGCCGAGGCGTCGGGCTTCTTCCAACATGTGGTTCAACCCTTGGCCCATCCTGACGTAGATTGGATCGTTTTCGTCAAACGACAATGAGCCAAAATGCTCGAACATCACAAAAACGACTCGTAAACGACGTTGGGTCTTATGAGCCAGATCGGCGGCAAAATAGAGCGCCCAATTGTCGGACAAGCGCTGGTCGCGGTTCATCCAATAGACGATGGGACCAGGTCCGATTGGCTTATCGTTCAATGGTCGCGTTCTTGTTTCAAGCGCGAGGCTATTCATCATCACTCATCCTGAAAGGCGAGGGAGAGCAACTGGCGCGGTTCGTCGATGAGAAAATCCGGTCGCCCTTCAACCAATCGCTCGCGCGGGACGTATCCCCAGGCGACCGAAATCGCTCGCATTTTCAAAGCGCGGGCCGTCTCGACGTCGACGAGGGAATCGCCAATGTAAACCGATGCCTTGGGATCAACGGAAAATGCTTCAAGATAAGGAAGAAAAGGCTCGACGTTCGGTTTGGGGGCGCAGCCCGGTTTCTGCCCGACCACGGCCAAGAAGACGCCTGGGAAAATCGCGTCGATCAATTTGACGGCAAAATCATGGGGCTTGTTCGAATAGACGAACAGCCGGGCCTTACGTTGACGAAGACCCTCCAGCAAAGAAGATACTCCGTGGAAGGGCTTGGTATCTTCGAGCTGATAAGCAATCTGCCGTTCCATGTAGGCGGCTTTGAATCGTTGGTAGGGAGCCGCGTCCAAAACCGCTCCTTTAAGGGCATGGCTCAATAAATACTCGGTGCCGTGGCCCAAAAAGGATTTCCCTTCGGCGACGGTGATCGTCGGAAGATGGAAATCAAACAAGGTGTCGTTCAAAGCCCGGGTGATCTCCTTGATGGTATCGAGCAACGTCCCATCGAGATCGAATACGAAGTTTTTTATCATGCTTTAATGATACAATAAAAACCTTTCCGAATTGTGGATGATGAGCGAATGAAGAAAAAACCCTGCATAGCAGGGCTCTTTCGCATTATTGAACGAAGGCGACGAGATAAACGGGGGCGTTGTCGCCGCGGCGATTCTGCAGGCGCAGGGCCTTGGTGTAACCGCCGGACCGTTCTTTGTATCGGGGCCCGATCGTCTCGAACAGTTTGTCGAGGGCGAGAAGGCCTTTCTTCTCATCGGCGATGTAATCGCGGACGACGCTCGCGGCCAAGCGGCGCGAATGGAGATCGCCGGTTTTGGCGTAGGTGACGAGACGGTCGGCCAATTTGATCAAATCGGCGACCATGCCGCCGGTGACGGTGACTTTCTCTTCGACGATTAAGGTCGAGACGAGGTTGCGAAGTTGCGATTTATGCTTACTGGAGGTATAGGGCGCCTTGAAGCGAACCCCACCCTTTCCGTGTACGTTGTTACGTCCTTGTGTTGCCATAGTGAGCTCCTATTAATTTTCGCGGAAACCAAGGCCGATCGCGTTGAGCTTTTCTTTGACTTCTTTCAACGATTTCTTGCCGAGGTTACGGACTTTCATCATTTCTTCTTCGGTCTTTTGGGTCAATTCATAGACGGTTTCGATGCCGGCGCGGCGCAGGCAGTTGTACGAACGGACCGAGAGGTCGAGGTCGACGATGGTCATGTTCGAATACTTGTCTTCGCTTTGTTCGGTCGGTTCCTTCATGATATTGACGTCATAAGTGGCTTGCTCGAGGTCGATGAAACCTTCGAAATGGGCCATCAGGATCCGAGAAGCCAACGAGAGGGCTTCTTGGGGTTTCAAACTGCCGTTGGTCCAAATTTCAAGCGTCAATTTGTCGTAACGCGAATCGTGACCGACCCGGGTCGGATCGATGTTGTAGCTGACTTTGGTGACCGGCGAGTAGTTGCTGTCGGTGGCGATGGTACCCAGCTTGGCGGTATAGCGATTGGCTTTGTTGCCTTCGCTGGTGACGTAGCCGCGGCCGTTGCGGGCGTAGACGCGCATTTTGAGTTTGCCGCCTTCGGTGACGTTAGCCAAGACAAGGTTGGGATTGATGACGGTGACCCCATAGGGCAAAACGAAATCGGACGCGGTGACCGCTTTCGGGCCGGTGACGTCGAGTTCGAGCACTTTGGCGTCGACGCCTTCTTCTTCGATCTTCAAGACCAAGTCCTTCAGATTCAAAATGATGGCCGTCACGTCTTCGACGACCCCGTCCAGGGCCGAGAATTCATGACGCGCGCCTTCGACTTCGACGGCGAAGACCGACGCGCCCGGGAGGCTCGACAAGAGCACCCGGCGCAAGGCGTTGCCGAGCGTGAGGCCGAAGCCGCGTTCCAGCGGTTCGAGGACGAACCGTCCATAGTTGTGGGTGCTGTCAAAGAGCTTCTTGGTGAAAATCGGCTTTTCGAATTGTTTGGCAATGAAACTCATAGTTCGTTTCCTCCTATCGCCTTAACCACGAGGCTTCTTGGGCGGGCGGCAGCCATTGTGAGGGATGGGCGTCGTATCCGTAATCATATTAATGGTGAGACCGGCGGCTTGTAAACTGCGGACGGCGGCTTCGCGGCCGGGTCCCGGCCCCTTGACGTTGACGTCAACGGTTTTGATGCCTTGGTCAATCGCGGCTTTGGCGCAGGCTTCGGCCGCCATGCCGGCGGCGAAAGGCGTCGATTTGCGGGCGCCTTTGTATCCGAGGGCTCCCGGGGTGCTCCAGGCGATGGCATTGCCGTCGTCATCGGTGATGGTCACGATCGTGTTGTTGAAAGTGGCGTGGATGTGGGCCGTGCCTTTTGTAAACGTGCGTTTGATTTTCTTCTTACGCGTAGTGGTAGTTTTGGTAGCCATGAGGTGCGACTCCTTTCATTAACCTTGCGTCGCCATCTTCTTGTTGGCGATGGTTTTGCGTGGGCCTTTGCGGGTCCGGGCGTTGGTCCGGGTCCGTTGGCCGCGGACGGGCAGGCCCTTGCGGTGCCGGATGCCGCGATAGCATCCGATTTCCTGGAGCCGTTTGATGTTGAGGGCGACTTCACGACGTAAATCGCCTTCGAGTTTGTATTTGGCGACTTGGTTGCGAATGGCCAATAATTGCTCATCCGTGAGGTTCTTAACGCGGATGTCTTCGCTGACTTCAGCGTCTTTTAAAATCTTCTCGGCGGTCGAGAGCCCGATGCCAAAAATGTAGGTCAGGGCAATCACGACGCGTTTTTCATTGGGGATGTCGACTCCGACGATACGTGCCATAGTTGTGGTACTCCTTTTTTAACCTTGTCTTTGCTTGTGCTTCGGGTTGTCACAGATGACGGTGACGACGCCTTTGCGGCGGATAACCTTGCACTTGTCGCAGATGGGTTTGACTGATGTTCTTACTTTCATGTGTTGTTCTGCTCCTTCGGTATTACTTATACCTGAATGTGATGCGGCCCCGTGTTAAGTCGTAGGGGGAGATTTGAACCGTAACTCGATCACCTGGTAAAATGCGGATGTAGTGCATGCGGATTTTACCAGAAACGTGGGCCAGAATTACGTGACCGTTTTCAAGGCGGACCCGGAACATGGTGTTCGGGAGCGTTTCGACCACGGTCGCCTCCATTTCAATTACGTCTGTCTTTGCCATAATACTCCTCCTTCATCGTAGGGTCAGGATTTCATATCCCGACTCGGTGACGACGATCGTATTTTCGTAGTGTGCGCACAACTTGCCGTCGATCGTTTTGACGGTCCAGCCGTCGGCGAGCACTTTCGTCTCGTGGCGTCCGGCGTTGACCATCGGCTCGATGGCCAGGGTCATTCCGGGGCGTAATAGCGGCCCTTGATGGGCCGGACCGAAGTTGGGAATCGGGGGATCTTCATGAAGATCGCGTCCGACGCCGTGTCCGGTGTAGTCGCGCGGCAACGAGAAGCCGCGGCTTTCGACATAGGCTTGGATCGTATGGCCGATGTCCGATAGATGGACGCCGGGCCGCACGATTTTGAGAGCTTCGAAGAAACTCTCTTTGGTGACTTGGGCCAGCCGACGGGCCAGGGCGCTGCCGAGTCCGACGATGAAGGTCCTCGCGGCGTCGCCGTGATAGCCTTTGTAGTTGGCGCCGACGTCGATTTTGACGAGATCGCCTTCCTTGAGCCGGTAACCCGACGGGATGCCGTGAATCAAGGTGTCGTTGACCGAGGCGCAGATGGCGCTTGGAAAGCCGCCATAGCCTTTGAAGGAAGGCGTCGCTCCTCGTTCGCGGATGATGCGTTCGGCCAGTTCGTCCAATTCTTTGGTGGTCGCGCCGACGCGGCATTGTTCGCCGACGGCGTCCAGCACTTCGGCCACGATGGCCCCGGCGCTTCGCATCAGGTCGATTTCCCGCGGCGATTTGACGATGATCACGCCGCTTCCACCTCGGCAAAGATCTTTTTCATCGTCTCGAAGAGTTGGTCGGAGGCCATCAGCCCGTCGACCCGCTTCAAGAGCCCCTGCTTTTCGTAAAAGGCAATCAAGGGCTTGGTCGACACTTCGTAGTGGTCGAGCCGGACCGTCAGCGCCTCGAGATTGTCGTCTTTGCGCTGCATCAAGGGTCCGCCGCAGGCATCGCAGACGCCTTCGACTTTCGGCTTCATGGTGTCGACGTGGTAGGGAGCCCCGCATACCGAGCAGACGCGCCGTCCGGTGATGCGCCGAATCAATTCCGGGCGCGTGGCCGTGAAATCGATGACCGCATTGACCGGTCGGCCGATTTCCTTGGCCAGCCCGTCGAGGGCTTGGGCTTGCGGAAGCGTCCGCGGGAAGCCGTCGAGGAGATAACCCCGTTGGCAATCCCTTTGCCCTAAGCGTTCTTTGACGAGACCAATCGTCACCTCGTCGGGAACTAGGTCCCCTTTATTGATGTAGGTGGCCGCAAGACGGCCGAGGGGGGTGCCGGCCTTGATCGCTTCCCGGAACATGTCCCCGGTGGAAATGTGGGGGATGTCATAGGCGGCGATGATCTTTTTGGCTTGGGTGCCCTTACCGGCTCCCGGTGGTCCCATCAAGATGATGTTCAGCATCAGGAACCGCCTCCCTGCGTCACTTCGTCAAAGCTCTTGCCGGCTAAAAGCCCATCGATCTGGCTGTTGATTTCGATGGCTACGCCGACGACGATGATGAGGCCGGTGCCGCCGAAAGCGAGCGATTGATCGGGGACGATTTCCAGGAGAACGAGGACGATTGGCAAAGCGGCGATGAACGCCAGAGCGGTCGCGCCGATGACCGTGACCCGATTGACGACTTTCTTGACATAGCGTTCGGTTTCATTGCCGGGACGGATGCCCGGGATATAAGAACCGTTCTTTTGAAAGTTTTCGGCCAATTGGGGCGGGTTGATCTGCAAGTTGGAATAGAAGAAGGTAAACAGGACGGTCAAAACTAAGTAGATGATCAAACCCCAAGGGAATTTCCAGGTGGCGTCGTTGAACCAGGGCATGGTCACCAGCTCGCTGCTTGAGAATACTTTAAGCCATTCGGCGCTGGTGTCGGCGCCGCTGATGAAACTGATGATGACGCTTGGGGCCATCATGATCGAACTGGCGAAGATGACCGGAATCACGCCCGCTGAATTGATTTTGATCGGCAGGAAGCTGGCCTGGCTGTATTTTTGCCCGGCCCCGCTTTTGCTGGCGTGTTGGACCGGGATCTTGCGTTTGCTTTGCTCGATGAAGGTCACGAAGGCGATAATCAGCAAGAACGAGAGTATGTAAACCGAGAATTGGAAGATGCCTTTGAGGAAGACCGGGGTATCGAGGCCGACCGACATGGCCACCCAATTGTTATAGGCGCCTTGGATTTGCAGCGGCAAACTGCGGACGATACCGGCGAAAATGATGACCGAAATGCCGTTTCCGAGCCCTTTGACCGAGATTTGGTCACCGAGCCACATGACGAGCATGGCCCCGGCCACGAGGATGGTCACGATGTAGGCGTAGTTCCAGAACGAGGTGTCGGTAATCGAGATGTAACTGGTCGTCTCCATCGTTTTAACGATGCCGTAAGCTTGGACCGACCCTAAAAGCAGGGTGAGATAACGGGTGGTCATCTCTTTTTTCTTGCGGCCGTATTGGCCTTGTTTGTTCAATTCGGTCAAAGCCGGCAAGACGTCGGTCGCCAACAGTTGCGTAATAATGCTCGCCGTGATGTAGGGCGAGACGCCGAGGGCGAAGACCGAGAAGCTTTGCAAGGCTCCGCCGCCGAGTAAGTTCATGAGCGCGAGGGCGCTATTATCATTCAGATCGAGATCCTTGACCGTGACACCGGGGACGGTAATCGCCGCTCCGATGCGGAAGACAAATAAAATGATGACCGTGAAGAATATGCGGTTGACGATTTCTTTGTTCTTGAAGATATCAACGATCTTTTTCATGATTAAATGACCTCGACACGACCGCCGGCGTCGGCGATGGCCGTTTCCGCGGTCTTGGAGAATTTGTGGGCGTAGACGGTCAGTTTTTTGGTCAATTTGCCGTTACCGAGCACTTTGACAAGTTCATAATCGGCGCGGACCAAACCGGCTTCGACCAACATGGTCGGATTGACTTCGGTCCCGTCTTCGAAGCGTTCGAGCGCTTCGACGTTGACGACGTCATAGACCGTGCTCTTGAAGTTGCGGAATCCGCGTTTCGGCAAGCGCCGGTAAATCGGGTTTTGGCCGCCTTCGAATCCGGGACGGACGCCGCCGCCGGTCCGGGCATTTTGCCCTTTATGGCCTTTTCCGGCCGTTTTGCCGTTGCCCGATCCAATGCCGCGGCCCTTGCGGAACGCGTCTTGGCGGGATCCCGGTTGTGGTTTCAGATTGTGTAATTCCATAAACGTATCCTCCTTCTATTTGCCGCGGAGGGCTTTGAATGTCTCGTAGGTCTTCAAGCTTTGAAGCCCGGCATGGGTCGCCCGGATGATGTTGATCGGAGCGCGGCTGCCGTAGACTTTCGAATAGACGTTTTTGAGTCCGGCCAATTCCAAGACGGCCCGCACGGGACCGCCGGCGATGATGCCGGTACCGGCCGGGGCCGGTTTCAGGAAGACGCTGCAAGCGCCGTATTGGCCGATGATTTCGTGGGCGATGGTGTCGGCTTTGACCAAATCGACTTTGAAAGTGGCTTTTTTGGCCTCTTCCAAGGCTTTCTTGATGGCATCGGGGACTTCGCCGGCTTTGCCGGTTCCGAACCCATAAGTGCCTTTGCCGTTTCCGATGACGGTCAGCGCGGTGAACCGCATGTGCTTGCCGCCCTTGACGACTTTGGTAACCCGGTTGATGGCCACGGTCCGCTCTTCGTATTCCTTGGGAGCCGTTTCCCGACGCGGACGCCGATCGTTGCGGGGTCTCCGGTCGCGATCAAAACGGCGCGGGCCTTTGTTTTCAGCCGGGGTTTCGGTTTTTTGCGGGACGACTACTTCATTGTTTTCTACCATAGGGGCTCCTCCTAGAACTTAAGGCCGGCTGCGCGGGCAGCTTCGGCTAGGGCTTTGACGCGCCCGTGGTACAGATAACCGCTGCGGTCGAACACAATGGCGCTATAGCCTTTGGCCAGCGCCTTTTCGGCTAGATCGGCACCGACTTTGGCGGCCGCGGCGGCGTTTCCGCCGTTATCAAGCTTAAGGGCTTGGGAACTGGAAGCGGCCAAGGTGACGCCTTTGACGTCGTCGATCAATTGGGCGGCGATGTTGGCGTTGGAACGGTAGACTGAGAGACGCGGGCACTCGTTGGTGCCGCTGATTTTGGCCCGGATGCGGACGTGACGCCGTAACCGGATCGTGTTTTTATCGATGATTTTGATCATGTGTTATCCTCTCTTACTTCTTACCGGCCCGTTTGCCTTCTTTGCGAATGATGTGTTCGCCGGCATATTTGATGCCCTTGCCTTGGTAAGGTTCGGGTTCGCGGACTGCTCGGATGTTGGCGGCCGTTTCGCCGACGGCTTGGCGGTCGATGCCGGTCACGAAGACGCGGGTGGGATCGGGCGTCGTGATTTTGACGCCGGGACGCGGGGTGATGACCACTTGATGGGAATAGCCGATGTTCAGCCGTAGACTGCCGTCGGGGTCGATGGCGGCTTTATAGCCGATGCCGACGATTTCCAAACGCTTCTCGTATCCTTGGGAAACGCCGACGATGGCGTTGTGGATCAATGCGCGGGTCGTCCCGTGGTTTTGCTTGTAGTATTTGCTGTCGTCGGGACGCGTCAAGGTCGCTTGGGCGGCCTCGGCTTGGATGTCGATGCCTTCCGGTAGCGGGATCGATAAGGCGCCTTTCGGGCCTTTGACTTCGACCATGCGGCCGTTGACATGGATGGCGACGCCTTGGGGTAAGGCTAAGGCTTTATTTCCGATTCGTGACATAAGCCCCTCCTACCACACGTACGCCAGGACTTCGCCCCCGACGCCGAGCGTGCGCGCCTGGCGATCGGTCATAAGACCTTGCGACGTGGAGATGATGGCGACGCCGAGTCCCTTTAAGACGCGGGGAAGCTTGTCGGCGCTCGCGGTGACGCGAAGGCCGGGTTTGCTGATGCGCTTGAGCCCGTTGATGACGCGGATGTTGCCTTCGGCGTATTTAAGCGCGATCGAAAGTTGCTTTTTGGTATCGCCGGACACGGAAAAATCCACGATGAAACCTTCGTCTTTCAAGATTTTGGCGATGCGGACTTTTAAAGTGTTGGCGGGCATAACGACAGTGGCGTTACGCATCGTATTGGCGTTGCGGATACGGGTCAGCATATCGGCAATCGGATCAGTCATGACCATAAGTAACCTCCTACCAGCTGGCCTTCTTCATCCCGGGAATCTCGCCTTTGTAGGCCAGTTCGCGGAGACAAATGCGGCACAGTTTGAATTTGCTATAGACGGAGTGGGGACGGCCACAGCGTTCGCAGCGCGTATAAGCGCGCACCGGGAATTTTTGTTTCCGGGCGCACCGGACTTTGATTGATGTCTTTGCCATGGTGCTCCTCCTATTTTTGGAATGGCATGCCGAGTTCGCTCAGCAGGGCGAACGCTTCGGCATCGCTGTTCGCGGTGGTCACGATGATGATGTCCATGCCGCGGATTTTGTTGACCTTGTCGAAGTTGATTTCCGGGAAGATCAACTGTTCTTTAACGCCAAGGGTGAAGTTACCCCGGCCGTCGAAGGCATTCTTGTTGACGCCGCGGAAGTCGCGGACGCGCGGCAAGGCGATCGAGACCAGCTTATCGAAGAAGTGGTACATCCGCTGGCCGCGCAAGGTCACCTTGCAGCCGATGGCTTGGCCTTCGCGCAATTTGAAGTTGGCGATGGAAGTCTTTGCTTTGGTGATGACCGGTTTCTGGCCGGTGATTTCGCTCAGTTCGCGGACCGAGTCTTCGAGTAGCTTGGCATTGGTGATGGCGTCGCCGACGCCGATGTTGATGACGATCTTATGAAGGGCCGGCACTTGCATGACCGACTTGTATTCGAATTTCTTCATCATAGCGGGAACGACGGTTTGGCGATATTTGTCATGCAGGCGGGCCGCGATCTTTTCAACCACGACTTTGGCGGCTTTCGCCGTTTCCTTGTTAGCGGCGCCTTTTGCGTTGGCGGCCGGTTTTTTAGTTTCTGTTGCCATAGGTCCTCCTTAATCCAATTGGCTGCCGCTGGCCTTGGTGACCCGGACTTTTTTGTCCTTGATGACCTTGATGGCGACGCGGGTGGCCTTTTTCGTCTTCGGATCGACCAGGGCGACGTTGCTGGCGTCGATCGGGGCATAGATCTCGACGATGCTGCCCTCGGGATTGTTTTGCTTGGGCTTGCGGTGTTTCTTGTGGGTGTTGACGCCCTCGACGACGACGCGATTCAATTTCGCGTAGACTTTTTGGACGAGGCCGGTCTTGCCTTTGTCGGCGCCGGCGATGACGATGACTTTGTCACCTTTTTTGATTTTCATGGGTTGCCTCCTACAGGACCTCGGGCGCCAGCGAGATGATTTTCATCGCGCCTTCGCCTTTGTCGCGCAACTCGCGGGCCACCGGTCCGAAAACGCGCGTTCCGCGCGGTGAACCATCGTCGTTGATGAGCACGACGGCATTGTCGTCGAAGCTGACGGTAGAACCGTCGGCCCGAGCCACGGCTTTCTTGGTCCGGACGATGATGCCTTTGACAATTTCGCCTTTTTTGATTTTGCCATTGGGAATGGCGTCTTTGACGGCGCACAAGACGATGTCGCCGACAGTCGAAGTCGAGCGGTACGATCCGCCGTACAACCGGAAGATGCGGACTTTCCGCGCCCCGGAGTTATCGGCCACGACTAGATTGGTTTCGACTTGGACCATGATTACTCGACCTCCTTGACTTCGACGTGGGTTTCGCCTTTGGCCAGGATTTGGATCAAGCGGTAGCGCTTGGTGGCGCTTAAAGGACGCGTCTCCATGATTTCGACGAGGTCGCCTTCGTGGGCGCTGTTGGTCTCGTCGTGGGCGACGAACTTCTTGGTATAGAGCACCCGTTTGGCATATTTGGGATGCTTGCGGTAGGTTTCCACGCGCACGACGATCGTCTTGTCCGCTTTGTCGGAAACGACGATGCCGGTGAAACTACGACGTGATGTTCTGTTTTCCATCATTGCGTTCCTCCTTATTTAATCCCGAGCTCGCGCTCGCGAATGACCGTGTAAATGCGCGCGATGTCTTTTCTGATGGTGGTGATGGTGGCCCCTTTTTCAAGTTGGCCGACGGCTTGTTTGCGCCGCAGATTGAAGAGCTCTTCTTTGAGGCTGTAGGCTTTTTGTTTCAATTCGGTCGCGTTCATTTCCCGAATTTCTTTGAGTTTAAGCATTATTCCGAGCTCCTTTCTTTAGTAATGACCCGCGATTTGATCGGCAGTTTGTAGGCGGCCAGGCGCAAGGCTTCGCGCGCGGTCGCTTCCGGAACGCCGCCGATTTCGAACATGACGCGGTTCTTCTTGACGACGGCCACCCATAATTCGGGGGCCCCTTTGCCGGATCCCATCCGAACTTCGGCCGGCTTCTTGGTCTTGGCTAAATGCGGATAGATGCGGATCCAGATGTGGCCGCTACGTTTGGTGTAGCTGGCCAACACGATACGGGCGGCTTCGATTTGCCGGGCCGAGATCCAGTTTCCGGACACGGCTTGGAGGCCGTATTCCCCGAAGGATACTTCATTGCCGGCTTTCGATAAGCCCTCGTATTTGATGCCGTGGGGACGGCGGTATTTGACGCGTTTTGGCTGTAACATATGACTTACTCTCCCTTACCGCGGTTTTCTTCCGTTTCCGGGCGGTAATCGCCGCGGCAAATCCACACTTTGACGCCGAGACGGCCATAGGTCGTGTGGGCTTCGACTTGGGCGTAATCGATGTCGCTGCGCAGGGTATGAAGCGGGATGGTTCCTTCTTTATAGCCTTCACTGCGGGCGATTTCGGCTCCGCCGAGACGACCGGACACCAGGGTGCGGACGCCTTTGGCCCCGGCTTTGCGGACCCGTTGGATCGCGCGTTTTTGCGCGATGCGGAAACTGGCCCGTTCTTCTAATTGCTTGGCGATGCTCAAAGCCACGAGTTTGGCGTTGAGATCGGGCGATTTGACTTCCAGCACGTCGATTTTGAGGGTACCGGAGTGAACGATCTTCTCGAGGTCTTTCTTGATTTGGTTGACGCGGGCCCCGTCTTGTCCGATGACGACGCCGGGACGTCCCACGTAAACGATGACGGTGACGTTGGTGCCCTTGTCGGTTTTCACCCGTTCGATTTCAGTGTGCGAGAGGAGGGCGTCTTTGAGGTTCTTGTCCAGGTAACCCCGGATTTTGAGGTCCTCGTTGAGGAAGGTCGCATAATCGTGTTTGTCGGCGAACCAGCGCGAATTCCAATCACGGTAAATGCCGATGCGCATGCCGACCGGATTAACTTTTTGTCCCATGGTTATGCTCCTTATCTCTCTTTGACGACGCAGGTCAGGTGCGACGTCCGTTTCAAAATGGCTGAGGCCGATCCTTTGGCGCGCGGCAAGAACCGTTTGAGGCGGGGGCCGTCGTTAGCGTAGATGGCGGCGATGTAGAGTTTGCTCTCATCCATCTCGTGGTTGTTCTTGGCGTTGGCGGCGGCGCTTTTGATCAGTTTGACGATCGGTTCCGTCGACGATTTGTTGACGTTGGCCAGGATGCCTAAGGCTTCCTTGACCGATTTGCCGCGGACCAAGTCGATGACGAGCCGGGCTTTGCGCGGGGTGACGCGGACGGAGGTGGCCAATGCTTGGGCTTGAGTTGCTTTCATGGTGCTCCTTCCTACTTGCCGGTGGTCGACGAGGCCGAGGCGGCCTTGTCTTCGGCGGTATGGCCGGTGTGGCCGCGATAGGTGCGGGTCGGCGAGAATTCGCCGAGCTTGTGGCCGACCATGTCTTCCGTCACGTAGACGGTAATGTGTTCGCGTCCGTTATAGACGGCGAATGTATGTTCGATGAATTGCGGGAAGATGGTCGAACGGCGAGACCAGGTCTTGATGATTTCTTTCTTGTGGGTTTGATTCAACTTCTCGACGCGCTTTAGTAAATACGCGTCACAGAAGGGACCCTTTTTTAAACTGCGAGCCATATGTTTTCCTCCCTATTACTTGTCGTTGCGACGTCTCACGATGAGTTGCGTCGAGGCTTTTTTATGACGGCGCGTCTTCACGCCGAGGGCTTTCTTGCCCCATGGTGTCCGCGGGGCGTCGAGTCCGACCGGGCACTTGCCCTCGCCGCCGCCGTGCGGGTGGTCGACCGGGTTCATGACCGAGCCACGGACGGTCGGGCGTACGCCGTACCACCGGTTCTTGCCGGCTTTGCCGTAGTTGATCAGATTGAAGTCTTCGTTTCCGACGACGCCGATGGTGGCCCGACAAGTCTCGAGGACTTTGCGGACTTCGCCGCTGGCGAGGCGCAAGGTGACGTATTTGCCTTCCTTGGCCAGCACTTGGGCGCTGGTTCCGGCCGCGCGGCACATTTGCCCGCCGGCATTCGGCTTCAGCTCGATGTTGTGGATGACGGTGCCTTCGGGAACGTTCTTCAAGAGCATGGCATTGCCGGTCTTGATGTCGACGCTTTCCCCGGAGACGATCGTGTCGCCGACTTTGAGGTCTTTTGGCGCCAGGATGTAACGCTTTTCGCCGTCGGCATAGTTGACGAGGCAGATGTTGGCGTTGCGATTGGGATCGTATTCGACGGTGGCCACTTTGGCTGGGATTCCGTCTTTGTTGCGTTTGAAGTCGATGATCCGATACCGCGTCTTGTGACCGCCGCCGATGTGTCGGGTGGTGATCACGCCTTGGTTGTTGCGTCCTCCGGTTTTGACCAGATTGACTAACAAGCTTTTCTCAGGAGTGCGGGTGGTGATTTCTTCAAATGTCGAGTTGGTCATCGCGCGACGGCTGGGCGTCGTCGGGCGGTAGGTTCTAATTGACATATTGCTTCTCCTATATTTGAGCCGTTATCGAGGGCTTACTCTTTGAACAAGTCCAAGGCTTGGCCTTCTTTAAGCGTCACGATGGCTTTCTTGTAGCCGGGGACGCGGCCTTGGTATCGTCCGCCTCGCCGCGTTGAATGGGGCAAGACGTTGGAAATGTGGACTTTGGCGACCTTGACCTTGTAGATGGCCTCGAAAGCCTTCTTGATCTCGGTGCGGTTGCTGCTGGGGTTGACTTTGACCGTCACTTGGTTGTGGTTTTGAATCAAGGCCATGGTTTTTTCGGTGATGACCGGTTCCCCGATGGCGTTGAAGACCTTGGTGTCGGTGCTCGTCGCCGTTGGGGTGACCGGCTCCGGCGTGGTTGTTTTCTTTGCGCGTGCCATTATTGAAGCACCTCCTCAAGATAAGCGATGACCGGCTTCGAGACGATGACGGTGTCGCTGTTGAGCAAATCGTAGACGCTGACGTTAGTTTGATCGACGAGGATCAACTTCTCGAGATTGCGCACGCTGGCGTAGGTGGTCAATTCGAGTTCGGGGACGACCGCGAGGATTTTGCCTTCGGCTTTGAGGGCAGCGAGGGTGGCCACCGCGGTTTTGGTCTTGAAGGCGTCGAACTTGAATGCGTCGACGACGATCAATTTCTTGTCCGCCACTTTGAGCGACAAGGCCGAGCGCAACGCGAGCCGATGCTCGGATTTGTTTTGCGATAGTTTGAAGGTTTGGATGCCGGTGGGTCCGAAGACTTTGCCGCCGCCGACCCAAATCGGCGACCGGCTGCTGCCGGCCCGGGCGCGACCGGTGCCCTTTTGCCGCCAAGGCTTTTTGCCGCCGCCGCTGACTTCATCCCGTTTCTTGGTTTTGGCCGTGGCTTGCCGCAAATTGGCTTGGTAGACTTGGACCGCGTCGAACATCGAGGCTTGGTGGGGTTCAATCCCGAATACGGCCGGGTTCAACTTCACGGTGCCGGATTTCTCTCCGGCGAGGTTCAGCACATCAACTGCCAGTGCTTTGGCTTTCTTTTCTGCCATTGATGGTTCCTCCTATTCGGCCGTTTCGGCTTTCGGTTCGTCCTTGGCGATCGCGTGGAGCGGTTTCAAGTCGAAGGGATGGCCGAGTTGTTGTTTGATGGCGCTTCTAATGGTCAGCAAACCCTTTTTGGGTCCGGGCACGCCGCCGCGGACGACCAGTGCGTTTTTGCCGACGTCGGTGCTTAACACGACGAGGTTAAGAATCGTGGCTTGTTGGTGACCGTGGTGGCCGGCCATTTTCTTGCCGGGGTGAATCCGGTTGTTGGTCCGACCGACGGTAGCCATGGAACCGGCTGTCCGGTGCGGGTAACCGCCGCCGTGGCCTTTGGGTCCGATGGTGTAGTGCCACCGTTTGATGGCGCCGCTGAATCCTTTGCCTTTGCTGACGCCGATGACGTCGACGACGTCGCCGGGCTGGAAGATCGAGACGTCGAGATGATCACCGACTTTGTATTGAGACACGTCGGGGACCGAGATTTCGAATAAGTTTTGTTTCGGAGTGGTGCCAGCCTTGGCAAAGATGCCTTTTTCCGGTTGGTTGGCCCGGTTCTCCTTCAGTTCTTCGTAGCCCACTTGGACGGCGTCATAACCATCGGTGGCCACGGTTTTGATTTGCGTAATGACGTTGGGCAGGACTTCAATCACGGTCACCGAATGGGATTTACCATCATTGGTGAACAGTTGGGTCATGCCGATTTTGCGTCCGACAATCGCTTTCATGAATCATGCCTCCTTATAATTTGATGTCAATGTCGACGCCATTGGGCAGATCCAATTGGCGCAGCGCATCGACGGTCTGCTTGTTGTGGTCGGTAATGTCGATCAGACGCTTGTGGGTGCGGATTTCAAATTGCTCCCGAGCATCCTTGTACTTGTGGACCGCGCGCAATAACGTGTAGACTTGCTTTTCGGTCGGTAGCGGGATCGGACCGACGACGGTCGCTCCCGTGCGTAAGACGGCGGCGATGATCTTCTCGATGCTGTGATCGAGAATCTTGTGATCATAAGCTTGGAGCCGTACGCGGATCTTCTGTTTCTTAGCCATGAATTTTTTCCTCCTATGAATATCAGGCTATACCGGTGCTCGATGCGAATTCCCTGACTGCCGATTCATGACAACGCCTGTCGGTGTGTCAGCAACCTCGCACTTCAATGCGGCCGATAACCTTCAAAAATATACCTGAGCCGAATGGTCAAGTCAAGGTTTTTATATATAAAGAACTAATTATATACGCGGAAAAAATCAAACGTCGGGCCGCTCGTCGCCCTTCAGCATCGCCTCGTAACTATAACGGCAACCGCAATATACCTGGCGATACAGGCAATATTTTTCGCACATATTCCCGGCTTCCAGGAACCCATTGTCCTTTTTGAAATCGGAATGGAAATAACGGACCGAGGGATATTTAATCTGAAGCCCGCGCCCAATCGCATTGATGATTTGCGAATCTTTATGGGGCGATATCGTCATCACCGTGGTGAAATACTCATAGCCGTGACTGGCAGCATAGGCCATCGATTCCTCCATGCGGATCCGATAGCAGACGCGGCAGCGCGCCCCGCCTTCGGGCTCGTCTTTAAACGGTTCGAGGAATTGGTTGAAACGGTCGTTTTCATAGGGAGTGGCGATGACGTCAACCGCGGCGCCATAATCCGCGTTGAACCGCGTGACGAAGTCCAACAAAACGCGATGGCGACGGTCGTATTCGGCCTTGGGATAGATGTTGGAATTATGGTAAATCAAAGTCATGTCGAAATATTGATGAAGCCATTTCAGCGGATAAGTGCTGCAAGGTCCGCAGCATACGTGCGCCAACAGCTTGGGCCGACGGCCCCGCAGTTCGGCAACGATTTTCAGAGCTTCCTTATGGTAATTGATTTTCCGTTCCATAAATGAACATCGCGTCTCCAAAACTAAAGAAACGATACGCCTTTTCAATCGCTTCCGCATAGGTTTTCATGATTGTCTCGCGGCCGGCAAAAGCCGAGATCATCATGATCAACGTCGATTTCGGCAAGTGGAAATTGGTGATGATGGCGTCGATGGCACGAAACCGATATCCCGGGTAAATGAAAATGTCGGTGCCTTCTTGACAGGCCGTGAAGCAACCGTACTTCTTTACGTTGGCCTCGAGGGCTCGGGTCGAAGTCGTCCCCACGGCGATGATGCGGCGATGGTCGCGTTTGGCCAAGTTCAGACAGGCGGCCGTCGCTTCGTCGATGTGATATTGCTCGAAATGCATCTTGTGATCGTCGGTGTCTTTGGCCTTGACCGGGCGAAATGTCGCCAAGCCGATATGCAACGTGATGTCGACGATCAGGACGCCTTTGGCTTGGGCGGCCTTGAAGAGTTCCGGGGTGAAATGGAAGCCGGCCGTCGGTCCGGCGGCTGAACCGTTGATCAGGGCATAGACCGTTTGGTATCGGGTCTTGTCGGTTAAAGGTTCGTGGATATAAGGAGGCAACGGCATCTGGCCAATCGTTTCCAGCACTTCGAGAAAAACGCCTTGATAAGCGAATTGCACCATGCGGACGCCTTCCTCGCCGACTGCTAGGCAAGTTCCGATCAGAAGGCCGTCTCCAAAAGAAATGCTCGTCCCAACTTTCACGACCTTGGCGTTGCCGACCAAACATTCGTACACATCGGGACGTGTTTCTTTAAGAAGCAGCACTTCGACATGGGCATTCGTCTCCAGTTTGGTTCCATAAAGACGGGCGGGAATCACCCGGGTATTGTTCCGCACCAGGACGTCACCCGGTTTCAGATAATCAAGGATATCGGAAAAGATCCGGTGCTCGACCATGCCCGTCGTTTTATTTAACACGAGCAGGCGCGATTGGTCGCGTCGATCAGTCGGATGCTGGGCGATGAGCCGTTCCGGCAAGGGAAAATTAAAAAGCTCGATGTCCATCAAAAACCCTTGGCGTTGCCGAATTTGGCCAACACCTGCCGTTTATAATCTTCAAAGCGGTCTTCCTTGATGGCTTGGCGCGCTCCTTCGACGACTTTGATTAAAAAATGGACGTTATGGAGCGAAAGCAGGTGTTTTCCGAGAATCTCGTCGGATTTATACAAATGCCGCAGGTAAGCGCGAGTGTAATTCCGACAGGTCTCGCATTGGCATTCGGGATCGACCGGCGTGAAATCGCGTTCATATTTCAAATCGCGGATGTTGAGGCGTCCTTGGCTCGTCATCAAGGCGCCGTGACGGGCAATCCTCGTCGGAAGGACGCAGTCGAACATATCGATGCCCATGCCGATGGCTTCTAAGATGTAATCCAGGGAACCGATGCCCATGACATACCTTGGTTTGTCCTCAGGCAGGTGTTTGACGGTATCGGCCACCATTTGGAAAAAGACGTGTTTCGGTTCCCCGATCGACGTGCCGCCGATGGCGTAACCGGGAAAATCCATAGCGACGAGCGCTTCGGCGCATCGTTGCCTTAAATCGGGATATATCCCGCCTTGGACGATACCGAACAAAGCCTGGTCGCTACGCGTGTGGGCGGCTTGGCCTCGTTTCGCCCAGCGGATGGTTCGTTCGACGCTTTGTTTGACATAGTCGTATTCGGCCGGGTAATGGATGCATTCGTCCAGCGACATGATGACGTCGGCCCCGAGCCGTTCTTGCATGGCGATGGCCGTTTCCGGAGAAAAGAAAAGTTTATCGCCGTTGAGGTGATTTTTAAAAGTCACCCCCTCTTCCTTGATTTGGCGCTGCTCGGCCAATGAAAAGACTTGGAATCCGCCCGAATCGGTCAGAATCGGCCCTGGATAACTCATGAATTGATGCAGTCCGCCGGCCGCGGCCACGACTTCGATCCCGGGCCGGGTCGACAGATGGTAGGTATTGGCCAAAATCATACCGGCACCGGCATCGCGCAAGTCTTGGGAACTAAGGGTTTTCACCGTCGCCAGGGTGCCGACCGGCATGAACATCGGTAAAGCCACTTCGCCATGAGGCGTCAAGAGGGTCCCGGTCCGTGCCTTGGTGGTCGCGTCGCGATGGGTAATCGTCAATTTGAAGTTGTCCATAGCCATTATTTTACGATGTCCGCGGCCAAGTTTTGATTGGCGGCGATCATTTTCATGAAATATTCGTTCGTCCGCAGTTTTTTCATGACGAGATATCCAAGGATGCTGACCACGGCGAATTCGCCGACGGCGACCATCAGCGACGAGAGCCAAAACGGCAATCCTTCGAGGAAATACAATTCAGCCCCGACCACGAAACCATTGATGAAGACCGGATAAAGCGTCGCCACGAACAGACGCTTGGAATAAGCAATCAATAGGCCGCTCGCCAATGTGGCCAAACTTCCGAAAACGGCATCGACGAAGCCTAGCGGTCCAAAGAGATTGGCCAAAAAACACCCGACGGTGACGCCAATCAGGTAGTCTTTGCGAAAAAATACCAGCAAAATCAATATTTCGGCAATCCGAAATTGGATGTCCCGGTAGGCAAAGGCGGCGGTCACGAGCGTGATGTCGAGGTATAAGGCGGCGATCAAGGCGTTGACCGCCAGGCGTTTCAGCGTCAATTTCATCAAAGATTCTCCTGGTTTTATTGTAGGTGGTTGCCAGACAACACCTTCTCGTTTATTGTAGACGGAATCGCTGATTTTGAATATTACTTTTTGAGGCTTAGGCCCGCCTTGGAATCAAATCGAAAAAGTTATTGATGGATTTTTTCTTGAAATTTCGTTAATATAGCATCCATAGCTTCGCATTTCGAAGCGAGTTCTGTTGACTTAATAAAACTATAAGGAGTCTCTCCCCATGAATCGCTTCCTCATCGTCGCGGATTCGTGCTGCGATCTTCCATTGGAAATTATCAAGCAACACGATATTCGCATCCTCCCCATGACTGTTCATTTCAAGCACGAGTCGTTCCAAAATTTCCCCGATCAACGGGAAATCAGCAATCGTGTTTTCTACAATCGGCTGCGCGAACGGCAAATCGCCAAAACCTCGCAGCTCAATCCGGCCGATTTCGTGTCGGCGATCGAACCGCTCGTCAAAGAAGGCTACGACATCTTGATGATTACCCTGAGCAGCGCCTTGTCGGGCTCGTACCAATCGATGCTTGTCGGACGCGAGCAGTTACTCGAGAAATACCCGGATCGGACCATGATTATCATCGATTCGTTATTGGCTTCGCTCGGACAAGGTTTCCTCGTCTATCAAGCCGCCCAATTGAAAAACGAAGGCCAAACGCTAGAAGCCATCGCCGAACAAATCGAAAGCGTTAAACCAAAAGTCTGTGGGCTCTTCACGGTCGAGGAATTGGGAACGCTCATGCGCGGCGGCCGCATTTCGCTGACCAAAGCCATTCTCGGCACGCTATTAAACGCCAAACCGGCCCTTCGCATCGACGCTAACGGCAAGCTGGTGCCTTTCGCTCGCGCCCGCGGCAAGAAAAACGCCATCCTCGTCCTTTTAAACGAAATGGATCGACTGCTCGATCATCAAAAGCTCGTCATGATCGCCCACTCGGACAGTCGCGACGAAGCCGAACGCATCAAAGAAGAAATATTGAAACGCCACCCCGACATCGAAGCGCTCATCGTTGGGGAAATCGGACCCGTCATCGGGGCCCATACCGGCCCGGGGGCCGTCGGCATCTTTTTCATCGGCACCGAACGCTGATTCAGCGCTGATCTAATGCTTGCTTAACGAGGCTCGAGGCCAGTCCGGGATTGGCTTTGCCTTGCGTTTTCTTCATGACCTGACCGACGAGATATCCTAAGGCCCGGTCTTTGCCCGCTTTGTAATCGACGATCGATTGGGCGTTTTCGTCAAGAACCGCGATGACGATCGCCATCAAGGCGTCTTGGTCCGATATTTGGGCGAGGCCCATCTTCTGTACGAGTTCTCCAGCCGTTTCTTTTGATGCCAACATGGCAAAAAACAACTCGCGACCTTGTTTGTGGCTGATATGGCCTTGGTCGATCAGAACCAACAATTCGGCCAAACGGCCCGATTCGATTGGAAAACGCGATAGGCCGATTTGGTTTTTGTTCAAATAGGCGCTGATTTCGCCGTTCAGCCAATTCGCGGCCATTTTCGCCGGTGTTTTCAAGTTAACCAATTGATCGAAATAGTTGGATATGTCGGGCGAAGAAATCAGCAGTGAAGCGTCATATTCACTCAACCCGAAATCGCTGAGATAGCGTTCATAACGGCGTTCGGCCAATTCGGGACAACTATCGATGGCCGATTGGACAAATGCTTCGCCTAGGCGGGTTGGGACCAAATTCGGCTCGGTGAAATACTTGTAATCGACGGCGTCGGTTTTCAGCCGCATGGGTAGCGTTTCCTTAATTGAATCGTCGAAACGGCGCGTTTCCTGGATGACAGGTTGACCCGAAAGCAGTACTTCGGATTGACGTTTTATCTCATAGTCGATCGCTTTGGCGACGTTGGAAATCGAGTTGATGTTCTTGACTTCGACTTTGGTACCTAAAGTCGCACTTCCGATTGGCCGCAGTGAGATATTGACGTCGCAGCGCAAGGTGCCTTCTTCCATTTTGCCGTTACTGACATCGGTGAAGGTGACGATCGAACGGATTTTTTCGACGTAATCGCTGGCTTCCTGGCCTGAATGTATCTCCGGTTCGGATACGATTTCGATTAGCGGGATGCCGGCCCGGTTGTAATCGAGCAAGGTGCAGTCGTAGAAGTGATGCTGCATGGCGGTGTCCTCTTCAAGGTGCAACCGCGTGATGTTGACGCGCCGCAAACCCTGTCCACCATTAACCATCAAGTACCCTTTTTTGCCGATGGGACGTTCGTTTTGGGTGATTTGGAACCCTTTGGGCAAATCGGCGTAGAAATAATTCTTGCGGTCGAACCATAACTCGCGGTCGATGTCCATATGCAAGGCGTGGCAGACCCGTATCGCATTGATGACGGCTTGCTTGTTGAGGCGAGGCATCGCGCCGGGGTGAGCCAAGTCAAGCGGAACGGTGGCGCTGTTGGGCGCATGCCCGTAGGTGACCGGGGCATCGGAAAACATTTTGCTGCGTGTCTTCATTTCGACGTGTATTTCCAATCCGATGACGGCTTCGAAATTCATATGTGGGCCTCCTTAGGAGCGGCCAGATTTTTCAATCCGGTGATCCTTTCGATGGCGGCGCCCAACTGGAAGACGTCGGCTTCGGCGAAAGGCCGGCCCATGACGTTGACGCCATAGGGCATGCCGTTTTCAAGGCCGCTGGGCACGGTCAAACTGGGCAGCCCGGCGAAATTGCCTAAGACCAAATGATTGTCGGCAATCAAATATTGATCCGAAAATTTATCGGTTTTGTCTTCGAATTTGGGAGCGATGGTCGGTGCCGTCGGCGACAAAATCAAATCGTAGTCGCGATAGATTTTTTCGAGTTCCTGAACGATGAGCCGCCGGCCTTTCTGCGCCCGTATGAACAACCTGTCTTGATTTTCCCGAAGCAAGGCGTAACTGCCGATAATGAACCGCCGTTTGATCAATTCCGAGAAACCCGAGGTCCGCGCTTTCATGATGGCTTCATCATAAGTCTTACCCCAGGATGCCGGTCCAAACTTGACTCCGTCAAGATTGGCGTCGTTGCTGGTGGCTTCGGCAGAAGCGAGGGTGATGTACATCGGATAAATGGCTCCTAGAAGGTCCTTGCGGAAATGCACCCGGTCGACGATGGCGCCTGCTTGGGTCAAGCAATCAATCAAATGGTCGAAATTCGCCTTAATGTAGGAATCGTGCTTCGAGTTGACGATTTCATGCATGACGGCGATGCGCATGCCTTTGACTCCGAGGTCCAATTTGGCTTGATAATCGCCAACTGGCCGCGGGCTGCTGGTGGCGTCTTTTTGATCGGGCCCCGCCAAGACTTTCGTCACCAAAGCCGAATCGGCGATGGAACGGGTGAAATACCCGACGTGGTCGAGCGACGGCGCGAACGGGAACAAGCCAAAACGCGAAATGCGGCCCCAAGTCGGTTTCATACCGACGAGCCCGGCGTAACCGGCTGGTTTCCGGACCGAATCGCCGGTGTCCGAGCCCAACGCCAACGGCACGATCGAGGCGGCCACGGCCGCGGCGCTGCCGCAGCTGGATCCGCCGATCATCCGCTCGTGACGCGGGTCGAAGGGATTGTACGTGATACCTTTGTGCCCGGTGGTACCGGTCCCGCCCATGGCGAGTTCATCCAAAGTGGTTTTACCAATCAAAATGGCTTTCTTTTCAAGCAACCGATCAATGACCGTCGCGTTAAAAAGAGGCTTGTATCCATTTAAGACATCGCTGCTGGCCGTGGTGACGATGCCCCGGGTAGCGTAGTTGTCTTTGCTGACGAAGGGAATACCCCAAAGCGGATTGTCGATTTCGATGTCGCCTAAGGTTGCGGCTTGCGCCAAAGCTTGCTCTTCCAAAATCAATTCAAAGGCGTTGTCGGGATTGGCTCTCGCCCTAGCGATTGCTTCCTTGGTCAGATCTAGAGGCGTGACTTTTTTGGCCACTAATGCTTCATGGATCTCGGCGATGGTCAAATCGAGGTATGACATCAGCCAACCACCTTCGGGACCTTAATCTGATGGTCCTCGACGAATCCGACATTCATGAGGATGTCTGCTTGGGAGGTGGGGTCGGCCGGGATGTCTTCGCGCATGGCCTCGGTGGTCACTTCAAAGGGAAAAGTCATCGGGGCGACCTCGTCGATGCCGACGATGTTGCCGATTAAATCCATTTGCCGCAGCAAAATTTCAAATTCGTTTTCGAGTAGAGCGTATTGCTCCTCGGTCATATCCAGCATGATGCCATGCGCGGCTTTTTTAAGTAGTGATCGGGTTATTTTTTGCATCGGCGAACCTCTATCTAGTCGTATCAATCATAGCATCGCTATTTTTCCTTGGGTATCAGTTTTTCGAATTCGCTTTCGGGCATGGTGGCGATGCCGAGTTCCGTGGCTTTGGCCAATTTGCTTCCGGCTTCTTCCCCATAAATGACGAGGTCGGTTTTGTTCGAGACCGATCCAGTCACCTTGGCTCCCAAGCTTTCAAGCAAGGCCGTGGCCTGCGTACGCGAATAATTGGTCAAAGATCCGGTCAAAACGACGATTTTGCCCAAGAGAGGCTGTCCTTGCACATTCGTGGTCGTCCTTGTATATACCTGGTTCAAGCCCCGATCCCGCAATGATTGGATCAGTTGGGTTTGATTCGGGTCAATGAAATAACCGTGAATCGAGGCGGCCACGATCGGCCCGACATCTTCAATCGTCAGTAAATCCTCGATTGAGGCATTGGCTAAAGCCGTCATCGTTTCGTAGTGGCGGGCGATAGTCTTGGCCGTTTTCTCGCCGACTTCTTTGATGCCGAGCCCGAACAGGAGCCGTTCCAATGAGTTCGCCTTGCTTTTTTCAATCGCATCCAAAAGGGCATCGACCGATTTATGGGAAAATCCGTCGACTTCCAGCAGAGCATCGCGTTTTTGACCCAAGTCATATAAATCGGGAATCGAACGGACAAAACCGAGGTTGAAGAGGATTTCGACGTTGCGCTCGCCCAAACCTTCGATGTCCATGGCCTCCTTTTTGGCGAAATGGATCAATCCTTCGATGTGGCGGCCTTCGCAATTTGGATTGCGGCAATAGTCGATGGCGTCGATTGACTGTAGCGGCTGCCCACAAACCGGGCAATGGGTAATCATTTCAAAGGCCTTTTCATGACCCCGGCGCCTTTCCTTGAGGGAACCAACCACTTCCGGGATGACGTCGCCGGCTTTGCGGAGATAGACGTCGTCCCCGATGCGCAGATCGCGTTGAAGGATGAAATCGCGGTTGTGGAGCGTAGCCCGGCTGACGGTCGACCCAGCCACTTTGACCGGCGTCAATACGGCGTTCGGGGTCACCTTGCCAGTGCGCCCGATCGTAAAGACGATATCTTCGAGCTTAGTGATTACTTGCTCGGGCGGGAACTTATAGGCCAAGGCCCAACGCGGCGTCTTCGCCGTGTAGCCGAGCCGATCGTATAAACGCATGTCGTCGACTTTGATGACGATGCCGTCGATGTCATAGGCCAGGCTATGGCGTTTTCGTGTATATTCTTCGATATAAGCCCAAACTTCTTCGACGCCGTGGCATACGCGTCTTTCGGGGTTGGTTTTGAAACCATATTTTTCTAAAAGCAACAAGGATTCGCTGTGTTTTTCAATTTTGCGTTGCAAAGCGTTGACGTAATAATACCAAAAGGCATCCAATTTGCGCGAAGCGGCGACTTTGCTGTCGAGTTGTCGAATGGACCCGGCGGCGGCATTTCGGGCATTGGCCAATAGCGCGTCACCGACGGCCAAGCGCTCTTGATTGAGTGCTTCGAGAGTGGCTTTGGACATGAACACTTCGCCCCGGATTTCAATTTCTTCCCGTTCGGGTATCTGGGTGGGAATCGAACGGATCGTCAAAATATTCGCCGTCACGTCTTCGCCAACATTGCCGTCGCCTCGGGTAGCACCGTAAGCCAAGCGGCCGTCTCGATAAACGAGGCTCATGGCCAAACCGTCTATTTTCATTTCGGTCATGTAAGTGACCCGGTCGACGTTCAAACTGTCACGGACGCGCCGGTCGAAGGCCAAAACCTCTTCGCGAGAAAAAGCGTTCGCCAGCGAGAGCATCATTCGCTTATGGGTAACTTTTTTGAAAGAACCCAATACTTGCCCGCCCACCCTTTGGGTCGGCGAAAGGGGCGACTTCAACTCGGGATGGGCGCTTTCTATTTCTTCCAGTTCCCGAAGGAGACGGTCATACTCTTGGTCGGGTACCGTCGGGCGGTCGAGGACATGGTATTCGTAATTGTAGCGATTTAATAAATCAGTCAGTTCTTGGACGCGGTCTTGAACCTTCACGCTAAGCCTCCGACTTTGTCAAGGCGACGTATCGACGGGTGATTGGCAATCAGTTTCTTGCGGCCGCAGCTTTCGAATTCGACTTCGATGATCGTTTTGTCGATCACGTCGATGACCTCGCCGGACCCGAAATTGGCATGTTCGATGCGATCGCCGACGCGCCAATCGGACAGGTTGGTGCCCAAAGGAGCCACCGGTCCGGGCCGTTCGGTGTTAAACATCGCGCTTTGGATCGATCCGGCCGAGATTTCACTGGTCGGCAGGCGCCGTTCGAAGGTAATCCCGGCTTCGACGAAGAAACGCGATGGGACTAGGCGTCCATTCAAAACATAACTGAAATCGCCGCTGCAGGAAAGATACAAACCTTGCTTGGCTCGGGTAAAGGCGACGTAACATAGGCGCCGTTCTTCTTCTAGGCCGAGATAAGCTTCTTCGTTGATGGTCCGAAGCGAGGGGAAAATGCCTTCGTTCAAACCGATTACGAACACGTGTTTGAATTCCAATCCCTTGGCGGTGTGAACCGTCATCAGGGAGATGTAATCGCCGTCCTCGATTTCGTCTTGGGCGCTCGTCAAGGCGATGTTTTCAAGATAGTCCTCGAAGCCGGTCGCCGGGTTTTCCTTGATGTACGCCAACATGTCGTCGAATAAGGTTTGAACATTCTCAAGCCGGAATTCCTCGTCGGATTGCCGCAATTCCTCAAAATAACCCAATTCGACGATATATTCTTTAAGAATATCCGAAAAAGCTTCAAGGTTTTCGTAAACCCGGAGACGGAAACCCTCGATCGTTTTAATCATTTGGTCAAGGGCGATGATGCTCTTGGTTTTCAGTTCGGTTTCGTATTGGGCGATGTCTTGGATGTACTCATAAAGCGCGAGCCGGTGTCCATAGGCTTCTTTTTTTAAGGTTTCGATCGTCTTTTCGCCGATGCCGCGGCGGGGGACGTTGATGATGCGTTCGAACGACACGTCGTCTTTCTTGTTGATCAAGAGACGGAAATAAGCGATCACGTCCTTGATTTCCTGGCGCTGATAGAAACGCATGCCGCCGAAGATGCGGATTGGCATTCCGACGCGGTTGAATTCCTTTTCAAACGGAAGCGTCAAATAATTGGCTCGATATAGCACGGCGATGTTCCGGAACCGGAATTCATCCCCTTCGTCGCGTTGCAGCGAGAGAATCTCTCGGGCGACCCAGGCCGCTTCGTCGACTTGGCGCAGCGCCCGGTTGACCTTGACCATCCGACCTTCGGGATTATGGCTGAACAGGTCCTTTTTGACGCGGAGGCGATTATGGTCGATCAATCGGTTGGCGATACGCAAAATCTTGGGAGTCGATCGATAGTTGCGATCCAAGATAATCGTTTCAATCGGGTATTTCTTATCGATGTCCAGGATGATGTTTTGATTGGCGCCCCGCCAGGTATAGATGGTTTGATCGGGATCGCCGACCACGTAAAGGTTGGTGCTCGGTTTCATCAGCAGCTTGACCAATTTGTATTGGACGTCATTCGTGTCTTGAAATTCATCGATGAGGATGTGGTCGATGCGACGGACCCATTTTTCGCGGATGTCGTCGAACTTTTCAAGGATTTCAATCGCTTTTAAAAGCAAATCGTCGAAATCCAAGGCGTACATGGCCCGCATCTTGTGTTCATAGATGCCATAAAGGCGCAGACATTCCCGTTCTTGGGGGAACCGTTCCTTAGTGATGGTGATGTCGTCTGGATAAAAACCGACGCATTTGTGGGAGGCGATGAAATTCAAGGTTTGTTTGACGATGTCGTCATTCTTGCGATAGCCTTCTTCCACGGCGATGGCCTTGACGAGCCGGGTTTGGTCATCGTCGTCAAAAATGGTAAATGAACTCGGATAACCGATGGCGGCTATTTCCCGACGCAAGAAGCGGGCGCAGAAACTGTGAAAGGTCATTACCCGCAGCTTTTCGCGGGCATCTGGCACCAAATTGATAGCCCGTTCGCGCATTTCCCCAGCCACCTTATTGGTGAAGGTGATGGCCAAAATCTGGCTCGGTTCCACGAGTCGTTCCGAAATTAAATAAGCAATTCGATACGTCAATACGCGGGTCTTGCCCGTTCCGGCGCCAGCGATGATGCGAACGAATTGCGATGAGGTTTGAACGGCTTCTAGCTGCCGGTCATTGAGTAGTTTCGAAAAGTCCATCGGTAGCCTTTCACGCAATATTAAGCATTATTATTTTATCACACGGGAAGGGCCTTTTCCAATCGCGACCGCAAGCTTCAATCGGATTTTTCGCAATGATCGACGATGGCTCGATAGCCAAGGACGCGGGCTTGGATGCATCCCGAGAGGACTACCATCAACAATGGATATCCCGGTATTTTGATTTGGGAGATTTCGCAGACGCATTCGTTCAAGTCATGAACGGCGCCAAAGGGCAAATCGCGGGTGACGGCCATGAAAAATAGTGGTATCGTCGGGGCCGTCAATGCCCGCGCTACGATGGCTTCCTCCAATCGAAGGCAATGGGGACAGTTCAATGAATAGACGAGCACTTCATACCGGGATTCAGGTTGCGATAAGACGTCTTGCCACTGGATATGCAAATGATAAACGTCCTGATAACCTTTGGTGCCAGTGGTGACTTTGGTATCTTGCGTCATCAAAAAGAGAACCAGCAGCAAAACGCTTTTTTTCATCAATCATTAATAGGTTTGTCGTCGGTTATCTGGTTCTGTGCCAGGGATATCATGATAGGATATTGAGTATGACGACCACCACCCCGACCAAAACGATTACCTACATGGCCTTGATGGCTGCCTTGAACGTATTGTTTGCCTTCATCGCCTCCTTCATACCGATGGCCGGTTTGTTTTTGGTGATTGCCCTTCCGCTAGCAAGCGCCCTCGTGGCCCTGCGCGTCGATTTGCGCTTCTATCCGATTTATCTCGTGGCGACGCTTGGCTTAAGCCTCGTCGTCACCCTTCAACAGTTGGAAACCACGATTTTCTATGTGTTTCCATCTTTGATACTCGGCTTCGTCTATGGGCTTTTGTATCGCGTCAAAATGAGCGATGGGGCCATTATCATCGTAACGAGTTTCGTCCAGTTGGGCCTGCTTTATTTGACCATCGTCTTGATCAACGCCATTTTCGAAATCGATTTCATCGTCTCGATCCAGACTTTGCTTCGACTCGGGGCATCGGCTGAAGCGGATACCGTCATGCCGACTTTCCTATACGTGATCAGCTTGGCCCAAACGATCATCACCTATATGATCATCGGCCCCGAAATCGAGAAACTCGTCGACGCGGCCACGACGCGCCCGGTCGCCAACATTTGGCTTTATCGCTGCGGATTGGCGATTGCCGTATCGATGATCCCTTTGGGATGGCTTTCCCCAGCCCTCAGTTACATGCTCCTTGGCCCCATCATCCTCATCGCCGAGTTGGCCTTATACGAACTTATCGTTGAACACCGGTTCCGTTGGCTCGTCGCCGCGGGGATTTGGTTCTTAGCCTCGATCTTCCTGATAGCGATTTTCTACCCGCTTTTAGGCACCGAACGGGCCTTGCTGCTCGTTTCGATTGCCCCGCTGGGGATCATCGGCATCAAAAATTGCCAATTAGTGTTTGCCTCTTGCCGGGCAAAATCATAAAATAAAACCACGAGGCCCTTATGATCCAATTTTTCAAAATCATCTTATCCGGTCTGCTTTACATCGTCATCAGCCCCCTGATTGCCGTCATCGTCGGACTTTTTTTGGTTTATGGGTTGCTGGTGTTCGTCCTTTTGTTCTTGAAATCGATTCTATTGTTCTTCACCGGGCGCACCATCTTCTCGGATTATCCGGAAGACATCCAAGCCAAGAAGGTCCTCGGCACGATCAAATCGACGCCGGCCGGAGAACAATGATATGCATACGCTCATCAGCCTCAGCGAAAAAGAACAACGCTTACTGATCATTTTATTCGTCCTGCTGGTCGCTGTTTTGGCATTGGTCGGCCTGCTCGGTTGGCTCATCAAGAAAATCATGGCTTTCCAAGCCCGGAAAGTCGACGAAGGCATGAGCTATCTCGTCACCACCAAAGTCATCAAAGACGAGAAGCATTTCCGGCGCATCGCCGCCAAGAAAAACAACCGGCTCGTCTTCGCCCAATTCTTCTTTCCCATATTGATTTTGGGATTGGACGTCTTGTTCATGTATTTGTACATCACCCTTTCGGGCGACAGCGCCATCTTGGGCGAGATGTTCAGCCATGCCGGCCGCGGCTTCGGGACTTTGTTCTTCGTCTTCGACTGGGCCCACATTCCGACGGCAACCTTTTTTGGGCTGACGCTGCCAAGCGATTGGCCGGCCGTCATCAACACTCCGCATTTCGTTTTGGCGGCTTGGCCCAACTACGTGGCCGTCAGTTTCGCCCTGATTAGCGCCGTGTGGCTGCTGGTGGCCACTCAGGCGTTCATTGCCCGCAGTTGGCGCATTTACCGCAAAAGTCGGACCATCTTCATCAAGAGCCTCGACGCCATCAACACCCTCGACAACATCACCCCATGAAAAAAGGAGCTTCGGCTCCTTCTTTTTTTATAAAGCGATGAGGCGGGCCGTCAGTTCATAGATGACGAGCCCCAGCAAGGCGATATCGATGATCAGCAGCAAGACGTTGATGCGCCGCTGCGAACGTTTTTGGCGTTCAAGCTCCAAGGTTTCAGCCTCAATCGGTTCGGGATGGTATCTCATGGCCCCTCTAGTATTTCAACGATCCGGGGTTGCGCGGATAAGGTTGCGTGTCGCGGATGTTGGTGATGCCGGTCAAATACATCAACAGGCGGTCAAAACCGATACCGAAGCCCGAATGGGGCACGCCGCCGTAACGGCGCAAGTCCAAATACCATTCAAGCCCTTCACGGTTGCCTAGGGCTTCCATGCGGGCGGTCAGAAGGTCAAGGCGCTCTTCCCGTTGCGAACCGCCGACCAGTTCCCCAACCTGAGGTACCAATAAGTCGCAAGCGGCCACGGTCTTACCGTCGTCGTTGAGACGCATGTAAAACGCTTTGATGTCTTTGGGATAATCGGTCAGGAACAAGGGACCATTGATGATTTTTTCGGTTAGATAGCGTTCATGCTCGCTTTGAAGGTCCATGCCCCATTCAATGGCCGAGTTTTCGAATATGTGGCCGTTTTTGACCGCGTCTTGCAGCCGGACGATGGCTTCGGTGTACGTCATCTTGCTGAAAGAGGCCGCTAGGAGAGCTTGGAGCCGCGAAGCGAGGGTCGGGTCGATCATGGCGTTGAAAAACTCCATTTCGTCGGGGCAGCGCGCCATCACGTAGTCGATGCAATATTTGATGCAGGCTTCAATCACGGCCATGTCGTCAGATAAATCGGCAAACGCCATTTCCGGCTCGATCATCCAAAATTCGCAGGAATGGCGCGGGGTGTTGCTGTATTCGGCCCGGAAAGTCGGCCCGAACGTATAAACGTTGCGGAAAGCTAAGGCAAACGGCTCGACGTGGAGTTGGCCGCTGACGGTCAAAACCCCCGGCTTTCCGAAGAAAGCGTTTGGCTTCTTCTCGTCGACCATGACCTTAAAGACTTGGCCGGCTCCCTCGGCATCGTTGCCAGTGATGATCGGAGTATGGATGTATAGGAAGCCTTGGCCTTGGAAGAATTCGTGGATGGCCATCGACAGGACGCTGCGAACCCGGTTCAAGGCCGTGAAGGTGTTGGTGCGCGGCCGCAAATGGGCGATGTCCCGCAAATATTCGAAACTATGGCGTTTCTTTTGAAGCGGATAATCCTCGGCGCAGCCCCCAACCAATTCATGGGTTAAGACATGGACTTCAAACGGCTGTTTCATCTCGGGAGTCAAGACCAAACGGCCGATGACGGCGAGGGCCGTTCCGATACCGTATTTGGATAAAGCGTCAAAATCGGGATTGTGTTCCCGGTTGTAAACGAGTTGGATGTTTTTGAAGGCGGTGCCGTCGTTGAGCTCAATGAAGCCGACACTGCCGTTGTTGCGGTTGGTGCGCACCCAGCCCGAAAGAGACAAACGGTCTTCATCCGTGCTTGTCTTCAAGGTGTGGTTTCGCATCGCTTCCAATAGATGCGACATCGTCATCGGTAGGGCCATAAGAAAATCCTCGCTAAGATATTCATCATTATATTACATCATTTGGTTTTTTTATTGGTTTTTCGGGCAATTACTCGAAGTCGGCGATCTTTTCGATCGACCACCCGGGATCGGCCCCGATGTCAAGCGAGGCGATAATCCCTTGCTCATACAGCCGTCGGCCCAGCATGGCAATCATGGCGGCGTTGTCGGTGCAAGCCCACATCGGCGGGATGATGACGTCGAGGTGACGGCTTTCGGCCACTTCCTTGATCCGTTGGCGGAGCAGGCTATTGGCGCTGACGCCGCCGGCCAAGACGATTTGCTTGACGGGATACCGGTCAATGGCCATTTGACTCTTGTCGATGATCATGCCGATGGCCGTTTGCTGGAACGAAGCACATAAATCGGCCAACGCGAGCGGTTCTTGGACTTGTTCGGCGTGATGCACCAAATTGATGATGGCGGTCTTCAGTCCCGAATACGAGAGATCGAGGCTATGGTCATGCAATGGACGCGGCAATTTGTAAGTCGGCTGACCGGTTTGGGCCAATTTATCAATCGGCAGCCCGCCCGGATAAGGCAAGCCCAGTACGCGGGCGACTTTGTCGTAGCATTCCCCGACGGCGTCGTCGCGCGTTTCCCCGATGATTTGAAAGCGCAGATGATCTTCCATGTAGACCAATTCGGTGTTGCCGCCGCTGACGACGATGGCCAGAAGCGGGAACATGAGCGGCTTCACGAATTCGTTGGCATAAATATGGGCGGCCAGATGATGGACCGGAATCAATGGTTTGTCGTATATGGCCGCCAATGTTTTAGCGGCTTGAAGCCCGACGTGGAGGGCTCCGATCAACCCGGGTCCCCGGGTCACGGCGATAGCGGTGACTTCATTCAGCGTCAATTTGGCGGCCGCTAAGGCTTCTTCGAGCACCATGGTGATGTTCTCGGTATGGAGCCGCGAAGCCATTTCGGGCATGACCCCGCCGTATTTTTGATGGATGGCGATTTGGGTGGACACGGCATTGGACAAAAGACGGGTGCCTTGGATGATGGCCACCCCGGTTTCGTCGCAGCTGGATTCGATGCCGAGAATGATGGGTTCGCTCATAATGGCTTCACCATGAAATAGGCGTCTTCGCCGTCTTGATAATACTGTGTTTTCTTGAGTAGGTTTTGAAAGCCGTGCCGCAAGTAGAATTCATAAGCGCTTTGATTGCTGACGCGCACCTCGAGACTCATTTGATTCACCCCGGCCGCTTGGGCGCGCTTGACGGCGTCTTCCAAGAGGATGGATCCGACACCCCGGCGGCGATAGTTTCCGACCACGGCGATTTGGTTGACGGTCGCTTGTTCGAACATGATCCAAAAGTCGATAAAACCCAGAAACACGCCCTCTTGTTCGGCCACGAACAGGAGCGCATACGGGTTATCGTGGAGTTCCCGGTGAAAATGCTCGGGAGTCCACGGTTGTTTAAACGAGGTGTTTTCCAAGTCTAGGACTTGGGCGAGGTCGTTGTCGCGCATCGGCCGGATTCTCATAACGTCTCCTTGAGATAAATCGGTTTCAAGGCGTGGATGTCGCCGATGGGTTCCATTCCCACCGCCAAGGCGAGAAGGTTGACGAAAAGGTCGTTGGTCGACCCTTCGAGATTCAAATAGGCGATTTCGCCACCAAGGCGATAACCCGGATGTTCTTTGATATAGCCACGGACTTCGTCATTCGTCATGACGCGGTCGCTTAGAAGCACCTGATGGCCCTGGTAGACGCCGACGTATGATCGTTCGCTCCGGGCGTTAATGAGGCAGATGGTCGGTTCGAGGCCGCAGATGAGGATGGCCAGCGAACTAACGGGAAAAACTGGGATTTTCAAGGCATAACCGATGATTTTTGCAATGGTTAAAGCGATGCGGACCCCGGTGTAGGAACCCGGTCCGACGGCAACGATGACGGCTTCGAGATCGAAAAACGAAAAACCGAACTGTTTTAATAGCGAAACGATTTCGGGGACCATCTTTTCGCTTTGGCGCTGCCAAGCATAATACCGGGTCGTGGCGATGACGCGGTTTTGATGGGCCAAGCCGACGGACAGATGGCTGCCGGATGAATCAAGCAATAGGCGGATCATCTAAGCCATTCCTCCAAAGCATCGAAATACGGGCGATAGTGTTCGTTGGCGGTCTTCATGACCAGCCGCCGGGTGTGGGGTCCTTCGTCATGGATCGAAATGCTTAATGCTCCCGATGGAATGAACGAAGCGACGAACTGCGGCCATTCGACGACCGACACGCCGCCGTCGTCGATGTATTCTTCAAGGCCGATGTCGGCATTGCCGTCTTCGAGCCGATAAGCGTCGATATGGAAGAGCGGCATTCGGCCGGAGCGATACTCCCTCAGGATGTTGAACGTCGGGCTGATGACGTGTTCCTTGACGCCCAACCCTTGGGCGATGCCCCCGGTCAGCGTGGTTTTTCCGGCGCCGAGGTCGCCCGATAGGGCAATAACGGCTCCCGGAATGAGAAAAGAGGCCAAGCGCGAGCCAATGGCGGTGGTGACGTCGGGATTTTTAGAAATAAAGACGCGTTCCATGTTTTATGACGATGATATTCTATCATGACTGCATTTGTTAGGGTATGACGATGAGAAATTCTCATCAAGCGGCTTTCTTTGTATCCCTTTGCCGTTTATTGCTATAATCATCCCTATGAAAGAACGTCATGACTTGATTATCATCGGCGGGGGACCGGTCGGGCTCTATGCCGCCTGGATGGCTTCCACGCGCGGATATGATTACCTGCTCTTGGAAAGCCAAGACAAACTCGGGGGTCAATTGACGGAACTGTATCCCGAAAAGGAAATCCTCGACATCTCCGGACATCGTTCGATTTTGGCCAAGAACTACATCAAATGGCTCTTGTCCCAATTTGATAAAGACCCTGGCATCAAGGTCCATTTGTCTGAAAAAGTGACCGCGATCGCCGCTAAGGAAGGACGAATCGTCATAGAATCGTCCCAAGCCCATTACGAAGCCCGAGCCGTCATCATCGCCACCGGTTTGGGCGTCTACATGCCGCGCCTTTTAGAGTGCCATGGGGCCGAGGGTTGCCGCAATATCATTTACGCCTTGCACCACCTGGATTTATTGGCTAATAAAAAAGTCGCCATCCTCGGGGGAGGCGACGCCGCTTTGGACTGGGCCCGGGCCATCAGCCGGGTCACCCCGATTGTGACTTTAATCCATCGCCGCCGGGAATTCCGCGGCAATCTTGACTCGGTCGCCGACATCCAGAACCTGGTCATCAAAACACCTTATGTGCCCGTCGCCGTTCACCAAGACGGGGGTTTGGCTTCCATCCTTGACATATCCAACATGGAAACCGGTATCGTCGAGCGACTCGAAGTCGACTATGTTTTCGTCAATTACGGGCATATTCCGGTCAGCGCCACCTTCGGATTGGATAAGTTTGGCCCCGGTCTCTTCGTCGACCAGCAACAACAAACCAGTCTGCGCGGCGTCTACGCCGTCGGCGACGTCGCCAATTATGAAAACAAAAAACGGCGCATCGACGCCGGCATCGGCGAAGTCAAGATGGTCTTTGACCAACTAGACAATCTATTGATGGTCTTGGACCGCTAAAAATTGTCGGTATAGGTCGTTGACTAGGCGCTCGTCGAAAGGATAAACCCGCTTTTCAAGGCGCTTCAAAACGTCTTTGGTCGCCAGTTCGATCACGTTGACCAAGTCATCCGGATATCGGTATTTTCGCTTATGCCGTTCGTGTTCGCCTTCGTCGAGGGTCAAGATGGAACCATCGGGGAACAGCTTGAAGTCTAAATCGTAGTCGATGTAGCGGAGCATGCCATCCGACATCAAGGTAGGCGAAGCCAAATTGACGTAGAAAATGACGCCCCCGTCCTTAATCATGGCGATGACGTTGTACCAATCGGTTTTACTGAAAAAGGATACGGCCGGTTCTTTCGAAAACCAGCGGCGCCCGTCGCTTTCGACCACGCGGGTCCGGGTGCTGGCCGTGATGAAAAAGGACTCGTTATCATCAAGCAGAAAATTGGATTCCCAACACCGATGCAACGATCCGTCATGCTTATAACTTTGAACCTTGATCCAATGCGGCAAACGAACTCGTTTCTAAACAAGGTCGGGTCGCCCCGACCAAATGTCCACCGATATTCTAGCAATATTCGAGCAAGCTTCCAATTGTTAATTAGGAAGATAAGTAATCAAATCTTTAATCGATTCGAGATCGTCTTCGAAGCGTTTCATGGCGGCGGCGTCGACGGGTTGTTCATAAACGACGTTCATGACCGCGTCGGCATAAGACATGAGTAGATAAGCCCGGGATCCGGCAATCACGAGGGTGACGTCCGACAAATAATCGTCCAATACGAAAGATTGGAGCTTTTTGATCAAGTCTTTCTTTATCGATGAAGCAAGGCTGCCGCTTTCGGAAACGACGAGGTAATCGTCTCGCTCTTCGACTGTCTTAAAATCGGCCAAACCTTCGGGCCACGGTCCTTCCTTACGGAGGCGGCGGTGGATAATCAGGTGATCGTCAAAGGCGTGGTCGAGTTCGATTCTGAAGATGCGCCCGAAGAAGGCGACGTCGATCTTTTGGTCCTTGTTCACGCGCACGCCGGCATCGCTGGCCGAAAACTGGCGTTGATCGAATCGGGCGAAAACCGTGTTCCGAGAGACGATTCCGTATTCGTTTTTCAAAACCTTGAGCGAACGGAATTCCTCGAGGTCGAAACCGGCTTGTTCTTGAATGTCCCGTTCAAGGAAATCCGGTTCACGGTAATAGTAGTCAGCCAAAGTCCGATAGTAATCGAAGATGTATTTGTAGGCTTGCTTGCCTAAGAATGCCTTGGCGAATCGGGAATATAGGAATAAGGCCGCAATCAAGACGCCGACGAGGATCAAAGCCAGGTTCATGTTCAATTCCATGAGCCAGAGGAAAGCCGCCCCCATGCCGAGGATGATGATGACCAAAACGATGTTGTTGATCAGTTTGGTGGTCTTGAACAACTTGATGAATTGTTTCCGTTTGGCTTCTAACAAAATGATTAATGGTTCCATAATGCGCTTAATATAGCACATTTAGGCTAAATGTTCACTAACCGGGTAGCGGAGGTTGATGCGTTTCAAAGGTTCCCACAAAAGCCACATCGCCGGCAAGGTGATGCTTAGGGGCGGCAGGATCACGAAGATGGCGTTATACGACAGCGAACCGAGAAAATCGACTTCGTAGATGACCATCCCCGAGACGACGTGGAAAGCGTAACGGACGGTCACCGCGCTGACGATGGCCAGCGTCAAATACAAATAATTGACGATTGGATGCCGATATGTTCGATTTAAAGCCGGACGCCACAAGGCGACCAGCGATAGCGAGCCATAGGCCAACAAATAATCAAGCGGGAACGTGATGAATCCGTAGCCATCGAGCAAATTGGTCAACAGGCCATAGATGACGCCGATGCCGATGAAACCTTTCACGAAACCGTGGCGCAGGGCCAGGACCAAAAGCGGCACCATCGTCAAAGACAGGGAACCGCTTTGGGCCCCGAGGCGAATCTTGAATCCATCCCGGTCCAACAAGACGGCCAACGAGACCAACATGGCGATTTCAGCGATTTCGCGTATCGTCAATTTGAATTTTTTCATGAGGCGCTCCTAAATAAAAAATCCTTGGCTAGCAAGGATCGCTACCTACGCTAGCATTACCTAGATCAGGTTCGGTCGATGACGGATTGGTCATCCTCTCAGCCGTGCTCCCACAGCTCCCGTAATTAAATTATAGCAACTATCGCGATGATTGACTACGGTTTTGCCATTGAATTGGGCTGAGCCCGTTTTGAATCAAGAAGGCGTTAGTGCGCGAGAAATGTCGGTTTCCAAACCAACCGCCGCGATTGGCGGCCAAAGGCGAGGGGTGAACCGCCTCCAAAATTAAATGGTGCGGATTGGTCAAATGTTTTTTATAGCCGCGGGCGAACGATCCCCACAATAAGAAAACAATCGGCTTAGGGCTGTCGTTCAAGGTTTCAATCACATGCCTAAAAAAGGTTTCGTAACCGGGATGGCGGTGGCTGAGCGGCTCGCCGCGCCGGACCGTGAGATAGGCGTTCAAGAGGAGCACCCCTTGTTCGGCCCAAAAAGTCAAATCGCCCGATTGGTAGTCCATGACGATGGGAAGATCGCTTTCCAACTCTTTATAAATATTGATGAGGCTCATCGGTAGGGGAATCCCTTTGGGCACCGAAAAGCAGAGACCCATGGCTTGGCCCGGCTCATGGTAGGGGTCTTGGCCGATGATGACCGCCTTGACTTGGTCTAGCGGCGTCTTCTTGAAAGCGTCGAACATCAAAGGACGCGGGGGATAAACCGTGTGGTGGGCGTATTCTTCATTCAGAAACTGATGGAGCGACGCCGAATATGCTTCTCGATTCTCGCTTTTGAAAAAAGTATCCCAGTCGGTGAAAGTTGGATTCATATGATTTATTTTACATTGTAATTCTTTATTTCACTAATAATGTATATAATTAACTCGCATTGCAAACCATGAAAGTCATCTTCGTTTTCGCCCATCCAGCCCCCTATAAAATCGATTTGTTCAACGGTTTGGCCCCGCACATGGATCTGACGGTCGTTTTCGAACGCCACGCCAGCGGTTTCCGCCATCCGTACTTCTACGATCGAACCAACTATGGTTTCAAGACGATTTTTCTAAGGGGCTTAAACCTGGGAGCCGAAAACCACTTTTCCCGAGAACTAATCCGCCATTTAAAGCATAACCACTATGATTTGATCATCATGAACGGTTATTCCTCGCTAACGGAAATCATGACGATCAATTATCTCCAGCGTACGCGTCAACCCTATGTCCTTTACGTCAACGGCGGAGTGGTCCATCAAGATCCGCCTTGGCGGCACCGTCTCAAGACGCGCTTAATCAGTCGGGCGGAAAAATACTTTTCCCCGGCGCCCCAAGTCGACGATTACTTGATTCACTACGGGGCGAATCCCAAGTCCATCATCCGCTATCCTTATGCGACCGTGTTTCATCGCGAATTGTCGCAAGAGACGATCAGCCAAGAACGAAAAATCGCGTTTTGGAAACACTTGGGCATCCCGCAAGACAACGTCCTTTTAAGCGCCGGGCAATTCGTTCCCCGCAAGAATAATGTCCTACTGCTTTCGCTGTGGGCCCAACGTTCCCACGATAACCATTTAGTCTTAATCGGATCCGGTCCTGAAGAAGCCAAGTATCGGCGTTTCATTGAAAAAAACCGATTAAACAACGTCCATTTGGTCGGCTATCAACGCCATGAGGATCTCTTGAATTTCATGGCCCATGCCGAAGCCTTCATCATCTTGAGCAAAGAAGACATTTACGGCCATGTCGTCAACGAAGCCCTTTCCCAAGGCACCCCGGTCATCGGTTCGGCCCGCGTCATCGCAGCCCGCCATCTGTTGAAAGACGGACATAACGGCTTTGTGGTCGAACCCGAAGACGAAGCCGCCATCAACCAGGCGATTGACCGCGTCCAAGCCCATAACATGCGCCGAGCTTGCCTGGACACCGCCGCCTCTTTCACGATCGAAACCATGGTCGCCCAGCATTTGGCCGCCTTGAGGACTCTCGTCAAGTGAAAATCGTTTATTTGACCACGGCCATGGCCGAATCCGATTTTGCCGCTTTAAGCGATCGTTTACCGGTCAAGGCTAACCCCAGCAACCAAAACTTCCACCAAAAGCTGATCACGGCTTTTGCCATTCACCATCAAACCACGGTCGTTTCTTATCGACCTTTGCCACGGTACTGCCGCCCGCTTTACTTGCCGGAGGAAACCAAAACGAACCAAGGCATCACTTATGCATATTTACCGATATACAATATGCCATTTCTAAAGCAACTTCTTGTCATCGGTCACGGTTATCGAACAATCAGTCGATTGATCTCAAGCGATAACAAGGAAAAACCGCTGCTAATAGTCGATTCCATGAACACCACCTTGCGTCGCTTGGCCAAACGCATCCAATGCCGATACGGCATCAAGACGATCGGTATCGTCACCGACAATCCCGCTTTATTGACGGGCGTTTCGCCGACGTGGGTTCGGTCCAGCCTAAAAGGCATGCGTCGCTTCGACGCTTTCATCACTTTGACCCCGGCGTTGAATGCCTTGGTAAACATCCCGAAGCGACCTTCGATTATCCTGCCGGGACTCGTGGATGAATTTTCGGCCACCGGAAATACTCCAAAACGTCCCTATGTCTTTTTCGCGGGAGCCCTTCATGAACGTTATGGAGTAACTAGGTTACTCGAAGCCTTTTCCAAAATAGATCAAGACGTCGACTTGCTGATTGCCGGTCACGGTCCCGATGAAGCCGTTGTGAAGGCTTCGCGCCAAGATGGGCGCATCCATTACCTGGGTCAACGATCGGCTCGAGAAGTCCGGGAACTGGAATCGTCTGCGATTTTCAACATCAACCCGCGACCGACCGATTCGACGCTCGACGACTATTCGATTCCCAGCAAATTCTTCGAGTATCTGACCAGCGGGAAATTGACGGTGTCGACCCGCCACCCATGTTTGGTCCGCCTATTCGAACATGACGTCCTATGGGCCGGAAACGGTTCCGTCGACGCGTTGACCGAAGCCATGAATGGCGCTTTTAAACTCGACGAAGCCACCAAAATAAAAATGGCCTTGACGGCCAAAGAAACGGCCCTGACCCAACTGGGGATGGCCGCTGTCGGCGAATTTTTAGTTCATTTCACCAGTTCGCTTAAATAAGATTCGAGGCGCCGGCCGACTATTTCCAAAGTCAGATGTTCCTTGAAATACGCAAAATTACGCGCTCCCAGCGCGCTTTTTTCTTCTTCGGTCAATGTCGTGACCCGGTTGATTCCTTCAACGAGACCAGATACTGAAGGATCGACCAGGATACCCCCGCCGGCTTCTTCCAATAAAGCGCAGCCATCGCCGGTCAATGCTCCAAGGATTGGACGTCCGTAACCCATGTAGGTCACGAGCTTATTGGGAATGGTCCTTCCGACGTATCCGCCTGCCTTCAAAGGCACCAAGAGGGCATCGGCGTCAGGGATGAAAGCCACCGCTTCATGGATGGAACGGGAGCCATACATGTGGACGTTTGCCGACAAATTCTCGCTTTTGATGGTGGCCTCGAGGCGATCACGGGCTGATCCGCTACCCACGATATGGACGTGCAAATTCGGGTTATTGATCATTTTCACGGCTTCCAGCAGCTCATCGAGCAACTGGACCTGTCCCAAATTGCCGATGTAGACGATGTGGATGCCCGGGCCATGATCAAGC
The DNA here is from genome assembly GCA_964495145.1 of uncultured Staphylococcaceae bacterium. GTDB lineage: Bacteria > Bacillota_I > Bacilli_A > RFN20 > CAG-826 > UBA6120. Next base: position 11,802 of record CAZBUP010000001.1, on the reverse strand, counting down.
GGAGGCACGTTTATGCTTTCGTTCAAGGCCGGTTGCAATAATAAATCCATCTTGGCACGGGGAATTCCGTGTTCGCGTTCCATGTATTCGAGGTAGGAAGGAGAACCGACCACAAGCCGATCGGATGCTTGGTATATTTGCCGGGACCAGCGGGTTAACCAGCGATGAACCCAGGAATTTGGCTTGGCGTTATTGGTGTAGAGAACCGATTCCGGCCAAATGTCGACGCAGTAAAGCAGGCAGGGTTTATGATGGCGTTTGGCGTAATCGAGTGCCGGCACCATCGAGATGACCGGGGACAGGCTCATGGCAAAGACGACGTCATAGTCGCCTTGATGCCGGCGAACAAAAGCCCGCGCCAAAAAATAATAGGAAAAGTAATTGGCGATCAACGACAACTTGCCTTTCTTCCGGGAGAGGATTGGCAAGCGATGGACTTTTACCCCGTCGATGATTTCAAATGGACGGCGGCGATATTCGGGAGCGATTCGGCCTAATCCGGCGTTAGGACGGCCGGTCACCACCGTGACTTGGTGGCCATGGGCGACCAAATCGCGCATCAATGGTGTGATCGTGAAATTTTCCGGGTAATAAAATTGACAAACGGCAAGGATTTTCATAGTACTTAATAGTTTAATCTTGCTAGTATTATTTTGATAGTGCCAAAACAAAGAACATTTAAAGTCGCTTAACCCTCAAAGCCGTATAATGATTACCATATGAACCCGAAGTTCCGCAAATTATCGCCGCTGACCCAACGCATGTTCGCCCCGATGCGCGTTTTCATCCGCGTTTTGTTTCCGGTCGGCTACGTCCGCTGGCAATACCGTTATTTGACGCGGCACCCTCTTCACTTGAGACATCCGGTCCGATATACCGAAAAACTTCAATTCCTGCGCCTGTTTGTCTATCCCAAGGATCCATTGGCCATCCGTTGCACCGATCGAGTCGGGGTTCGCGATCATCTCAAGGAATTGGGGTTGGAACGCTATTTGGTCCCCGCTTACGGTCATTATGACCGTGTGGAAGACATCGACTTTTCCAATCTGCCGCAATCGTTCGTGCTCAAATGCAGCCATGCCTGCGGATATAACCAAATCGTCGTCGATAAGGCGACCCTGGACCAAGAAAACCTTAAGGCTCGTTTCGACAAGTGGCTCAAAACCGATTACGGACGCTTGACCATGGAGCGGCATTATAGCCCGATCGTCCCTCGGGTTTTGGTCGAACGCTACCTCGGCCAGGGCAAGCACCTGCCGATCGAATACAAAATCCACGTCTTCAACGGACGCGCCCGCAACTTGTACGTGGTGACCGGACGGGGAGAAGACATCCGTTATACCAATTTCCTGATTGATTGGACGCCGTTCGACGGCAGCCAGTTCAATGGCTGGCGCAAAGCCGATTTCACGATAGCGCGCCCAGACAATTTCGATGAAATGGTAGCCCTCGCCGAAAAGCTGGCCGCCCCATTCCCCTTTGTCCGCGTTGACCTCTATCAGATTGATGGTAAAATAATGTTTAACGAGATGACGTTTACGCCCGCGAAAGGCACCCTCATACTCGACGAGGACCAAGTCGACTTCCAAATGGGGGCTTGGCTCGACATCTCCAAGTACCTGAACCAACGAAAATGAAAACGAAACACCTTCTGATCGGCATCGCCTTAATCGCCTTGACATCCTGCGGCCAAGACGTCGCTTTGGCCTTGGACCGAAACACCTACCATACTGACATTTTTGCCGACAACATGTATGAAGACACGGTTTTGCAAACCGAATTGAGTCCGGAGCGCATCGCCGCCAGCCATAGTTACCCCGTCGCTTCCGAAGACGTGATCGAGGGCGTGTCCAACCTCAAAACGGCCGACCGCTATTATAACGACGGCACCGGAGCTCGAGAAGTAAACGACGAGATCTATGCGACCACCAAGAAACTGTCCTTAACGCTGCCTGATGTCAAATACGGCTTCGAAAGCAAACTATTTGACGGCATCCTCCATTGCAGCGACGCCGTCCGCATCAGCAAAAGCCGGCTTCAACTTCGGGAATCCGGGTTCGGCTACCTCTTTCCAAAAACCATATCGAGCTTAAATCACGTCGGTCTATATCTTAAAGCGGGGGCCGACACTTACCTCGGCGGCGTTTACATCACCGATCTGCGCGTCCGCTTGTCCTTCTATGTCCCGACCGACTCCCAATATGTCAAACACGAATTCACGTTCGAGGTGGCCGGGGTGCGTCGAAGCGACTTTCCGCAATTTTATGGGTTCTATTTTGAAGATGTGGCCGGGGCCCCGTCATTGACCGGCGCCACCGCCGTCAGCGTCACCTACGACATCCTTGATGCCGCGGCCGAAAATAGCAACCATGACTACACGGCCATATTCCTATACGAATTGATGCTGCCCAAAAGCGTCTGGGCTTAAAGAAGTATTGATCAGTCGATGATCGGCGAAGCCAGCGCGGCTTCGTTTTTATTTGGCTTGGATACGTGACCCTGACGGTAAGCGTACCCGACCAAGAACACATCGAGCAACGTCACGAGATCCGAGAAGAACGGAATCTTGTAAAGGCGTTGGTTCTCTCGAACGAAAGGCGCGTATTCATAGCGGAACAACGTCGTGAAAACATGGGTGGCCACGAATAGGATTAATAGCATTTTGATATGGCGCGGATCACTGCTTCGGCGATAATACCTAACGAGGTGAACACCGCTGAATGCCATGAAAGCCAAATAGCCAAAAGTCGCCAAAATGCCGCCTTGATACAAAGTGTCGAAGAATGAGCTGCGGGTCGTTTCAATGAAACTCGCGTTGACGATGACCGAATGCAAGCCGCCGAATGGGTGTTCAATCGCGGCCTGAATCACTTCGGCATATCCTTGAACGACTGAATTTCCAAAAACTCGGTTGAATATCGCGTTATTGGTTACCAAATTCACTGCAAAAGGCACTTCAAATGCGTAAAGCAGCAGGAAAACGGCCGCCAGCGAGAAAAGGGCGCCACCGGCGATCAAACCGTAAAAAACGACTTTCTTGGTAATCGGATTGGGTGGCAAAAACCGAACCGCGGCCGCAATCAGCACGGCTGGTATAACGAATTTCAAAGCGCCGAAATCCGGCAGCAGTAATAATGAGATAAGTCCGATCGCCCCGGAAACGATCCATACCAGATCAAGTTTTTTGAGGTTCTTGAACCGGACGAACAACAATCCCAAAAGCAACGGCGTGAGGAAGATGCCATAATTGGCAAAATACGCCAGTTTGACTTCGTGGAATTCAAAACCAAACAACCACTTGGCTTCATTGGAAACGAGATAGGCTTCTCCATCAAAATATAGGTTCATGCCCTGATAGCGCAGGACATAGAAGAATGTGTAGCGCCACATGGTGTACACGAGCCCGATTACCAACAAAACGGCCAAACCCCCGACAATGGCGGACAGGCCTTTTTGAATCTGGAACTCCTCGTTGTGGGCCATCGATATGCCAATCAACAAAAAGGCAATCAGCGACAAGACCATGGCAATGTTGTCGACAATTGATTGCAAAATCAAATAAAGGGGCGAAAACGCCATGAAGGCCCCATAGGCGAATAACGGCAGGATGAACGCCAAAGCGACGTTGAGCCAATCCTCTTGGCGGTACTTCAGCATGGTGATGGGAATCAAGGCTGCGGCCAAGACGATGGATAGGTAGCGGAATAAGATGCCATAGTTAGCCAGATTCAAGCTCGTGAAAAACAATAATTCGATGACCAAGAAGGCCAATAGGCCGCCATATTGCTTCTTATAATGTTCGATTTTGGCTTTGTTCATATCGGTTACCAATAGCATCCGTTTTCGACTTTATCTGCCCCTTTGGGTTTGGTGTCCGGACGGGTCCACGCCGCGGTGACGTAACGGGTGACATGGGGTCGTTTTTCCCATCTTCTACCCATTATACCAAATAACAACTGTGTTGCCCCACCGGTTTGTATCGCTTGTTTGCCCCGGGTTTTGATGAACCAGCAAAGCGGAGCCCCAAATGCGCCGGCGCCGATCAAGGCGACGTCGAATTCGTGTTTGAGAATCTCAAGCTTGAGATAGTCAAGGGCTTCGAACCAATTGTGGAATCGTTCGTCGTATGCATCGCCGATGGTCTGGACGGCGTTCACGGTGATCAAGGTGAACTCTGGTAAAACCAGGTCGTTATGGATGATCGACTGGCGTTGGGCGTATTGTTTTTCGATCAATTCGGCAAACGGAGAAACGACCAGGACCCGCTTACCAGCTAGGGCCTGGGTCCAATCGCCCATCAAAGGTTCAAAGCTGTTGTATTGGATGATTCGTGAATGGGGAACGTATTTTTTATAAAAATAATCTTCCATGTGAATGCCGGAGATGCCCAGGATGTCGGTCTTGGGCAATTCCCGCAGGTAATAGGTGCAGTAATAATTCAAATTGGTATCCGTGGTCGGGAAAAAGCCCCCGTTATTCTTCATGGAATAACGAACCGATTTCTTATAGGTATGGCGCCAGCCCAATTGGATTTTCTCGTAATTGTTGAGGCAGCTCAATTCGGTGGCTCCAAACCGGATCGCGGCAAACGGTTTCCCGCTTAAAATCTGGTCTTTGAGGGTTTGGTTGCCCAATTCCTGGGTGATGTTGGGGATGCCGGCAAAACGAAGGACGTTCTTCTTGCGGCGGAACAATTTCCACAACAAAACGAACCAGGCGTTTTTAATGAAGTAAAGCAGGTACCGGAAACGATTTTGACGGTAAGCGGTGATATTCGCCATCGTTATTTAATCAATCCGAAATGAATCGCCGCGTAACCGAGTTCCGGAAAGGAAGTCGCCAACATGGTCATGGTGTCTTCGGGCAATTTCAGCCGCAACTTGGCAATCTGGCGCAGCATGCCGAAACGGGCGGCTGGTTTAAGTTTCTGCAAATAGAATTGTTGCTCGCCCGGACGTTTCTTGAGCCAGTTTTCGTGATGTTGGTTCAAAACGATGGCTTGTTCGATCTCTTGGGTGAATTGCGGTATTTCATATATCTTGAGCGGGTCGAGCTCCAAACCTTCGCCAATGATCTCCAAAAAGCGCAGATATCGCGTCCGAGTGGTCATCGTTTCATGGATTTTCGCTTCCAGGGCATTGGTGAATTCGGCGATGTTCAACCGTTCGACCGCCCCGATGGCTTGTTTGGCGATTTCATCGAAGGCGCTCGTGATTTTGAAGGTATATTTGAATCCGAGGTACTTGCCGAATTTCTTCATGGTATCCAAATAACCCAACCGCATGTTGCGGGCCATGATTTCACGTTTAATGAGGAGGAACGGACCCAAATGGTGATAGCTGCGAATGTAGGTCACGCGGCTGTCGTCCAGGTATTCGGGATGGCTGAACTGGTTCGTGTTCAAATCGACGGCGATGACGTGTTCGGCTCCGAGCGAAAAGGCCAAATCGATCGGGAGTCGATCATGATAGGCCCCGTCGATATATTGCTCCAAACCGATTTTGGTGACTGGGAAGGCCGGATAGCAACTGGCGCTCGCCAACAGGTAGTCGCCGATTTCGTCCCGTCGGCATTGCTTAATGATGACGTCTTTGCCGACCAGTTTGGGATAACTGGCCACGGTCACCGCAAAGTCGATCGGCGAATTGATCAATTTGTCGGGATCGAGATACTCATGTAATAAAGCTTTGAACGGACTGATGTCGATGCCGCGGTTTTTGATGTAGGAGGCGATGAACTTCAACAATTCTTTCTTGTCGCTGCGGACGATTTCATCCAAATCGAGGTTGATGCCGTGGCGCATAACCTTATTCAGTTCCAGGTTGTGCCAAAGTTTCTCTAATAGCGGCAAGTCGGCACTGGCCATGATGGCCCCGTTTAGGGCGCCGATCGAGGCACCGGTGATGACTTGGTACTTCATGTTCAGTTCTTTCAAGGCTTGGAAAAATCCGACTTGATAGGCTCCTTTGGAGCCGCCGCTCCCTAATGCGATGCCGATTTTCATGTTGCTGCCTCCGTTATGGTCGCGCGTGGCGATGTTGGCTTGACGATGTCTTGATGGATAATCACGAGCAGTAGGTAGGCCAGGGCGTGCTTGGCTTTCTTAGAAGTCCAAGTTTGCACCTCATTGGTATGAAAATGATGTTCTAATATATATTTTATCGCTTCTAGGGCCGTCTTTTCATCTTTTGATGAAAGTTGCTTGTCCGAACGGATCTTTTTCAACAATCCGACGACGGATTTACTGTCGAAGTGCGGTTGCAGCCGCCCATAGCATTCCCGGGCCAATCCGATGATGGTCCGTCTCGGGGTTGGATCAATTTTAAGGGTCTCCGCCAATATTTCAAGCCCTCGCAAGAACATGATTCCAGTCAAAGGTTTCTTTCCGGTATGCCGCTTAAGCAAACTGACGATAGCCGGTTTCAGTGACTTGAATTGGTGGTCTAGCAGGCTTTCGAGGCGCCCGTCGTAATCGGAAGCGGTTGAATCGGCAGCGAAAGTATAGCGAAAGCCCTGATAACGCCCGAATTTCTTCATGGCATCGTTATAACCGAGTTCGCGGTTGCGGGCGATGATGTCCGGCTGAAAATTGAACATCTGCCCGAGGGGCCACGATGGTTCGATATTGATGACGTTATCGCGTCGATTGAGAATCGGATGCCAACTGACGCCATAGAAAAGATTGACGGCGATGACCGATTCGGCTCCCAAGTCAAAGGCGAACTTAATCGGGACCGTGTCGCGATAGCCACCGTCGATGTAATACTTTTTCTTGATGCCCCGAACCGGGAATAGCGGCCAAATGGCGCTGCTGGCCAAAAGCCATTGATGCACCTCTTCGTCAGGGACGCGGTTCAATTCGACGTTGCACTGTTTGAAGAAAGGCAATGAAACGGCCACGACCCCAAAACGGGTCGCTGACGATTTGATGTCTTCTGCCTTTAAATTGGATTTGATAATGTCGATCAACGGCGAGATATCCACGCCTCGGTGGCGAATGTAGCTGGTCGTTAAGGTCAAAATGCGCTTACGGTCTTCCCTAAAGGTCTTCCTGAGGGTGTTCCAATCAAGGTTCATGCCGTCTACCATGATTTTATCAGGGGTCAGCTCGCGCCACAACGACATGCCGACTTCGTACTTGTCAGCGGCCATCAAGGCGCCGATCAAAGCGCCAATCGAGGTTCCGGTGATTACCGTCGGGGTGATTTTCAGTTCGCGTAGCGCGGTCCAAACGCCCATTTCATAAGATCCGAGCGAACCCCCGCCCCCCAAAGCGATTCCGATGTTCCGGTTCTTCCAATCCATGAGTCCATTATATCATGAGGCAATCCTCTACTTGGGAGTGCTATAATGGCAAAAAGGAAAATGGATATGGAAATACAGAATTTAATAGTACGGCAACAGGAATTCTTCAAGACCAAAGTCACCTATGACGTGAATTACCGGCTCGAAGCTTTAAACAAACTGTTAACGAATATCAAGGTCATGGAACGCGATATCGCCGACGCTTTGCGCATCGATTTGGGGAAATCGGGCGAAGAAGCCTATTTGACCGAAATCGGCATGACCTACGAAGAATTGCGTTATATGCTGCGTCACCTTAAGAAATTCAGCCGCGACCACCGTGTCAAGACGCCCCTCGTGCACTTCCACGGCCGCAGTTTTCGACGGCCGGTACCTTATGGAAACGTTTTGATCATGAGCCCGTGGAATTACCCGTTTCTCTTGTCCATCGTGCCCACCATCGATGCCCTGGCGGCCGGAAATACCGTCATCATCAAGCCGGGATCGTATTCTGAAGCGACCGGCGTCGTCATCAAGAAATTAATTGAGGCCACCTTTGATCCGGCTTATGTCGCGGTCGTATTGGGCGGCCGGGACGAGAACAAGACCCTGCTTGATCAAAAGTTTGACTACATCTTCTTTACCGGTTCGACCAGCGTCGGGCGCCTAGTCATGGAAAAAGCCGCCGCCAATTTGACACCGGTTACCCTCGAGCTGGGCGGAAAATCCCCGGCCATCGTCGACATGACGGCCGATTTGCCGATGGCAGCCCGACGCATCGTGTTTGGCAAACTCATCAATTGCGGGCAAACGTGCATCGCCCCGGATTACGTCATCGTCCACAAACTCATCAAGCATCAATTCATCGACTTGCTGATTGCCGAAATCAAACGCCAATACGGATCGGATCCTCTCAAGGCCGGACGTTTCGGCAAAATCATCAATAAAAAGCACTTTGAGCGGTTAACCAACTTGATCGCTAATGAACCATTGGCGTACGGAGGCAAGACGCTGCCTGATCAATTGAAAATCGAGCCGACGATTCTATCCGATGCCACGTTGGATTCTCCGGCCATGAACGAAGAGATTTTTGGCCCGATCCTTCCCATCCTAACGTTCGAAAACACCGAAGACATCGTATCTATCATCGATAAGCATCCGACCCCGCTGGCATTGTATTTATTCACCAAGGACGACGTTCGCGAAAAGGAAATACTGAACCACGTTGCGTTCGGGGGCGGCTGCGTCAACGACACGATCGTCCACATCGCCACGACCGAAATGCCCTTTGGAGGCGTCGGCAACTCCGGCATGGGCAGCTACCATGGCTATGAAGGGTTCAAGACCTTTTCCCACTTCAAGAGCATCCTCAAGAAATCCAATCATCCCGACGTGGCCATCCGGTATCAGCCTTATACGCCGCTCAAAACTCGCCTGGTCAAATGGTTCCTCAAATAAAATTTTTTTCAATTTCTAAAGCCAAAGGACTTACCATCAAAAGAAGCGATGTTATAATGTTTGTATATCAAAAAGGAGAAAGCATATGAAATCATTCATCAAGACATTCGACGATCTGCCATTCATCCTCAAGATTATTTTTGCCTTACCGGGTCTAGATTTCCTTTGGGGCATCTACCGGCTGCTTAAAGGCCTCGACAAGAAAAACACCCTCTTGATCGTGGTCGGAGCCATCTGGATTTTCGCCGGGGCCGCCATTTTCTGGATCATCGACTTAGTGACGATTATCCTCAACAAGAAGCCAACCGTCCTCGTCGACTAATCGTTTCCGTTTCGGTAAACAAAAAGTGCCGCGTTCATCACGGCACTTTTTTTATGATATTTTTACTTTCTTGAGTTTGGCGAAGGCGATAATCCCGTTCTTTTGGATGAATTTCACGCTGCCGTCGATCAACGGATGGAGATATGCCTTCATCAGATGGCCCTCGCCATGGACGTCTTTAATCAATTCGGCGCTCATCTTGCGCTCGACGTTGGCGATGTGGCGCAGGTTTTTCAATAAATAACGGACTTTGTATGTGGGACCGGGCACTCGGTCGATGATGACCATGGCGTTGGTTTTGCCTTTGACCACGGCCCGGACCGCAACTCTGGAAATACGTAAGGCTTCCTCACGGTCGACTTGGCTGATGAATGCGGCCGCCGCCCGTTGCATCAAACTGAATTCGATGGCTCGAACTGGAAAACCGAGTTTGTCTTTGATTTGGTCGCCGAGGATGTTGGCGATGCCGCCCAATTGGGCGTGGTTGAACGAATCGACGGTCGCAAAGGCCGAAGATAAAAACGGGGCAACGCCTTCGGAGATGACGATGAACGCTTTTTTCTTTTCGGCATAGATGGACTTGATCTCGTCGAGAAACTTCTCAAGATGGAAGCTTTCTTCAGGCAAATAGATCCGATCGGGCTTGATGTCGCCTTCCAATAAAGCCGCGGCGGCCGTGAGCCAGCCGGCGTTACGGCCCATCACTTCGACGATGGCGACTTTACCTTTGTTATAGCAGGTGTTGTCGATGGCGATGTCTTGGAGCGTCTGGACGACATATTTGGCCGCGCTAGGATAGCCCAAGCAGTGGTCGGTATAACTGAGGTCATTATCGATGGTCTTCGGGATGCCAATGACGGCGCATTCATAATCGGCTTTTCGCATGAATTGCGATAATTTGTGGCAGGTGTCCATTGAGTCGTTGCCGCCGTTCACGAGCAAATATCCGATGTTGTGCTTTTTGAGGGTCATGAGGATTTTGAAATAATCGGGATGCCCGAGGTCGTCGCTCAGCTTATAACGGGTGGTGCCGAGAATGGCGCCCGGCGTTTGTTTTAATAGCTCGATTTGCTCATCGTCTTCTTGCCTCAAATCAATCAAGTTGTCGTTGATGACCCCTTCGATGCCGAAAAGGCTCCCGTAGATGCCGTCAATCGTCGAATGGAGTTTCGCTTCCTTGATGACGCCGAATAACGAGGTGTTGATGACGGGAGTGGGACCGCCGGATTGGAAGTACAGCAATGATTTCATAGAGGTTCTCTTTCAAACAAAAATACGGGATAATTATATCATTTTCTCGTTAATAATAAAGAAATAGCTTCATTTGGAACGAAAAACTATGACTTGATACGGTTCGAGCCGGGAAACTTGGAAATCGTCGGCCATCGGGTAGTTGCCGAATAACTTCGTCCCTTGGATTTTTTGAGGAAGTCGTTTGACGCGGCCACCCAAATTGGCGACGACCGACACCGTTTCTTCGCGATATGTCCGTTGATATGACAAAACCTCGCGCGGGCTCCGATCGAATTGGATGATGGCGATTTGAAGCGTTTTACTTTGATTTCGGAATTGAATCAATTGGCGGTAGTAGTGATAGATCGATTGCGGATCAGCCTGGGCCGCTTGGATGGAGATCGTGGTGGCATGGCCGTTATCGCGAAGCCATGGTTCAACTGAGGAAAACCCGCCATGGGGTCCGTCGTTCCAGGCGACGGGAGTTCGGGCGTGATCGCGGCAGAATTCCAAGACCATCTTCCAAGCCAGGCGATGACCGATGTGATAGGATCGAAGAATTTTGTAGACGTTGACGCTTGCCACGTCATTAATCTCCTCCAAGCTTTGAAACGGGGTGTTCACCATGCCGATTTCCTCCCCTTGGTAAACGAAGGGAATGCCTCTCAACGTCAAGATCAAGGTCGCCAGCATCTTGCCGCTTTCGACGCGGTATCGCTTGGCATCTCCGAATCGCGATATCGATCGCGGCATGTCATGATTCTCGAAGAACAAGGTATTCCATGGCAAAATCGTCTGCCATTTTCTCAAGGTGCGGGCCATTTTTTCGGGTCGGTACTTGATTCTGATAATCGGCAAAAGCCATTGATCGACGTTTGTATGGTCGAATTGAAAAACGGTTTCCAATTGATTGTCGGTGTACTTTTGGGCTGTCAAGGCGTCCAGTCCCACTGTTTCCCCGACGGTATAGGCCCCATAGGGCTGCCAGACGTCGTCATGGAAGCGTTTGAGGATCGAATGGCTCCCGCTTTGGGAAAGGTAATGTTCCTGCCCGATTTGGAATATGCGGGGTTTCCCGTCCTCGAGCGAGCTTTTGTAAATCATGTTGATGACGTCGCAGCGAAACCCGGCTACGCCCAAATCGAGCCAAAACTTCATCATCCGTTCGACTTCTTCGATGACTTTCTCGTTTCGGTAATTCAAATCCGGTTGCTTTGGGGTGAATAGGTGGAGATAGTAAAGCCCATTCGCCGGGTGCTTCGTCCAAGCGCTGCCGGTAAATTGGCTTTGCCAATTGTTTGGAGGCAATTCGCGTCCGTTTTTGATGCGGCCCGGCCGCCAAATGTAGTAATCGTGATAAGGCGAGGCCGGATCAAGGCTTTGCTGGAACCAAGCATGTTCGTCGGAGGTGTGGTTGATGACGAGATCCATGATGATTTTTATCTGACGGGTCTCGGCTTCATCAATCAAGCGTTTCATGTCGTCGAGGGTTCCATATTCGGGGT